>NZ_JBHSOU010000030.1:53622-74710 GCF_042656385.1 Pseudomonas sp. GCM10022186
TAAAAAAAAAAAGCCGGCCAAACGGCCGGCTCAAATGGCGGGGGAACCAGCCTCCCCCGCCAAGTCGGTAACTCAGGCTTCAGCGCGTACGCGATCGCGGATGGCTTCCTGCTCGGGAGTCAGGGCCTTCTGCAGCTGGAAGTCGAAGTCGATCTCGGCGACGCGGCCTTCCACGCCGTGGAGGTTCTCGCCGAAGCGCAGCTCGCCCACCAGGCCGTCGCGGGTGGCGTAGGCGAAGTCATCCCACAGGTACTCGTCGCCGGACAGGTTGATCTGGGTGGTCAGGTGACGGTAGCCCGGCGCGGAGATGAAGAAGTGGATGTGTGCCGGACGGTTGCCGTGGCGACCCAGCAGGTTCAGCACTTCCTGAGTGGTGCCATCCGGCGGGCAGCCGTAGCCGGACGGCACGATGCTGCGGGCGCGGTAGCGGCCGTCGGCGTCGGTGACGATGCGGCGGCGCAGGTTGTAGTCCGACTGGGTGGTGTCGAAG
Source organism: Pseudomonas sp. GCM10022186 (assembly GCF_042656385.1). Lineage (NCBI taxonomy): Bacteria > Pseudomonadati > Pseudomonadota > Gammaproteobacteria > Pseudomonadales > Pseudomonadaceae > Pseudomonas > Pseudomonas sp. GCM10022186. The sequence continues at coordinate 54,113 of NZ_JBHSOU010000030.1, forward strand.
TAGGAGTAGGTGCCCTTGGTGTTCGCGTGCCACAGGTCGACGATGGCGCCGGCGACCGGCTTGCCTTCGCCGTCCACCACACGGCCCTGGAGGAACATCGGCACGCCCGGATCGGTGCCGTCGTCCATGCGGGTTTCGCCTTCGGACATCGGCGCGCCGGCCACGTACAGCGGGCCTTCGATAGTGCGCGGGGTGCCGCCGGTCAGGCCGGCCTGCTCGTCCTGGGCATCCAGCAGCAGGTCGAGGTAATGCTCCAGGCCCAGGCCCGCCACCAGCAGGCCGGCTTCGCCACGGGCGCCCATGCGGTTGAGGTAGTCCACCGCCTTCCAGAATTCCTCGGTGGTGACTTCCAGATCCTCGATGATCCTGATGGTGTCGAGCAGGATGCGGTTGACCAGCTTCTTCATGCGCTGGTCGCCCTGGTCGTTGTTGAAACCGCTGACTTCCTGGAAGAACTTCTGGACGCTTTCGGTGCTGGACAGTTTGATAGTCATGGCTAATTCCTCATCTTGTTGTTATCGGTTGCGAAGCGATCAGCGATCGTCTTCGTGAATCGACGACGGGTGGCGGCAGAGGCCGTCCACCTCGATCTCCATGTAGGGGAACAGCGGCAGCTGCATCAGGGTATCGTGCAGCTCCTCGACACTGGCGAGGTCGAAAACGCTGTAGTTGGCGTAGTGGCCGGCGATGCGCCACAGGTGACGCCACTTGCCCTCGCGCTGCAGGCGCTGGGCCAGCTCCTTCTCGTCGGCCTTGAGCTTGGCCGCCTTGGCCGGGTCCATGTCGACCGGAAGCTTCACGGTCATCTTCACGTGGAACAGCATGGGTTGATACTCCTCCTTACTTGCGGCGGAAGAACGCCAGGCGCTCTTCGTCCAGAGCCAGGCCGAGGCCCGGGATACGCGGCACGTGAAGCTGGAAATCACGGTAAACCGGCGCTTCGCTGACGATTTCCTCGGTCAGCAGCAGCGGGCCGAACAGCTCGGTGTGCCAGGTCAGTTGCTTGAGGGTGACGAAGGCGTGGGCCGACGCCAGGGTGCCGATGGAGCCTTCCAGCATGGTGCCACCGTAGAGGGCGATGCCGGCCGCCTCGGCGATCTGCGCGGTGCGCAGCACGGCACGCGGGCCGCCATTCTTGGCGATCTTCAGGGCGAAGATGCTGGCGGCGCCGTCGGCGGCCAGGCTGAAGGCGTCCTCGACGCTTTCGATGGATTCGTCGGCCATGATCGGCGCCGGGCTGCGCTGGTTCAGGCGCACCTGGCCGGAACGGTTGATGCGCGAGATGGGCTGTTCGATCAGGTCGATACCGTTGTCGCCGAGGATGCGGCAGGCGCGCAGCGCGACGGATTCGTCCCAGGCCTGGTTGACATCGACGCGCACGCTGGCGCGATCGCCCAGGGCCTTCTTGATGGCAATGACGTGGGCCAGGTCCTTGTTCACCTCGCCGGCGCCGATCTTCAGCTTGAAGATGCGGTGGCGGCGGATTTCCAGCATGTGCTCGGCTTCGCCGATGTCCTTGGCGGTGTCGCCGCTGGCCAGGGTCCAGGCCACTTCCAGGCCGTCGCGCACGCGGCCGCCGAGCAGCTCGCTGACCGGCAGGCCGAGGCGCTTGCCCTGGGCGTCCAGCAGGGCGCTTTCCAGGCCGGACTTGGCGAAGGTGTTGCCCTTGGCGGCCTTGTCCAGGCGCAGCATGGCGGCGTTGATGTTGCTGGCGTCCTGGCCGACCAGCAGCGGAGCCAGGTGGCTGTCGATGTTCTGCTTGATGCTCTCCGGGCTCTCGTTGCCGTAGGACAGGCCACCGATGGTGGTGGACTCGCCGAGGCCTTCGATGCCATCGGAGCAGCGCAGGCGGATCACCACCAGGGTCTGGTTCTGCATGGTGTGCATGGCCAGCTTGTGCGGGCGGATGGTCGGCAGGTCGACGATGATCGCCTCGACGCTTTCGATCAGGACTTGGCTCACTTCAATACCCATCAGGTTCGGTTCTTCTGGTTCTGGATAGTGGCCGCGACAAACGCTGGGGTCCAATATAGAGTTTGTCTAGCGCGATACCTCAAAGGTATCGACCTATCCGCACCGTCATCGCACCGGAGTCCCCATGGAGCTTCGCCACCTGCGTTATTTCCAGGCGCTCGCCGAAACCCTCAATTTCACCCGCGCCGCGGAACGCCTGCACATCGCCCAGCCCCCTCTGAGCCGGCAGATCCAGCAGCTCGAGGACGAACTGGGAGTGGCCCTGCTGGACCGTGGCCGGCCCCTGCGCCTGACCGAGGCCGGGCGTTTCTTCCACGAGCATTCCAGCACCCTGCTCGAGCAGTTGACGAAGGTCTGTGACAATACCCGCCGGATTGGGTCGGGGGAAAAGGCCTGGCTGGGCATCGGCTTCGCCCCCTCCACGCTCTACGGCGTGCTGCCCGACCTGATCCGCCGCCTGCGCAGCGACGCCGGGCTGGAACTGGGCCTGTCGGAAATGACCACGCTGCAACAGGTGGACGCACTGAAGGCGGGCCGCATCGACATCGGCTTCGGCCGTATCCGTATCGACGACGCGGCGATCCAGCAGGAAGTGCTGACCCTCGACCCGCTGGTGGCCGCCCTGCCCGCTGGACACCCGCTGCTGCCCGGCCCGGTGAGCCTGGTCGACCTGGCCAACGAACCCTTCGTGCTCTACCCCGGCAATCCGCGGCCGAGCTATGCCGACCATGTCCTGGCGCTGTTCGCCGCCTATGGCCTGCAGATCGAGGTGGCGCAATGGACCAATGAACTGCAGACCGCCATCGGCCTGGTGGCCGCCGGCATCGGCATCACCCTGGTGCCGGCCTCGGTGCAGGTGCTGCATCGCTCGGATATCGGCTATGCATCCCTGGAAGAGAGCCAGGCCACCTCGCCCATCGTCATCAGCCGCCGCGTGGGCGAAGCCGCGCCGGCGCTCCAGCATTGCCTGGCGCTGATCGAGGAGCTGTCGGTGGGGAGGACGGGTTAGCGCGCAGGCGATCGATGGGTATCGCTACGCTCCACCCATCCTACGGTTCTGAATCCTTGTAGGGGCGAATTCATTCGCCAAGGGGCACGCAGTGCCCCCGATGGGCATTGGCAGGGCAGACCTACGGCCTGCTTGGCGATTGAAATCGCCCCTACAGGCGCCTTGCGCCCTCTTCTCCACGGGCGTAGGCCGCCGCCCGCTCGATCAGCCCGGCATCCGGACGGATGCCGGTGTACAGCACGAACTGCTCCACGGCCTGCAGCACTATGACTTCGGCACCGGTGATCACCGGCTTGCCCAGCTCGCGGGCCAGGCGGATCAGCGGGGTTTCCACCGGCAGGGCCACCACGTCGAAGATCCACTCCGCCGCTTCCACCTGCTCGCGGGTGAAGGCCAGGGTGTTCGCCTCCGGGCCGCCTTCCATGCCCAGCGGGGTGACATTGACCAGCATTTGCGGCTGCGCATCGCCCAGTTCCGTCAGCCATTCGTAGCCGCAACCCCGTGCCAGCGCCGGGCCGGTTTCCGCGTTGCGGGCGACCAGGGTGCCATGGCGGAAACCGCTATCGCGGAAGGCGCTGGCTACCGCCTTGGCCATTCCGCCGCTGCCGCGCAGGGCGAAGCGTATGTCCCTGGGTACGGCATGGCTGTGCAACAGGCTGGCCACGGCGCTGTAGTCGGTGTTGTAGCCCTTCAGCCAGCCGTTGTCGGCGACTATGGTGTTCACCGAGTCGATGGCAGATGCCGAAGCGTCCAGTTCATCCAGCAGGGGGATGCAGGCTTCCTTGAACGGCATGGAAATGGCCGAACCGCGGATGCCCAGGGCGCGGATGCCGCCGATGGCGGCCGGCAGGTCGGTGGTGGTGAAGGCCTTGTAGATGAAGTCCAGGTCCAGGGCTTCGTACAGGAAGTTGTGAAAGCGCGTGCCGAAGTTGCCGGGGCGGCCGGACAGCGACATGCAGAGTCGGGTGTCCCGGCTGATGGGGCGGGGCATTGGGAATCTCCGTTGGCCAAAGGCGGGGCGAAATCCTTGTAGGGGCGAATTCATTCGCCAAGGGGCACGCAGTGCCCCGCTAGGCCTTGAAGGGCAGGCCTTCGGCCTGCTTGGCGAATGAATTCGCCCCTACAGAAAAGCCATCGCCCCAGACAGAACCCAGCACCCGCTTCAGAAAATGTAATCCGTGGTCAGGAAGTTCGACTCGCGGTTGCGGATGATCTCGCTGACCAGTGCCTTGTTGTCCTCCTGGAACTTCGTGGCCACCAGGGTGCGGATGGAGAACACCCGCAGGGCGTCATGTACCGACAGCGTGCCCTCGGCGGAGTTCTTGCGGCCGTTGAAGGGATAGCTGTCCGGGCCGCGCTGGCACTGGGTATTGATGTTGATGCGGCCGACCTGATTGGCGAAGGCGTCCACCAGGCGGCCGACCTGGGCCGGGTCGTTGCCGAACAGGCTGAGCTGCTGGCCGTAGTCGGAGTGCAACACGTAGTCGATCACCTCCTCCAGCTCGCGGTAGGGGACCACGGGGATCAGCGGGCCGAACTGTTCCTCAAAGTACAGGCGCATCTCCGGGCTGACCGGACTCAGCACGGCGGGATAGAAAAAGCTCTGCCGGTGGCTGCCGCCGCCCGGGTTGACCACCTTGGCGCCCTTGGCCACGGCATCCGCCAGCAGAGTGTTGAGGTAATCGACCTTGCCCGGTTCGGGCAGCGGGGTCAGGGCCACGCCGTCGTCCCAGGGCATGCCCGGCTTGAGCGCAGCCAGCTTGGCGCAGAACTTGTCGAGGAAGGGCTCGAGCACATCCTCATGGACGAAGAGGATCTTCAGTGCGGTGCAGCGCTGGCCGTTGAACGACAGCGCGCCAGTGATGGCTTCGCTCACCGCGTTGTCCAGGTCCACCTTCGGCAAGACGATGCCGGGGTTCTTCGCATCCAGGCCCAGGGCCGCGCGCAGGCGGTGCGGGCGCGGGTGCAGCTTCTTCAGATCGCTGGCCCCGGAGTGGGTGCCGATGAAGGCGAAGACGTCCACCTTGCCGCTGGCCATCAGGGCGCTGACGGTGTCGCGGCCACGACCGTAGATGATGTTGATGACCCCCGGCGGGAAGCTGTCGCGGAAGGCTTCCAGCAGCGGACGGATCAGCAGCACGCCGAACTTGGCCGGCTTGAAGACCACGGTGTTGCCCATGATCAGCGCCGGGATCAGGGTGGTGAAGGTCTCGTTCAGCGGGTAGTTGTAGGGGCCCATGCACAGGGCCACGCCCAGCGGCACGCGGCGGATCTGGCCGAGGGTGCCCTGTTCCAGCTCGAAGCGGCTGGAGCGGCGGTCCAGTTCCTTGAGCGCCTCGATGGTGTCGACCATGTAGTCGCAGGTGCGGTCGAACTCCTTCTCCGAGTCCTTGAGATTCTTGCCGATCTCCCACATCAGCAGCCTGACCACCGCCTCGCGCTGCTCGCGCATGCGCGCCAGGAACTTCTCCACATGCTGGATGCGCTCGGCCACGCGCATCGTCGGCCAGAGGCCCTGGCCGTGGTCGTAGGCCGCCACCGCGGCGTCCAGCGCGGCCAGGGCGGCGTCGGCGTCCAGCAGCGGGGTGCTGCCCAGCACCACCTGTTCATCGCCCTGGTCGCCGGCCAGGAAGATCGGGCTGCGCACGGCGGCCAGGGGGCCGTCCCAGCGCAGCAGTTCGCCGTTCACCAGGTATTCGCGCTGCTCAATGGCGGCGCCGGGGCGGAAGCGCTCGGGAATCTGGTCGGCAGTGGGGAACAGGGCGTCGAGCTTGTTGTTGTGGGTCATTGCACTTTCCTCTGGATCGGGACCACTGGAAATCGGTTTTAACGCGGTTTCTTCGTTTGGTAAATCGTTTCAGCAAACCGTTTGGCGGAATCTGTTCCCGCACGGGGATCGGCGTAGATCAAAGGTGTGGAGAAACCTGTAGGGGCGAAGGAAAACGCTGTAGGGGCGAATTCATTCGCCAAGCAGGCCGAAGGTCTGCCCTCGGGAATCCCATCGGGGGCACTGCGTGCCCCTTGGCGAATGAATTCGCCCCTACAAGGGAAGATCGCCCCACGGGCGAGGCAGCTGGCCTCAGCCCAGCAGCGCCAGCGCCTCGGCGGAACATTCCTGGATACGCTGCCAGTCGCCGTTGCGGATCCAGTCCTTGTCCATCATCCAGGTGCCGCCCACGCACATCACGTTGGGCAGCGCCATGTAGTCGCGCAGGTTGCCGGGGTTGACCCCGCCGGTGGGGCAGAAGCGGATGCCCGGGAAGGGGCCGCCGAAGGCCTTGAGCGCCTTGATGCCGCCGCAGATTTCCGCCGGGAACAGCTTGAAGCGGCGGTAGCCCAGGGCGTAACCGAGCATGATTTCCGACGCGCTGGCGATGCCGGGCAAGAGCGGCAGCGGGCTGTAGACGCCGGCACGCAGCAGCTCGGCGGTGCAGCCGGGGGTGACGATGAACTGGGAACCGGCGGCCTCGGCTTCGGCGAGCATCCATTCATCCAGCACGGTGCCGGCCCCCACGCAGAGCTCCGGGCGCTGCTCGCGCAGGGTGCGGATGGCGGAAAGGCCATGCTCGGAACGCAGGGTGATTTCCAGGGTGCGCAGGCCGCCGGCGGCCAGGGCGTCGGCGAGCGGCAGGACGTCCTGCTCACGCTCGATGGTGATCACCGGGAGGATGCGCGCGGCGCCACAGAGGATGTCGATCAGGGCGGCCTTGTCGGCCATGCCCGGCACGGCGTCGCGATTGGTGGCCCGGCTGTTGGGGAGGCTGGTCATTTGCGGTCCTTCGGGCTCAGGGGCACCAGTGGATTTCCAGGGGACGGCGGAGGAAGGCGCGAATCGGCATCGCCATCGCATCATCGCCCGCCAGGGCGTCGGCCAGGGTGGCCAGCTTGGCCTGGCCCTGCACGGCCAGCAGGGTCAGCCGGGCGCTGGCCAGCAGCGGCAGGGTCAGGGTCAGGCGCTGGCGTGGCACGCTGGGCGCCAGCATCGGCAGGCAGCGTTGCGGGCAATCGGCGCCCAGGGCCTCGCCCAGGTTCGGACTGCCGGGGAAGAGCGAGGCGGTATGGCCATCCTCGCCCATGCCCAGCACCAGCACGTCGATGGACGGAAGTTCTGCCAGGGCCGCATCGGCCAGGCGTGCCGCCTCTTCCACGCTCGGGGCGTGCTGGTAGAGGCCGAAGAAGCGCGCCTTGGCGGCCGCCCCTTGCAGCAGGTAACGGCGCACCAGGCCTTCGTTGCTGTCGGAATGGCTCACCGGCACCCAGCGCTCGTCGGCGAGGCTGACGACCACCTTCGACCAGTCCAGCGCCTGGCCGGACAGCCGCTCGAAGAAGGCCACCGGGCTGCGTCCGCCGGAGACCACCAGCACGGCCGCACCACGGGTGTCGATGGCCGCGCGCAAGGCGTTGGCCACGGTGATGGCCAGCTCGCCAGCCAGTTGTTCGGGGCTGCCAAGGGCAAGCCCGGTGACCTGCGACGGCAGGTCGAGATTACAGATCGCCATACCAGCTCCTGCCATCACGGGTGATCAATGCGATGGAGGCCACCGGCCCCCAGGTTCCTGCCGCGTAGGGCTTGGGGGCGTCGCCCTGCTGCCGCCAACCGGCGATCAGCTGGTCGCACCACTTCCAGGCGTACTCGATTTCATCCTTGCGCACGAAGAGGTTCTGGTTGCCCTTCATCACTTCCAGCAGCAGCCGCTCGTAGGCATCGGGTATCCGCACGCTGCGGTAGGTGTCGGAGAAGCTCAGCTGCAGCGGGCCGCTGCGCAGCTGCATGCCCTTGTCCAGTCCCTGGTCCTTGGTCATCACCTGCAGGGAAATGCCCTCGTCCGGTTGCAGACGGATGATCAGGCGGTTGCTGATCAGCGGCCGCTGCTCGGGGGCGAAGATGTAGTGCGGCGGTTCCTTGAAGTGTATGACGATCTGCGAAAGCTTCTGCGGCATGCGCTTGCCGGTACGCAGGTAGAAGGGCACGCCGGACCAGCGCCAGTTGCGGATTTCCGCGCGCAGGGCGACGAAGGTCTCGGTGTCGCTGTGGGTATTGGCGTTGTCCTCTTCCAGGTAGCCGGGCACCGACTTGCCGAGGATGTTGCCGGCCACGTACTGGCCGCGCACCACCTGCTGTCCCAGTTGTTCCACGCCGATCGGCGCCAGGGCTTTGAGCACCTTCACCTTCTCGTCGCGGATGCTGTCGGCGGAGAGGTCGCTGGGCGGGTCCATGGCGATCAGGCAGAGCAGTTGCAGCAGGTGGTTCTGGATCATGTCGCGCAGCTGGCCGGCCTGGTCGAAGTAGCCCCAGCGCCCCTCGATGCCAACCTGCTCGGCCACGGTGATTTCCACGTGGGAGATGTGGTGCTGGTTCCACTGGGTCTCGAACAGGCTGTTGGCGAAGCGCAGGGCGATCAGATTCTGCACCGTCTCCTTGCCCAGGTAGTGGTCGATCCGGTAGGTGCGGTTCTCCGGGAAGTGCGCCGCCACCGCGTCGTTCACCGCGCGGGAGGACTCCAGGTCGTGGCCGATGGGCTTCTCCAGCACCACCCGGGTGCGCTCGGCCAACCCGGTTGCCGCCAGGCCGGCGCAGATGGAGCCGTATACCGAGGCGGGGGTGGCGAAGTAGGCGATCAGCCGCGCCACCGAACCCAGCCTGTCCGCCAATGCGGCATAGGCATCGGCTTCGAGGAAGTCCATCGACAGGTAGTCGAGCCGCGCCAGGAAACGCTGCACGGCGCCCTCCTCCACCTCCCTGGCCGGCACATGGCGGCGCAGGTGCTCGCCGATGGCGGCGAGGTGAGCGGCGCAGTCGCCGTCTTCGCGGGCCAGGGCGAGGATACGGGTGTCGGCGGGCAACAGGCCGGCACGGTCCAGTTGATAGAGCGCGGGGAACAGCTTGCGCAGTGCCAGGTCACCGAGAGCCCCGAACAGGGCCAGGGTGCAGGGTTCGACAGGTTGAGAGGCCATGATATTTGTTCTTCTATCAAACATGAGCTTATGAATACACCCAATGAAGCGTTACAGCAAGACAAAATGTAGTAATAAAACTACATTTTCCGACATACGAGATTACGGTGGCCCCGCCTGGGTACGCTCAGTACGATAAGCCACCGATTGCAGGCCCCTTTCCAGGAACCCCAATGGACCGCGTGCACAACCTGCTGGAACAGATCCAGAACCGCCTCGACGAACTCAACAAGGCCGAACGCAAGGTCGCCGAAGTCATCCTGCGCGACCCGCAACAGGCCACCCGCTACAGCATCGCGGCCCTGGCCCAGGCGGCGCAGGTCAGCGAACCGACGGTGAACCGCTTCTGCCGCTCCTTCGGCGTCAACGGCTATCCCGAACTGAAGATGCAGCTGGCCCAGAGCCTGGCCAGCGGCGCCGCCTACGTGAGCCAGGCGGTGTCCGCCGACGACGGCCCCGAGGCCTACACGCGGAAGATCTTCGGCAGCGCCATCGCCTCCCTGGACAGCGCCCTGCAGAGCCTCGACCCGCAACTGATCAGCCGCGCCGTGGACCTGATGATCCAGGCCCGACAGATCCACTTCTTCGGCCTCGGCGCCTCGGCCTCGGTGGCCCTGGACGCGCAGCACAAGTTCTTCCGCTTCAACCTCGCGGTGTCCGCCCATTCCGATGTGCTGATGCAGCGCATGCTGGCCTCGGTGGCCCATACCGGCGACCTCTTCGTGATCATTTCCTACACCGGTCGCACTCGCGAACTGGTAGAGGTGGCGCGCCTGGCGCGGCAGAACGGCGCCTCGGTGCTCGGCCTCACCGCCGCCGGCTCGCCCCTGGCCAAGGCCAGCACCCTGAGCCTGGACATTCCGCTGCCGGAGGACACCGACATCTACATGCCGATGACCTCGCGCATCATCCAGCTCACCGTGCTCGACGTGCTCGCCACCGGCATGACCCTGCGCCGCGGCGTGGACTTCCAGCCGCACCTGCGCAAGATCAAGGAAAGCCTCAACGCCAGTCGCTATCCGAGTGATGAGGAGCCTTCCTGAGCACGGCGAAGCTGATTCGCCTTTCGTAGGGGGATAGCGCTTCTCTATCCACCAACGTGGCCAGGCCCAGCTCCGATGGTGGATCGATGAAGCGTGATCCACCCTACGGCCCTGAGAGACGCACAGGGCATCCTTTTCGCTTTTCGTAGGGTGGATAGCGCTTTTCTATCCACCAGCGTGGCCAGGCCCGACTCCGCTGGTGGATCGATGAAGCGTGATCCACCCTTGGCTCATCCCGCCAATTTCGCCCCCTCCCCCGCCGCCACCCGCTGCGGCCTGGGGCTGCGCATCACTTCCACCAGTACTCCAGCTGCACGCCGAAGTTGGAGCCGTGCAATGCGTCGCCGAAGGCGCCGGTATCGGACAGTGCCGAGCCCGCCGCCAGTTGGCTGGCCGCACGCTGGGCCGCCTCGTTCCAGCTGGCGTATGTGTAGTAGAGGCGGATCTCCGGGCGCTGCCAGAAACCGGGGCCGGCCGGCGACCAGGTGGGGGCGACGGTGAACTTGGTCAGCTTGCGGGTGCCGCCGGGGGCCTCCACCTGGTCGCGGCCAAGCTCGGTGACCAGCTTGAACTGTTCGGTGATGGCGTAGACCGGACGCACGCCTACCGACAGCCAGTTCTGGTCGTCGCCGTCGGGACGGGTGTCCTTCTGGTAGACCACCTCGAACTGGCCGCCGAAGCGCGGCGTCACCTGCCAGTCGAAGAATTCCACCACGCGCCAGCTCTTGTTGGCGTTGTCCAGGGTCGGGTCGCCGGTGTAGCCCAGGGCGGTACCCGGGCCGCGACCGTATTGCAGGGCGAAGGTGTTCAGCCCACCGAGGAATGCCTTCTGCTTGTGCTGCACCGCCGCCGACCAACCGCTGTGGGCGTCGGTGCTGTCGGGCTTGTCGATATAGCTGACGCCTATGCCCACCTCGCCGCCGGGGTTGGTCTGGAACCCGTCGATATTGAAGTCGTGGCGGTTGATGTAGGGGTCCTGGTCGTAGTTGTCCTTGCGCGAGAACACGTAGCTGTACCTGAGGTCGCCGATGGCCACCTGGTCGAAGCCGAAGCCGGTGGCGCTCTGGTTCCAGTAGTAGAAGTCGGAGATGTGGATATCGTTCCGCTTGTAGAAACGGCGCCCGGCCCAGAAGGAGCCACCGTTCAGCGCCGGCATGTTGCTCCACTCGGCGTACATCTGGTTCATCCGCGCGAAGCCGTGGTCGCCGGTGAACTCGGGGGTGTGGCCATACTCGTTGAACAGCTGGGCCATGCCCTCGACGCTGATCACCGATCCATCGTCGAGCTTGAACAGATCCTGGCGCAGGTCCAGCTCGATGTACTGCTCGCACTCGTTGCCCAGGCGGTATTTCGATTGCGCCCCCGGCAACTGGAAGCAGGATTGCGTGCCGCCTTCGCTGGAGCCGCCAGCGCCGCTACGCATGTAGCCGGTGAACTCCACCGCCTGCGCAGCCCCCGAAACCGCGAAAAGCGCGCAGGGCAGTACCCACAAACCTTTGATCGTCGTGCTCATGTCCACTCCGGATTTTTATTGTTGTGTTGCGATGGATCGTTTCCTTGACGCCCGCGCAGGAGCGAGCTCTGCTCGCGAACAGCTCAGCTCCGTGCGGCCCCCTTCGCGAGCAGAGCTCGCTCCTACATGCCCTTCAGGCGTGCCACCTTGGCGCGCTCGGGGCTTGCCGCCTTTCCCGGGGCACACAGCCGCTCGCCGCTTTGCGCGTCGAACAGCAGCACCTTGTCCGGGGCGAACTGCAGATCGAGGGTCTCGCCCACCCGTGGAGCGGCATCCGGCGCCAGGCGGACACAGACCTTGGTCTGGTTGATCTCGACGAAGGCCAGGGTGTCCGGACCGGTGGGTTCGAGCACCTGCACCCCGGCGCGGATGCCGGCCGCAGTACCGCCGACCTGGATCTGCTCCGGGCGGATGCCGAGGATCAGCTCGCGCCCTTCCAATTCGCTGTCGACCTCGCCCAGCGGCAGTTCGCAGTGGCCGTCGGCGCTGTCCAGCAGGCCCACCAGGCGGCCGTCACGGCGCTGCAGGCGCAGGGGGATGAAGTTCATCGGCGGCGAGCCCATGAAGCCGGCGACGAACAGGTTGGCCGGGTCGTTGTAGATCTCTCGCGGGGTGCCGAACTGCTGGATGATGCCGTCCTTCATCACCGCCACCTTGTCGCCCAGGGTCATGGCCTCGATCTGGTCGTGGGTGACGTAGACGGTGGTGGTCTTCAGCCGCTGGTGCATCAGCTTGATCTCGGTGCGCATCTCCACCCGCAGCTTGGCGTCGAGGTTCGACAGCGGCTCGTCGAACAGGTAGATCTTCGGCCGCCGCGCCAGCGCCCGGCCCATGGCCACGCGCTGCTGCTGGCCGCCGGAGAGCTGGCCGGGCTTGCGCTCCAGCAGGTGCTCGATCTGCAGGAGTTTCGCCACGCGGGCGACCTCGGCGTCGATCTCGGCGGCCGGCAGCTTGCGGATCTTCAGGCCGAAGGCGATGTTCTCGCGCACGCTCATGGTCGGGTACAGGGCGTAGGACTGGAACACCATGGCGATGTCCCGGTCCTTGGGGCTCATGCCGCTGATGTCGGCGTCGTCCACCATGATCGCGCCGCCGGTGATGCTCTCCAGGCCGGCGATGCAGTTCATCAGGGTGGATTTGCCGCAGCCGGAAGGGCCCACCAGGATCAGGAACTCGCCGGAGTCGATCTTCAGTTCGATGTTCTTCAGGGTGTCCGCCAGGCCGCTGCCGTAGGACTTGTTCACATTGCGCAGTTCGAGGGTTGCCATGGGTGCGACTCCTAGCCTTTGACAGCGCCGGCAGTCAGCCCGCGCAGGAAGTATTTGCCGGCCAGTACATAGACCAGCAGGGTGGGCAGGCCGGCGATCATCGCGGCGGCCATGTCGACGTTGTATTCCTTGACCCCGGTGCTGGTGTTCACCAGGTTGTTCAGGGCCACGGTGATGGGCTGGCTGTCGCCGCTGGCGAACACCACGCCGAAGAGGAAGTCGTTCCAGATCTGGGTGAACTGCCAGATCAGGCAGACCATGATGGTCGGCACCGACATGGGCAGCAGGATGCGCCCGAAGATGGTGAAGAACCCCGCGCCATCCAGTCGCGCCGCGCTCACCAGGGCATTCGGGATGCTCACGTAGAAGTTGCGGAAGAACAGCGTGGTGAAGGCCAGGCCATAGACCACGTGCACCAGCACCAGGCCGCCGGTGGTGTTGGCCAGGCCGAACTGGCCGAGGGTGAAGGACGCCGGCAGCAGCACCACCTGGAAGGGCAGGAAGCAGCCGAACAGCAGCAGGCCGAAGAACAGCTGCGAGCCGCGGAAGCGCCACATGGACAGCACGTAGCCGTTCAGCGCGCCGAGCAGGGTGGAGATGAGCACCGCCGGCACGGTGATCTTCACCGAGTTCCAGAAGTAGCCACCGACGCTGGCCCAGGCCTTGGCCCAGCCCACCAGGGTGAAGACGTCCGGCAGGGACAGCAGGTTGCCGGCGCGGATGTCGTCGGGGGTCTTGAAGCTGGTCAGCAGCATCACCACCAGGGGCACCAGGTAGACGGCGCACGCCAGGATCAGCGTGGCGTAAATGGCCAGGCGGCTGAAGCTGAACAGGGGTTTTCCGGCCAGGCTAGTCATGGCGCTTGTTCCTCAGTTCGGAGTACAGGTAGGGCACCAGGATCGCCAGCACCGCGCCGAGCATGAGCATCGCGCTGGCGGCGCCGAGGCCCATCTGGCCGCGGGTGAAGGTATGGGCGTACATGAACATCGCCGGCAGGTCGGAGGCGTAGCCGGGGCCGCCGGCGGTCATCGCCGCCACCAGGTCGAAGCTCTTGATGGCGATGTGGGCGAGGATCATCAGCGCGCTGAAGAACACCGGGCGCAGGCTCGGCAGGACGATGCGCAGGTAGATGGTCGGCAGGCTGGCGCCATCCACCTGGGCGGCGCGGATGATCGACTGGTCCACCCCGCGCAGGCCGGCGAGGAACAGCGCCATGACGAAGCCCGAGGACTGCCAGACGGCGGCGATCACCAGGCAGTAGACGACCCGGTCCGGGTCCACCAGCCAGTCCAGGCGAAAGCCTTCCCAGCCCCAGTCGCGCAGCAGCTTGTCCAGGCCTAGCCCCGGGTTGAGCAGCCACTTCCAGGCGGTGCCGGTGACTATCATCGACAGCGCCATGGGGTAGAGGTAGACGGTGCGGATGAAGCCCTCGCGGCGGATGCGCTGGTCCAGCAGCACGGCGAGGAACACGCCGATCGCCAGGCTGATGCCGATGAACAGCCCACCGTAGACCAGCAGGTTGTGGCTGGCCACCCACCAGCGGTCGTTGTCCAGCAGGCGCTCGTACTGCTGCAGCCCGACGAACTTGTAGCTGGGCATGAAGCGCGAGTTGGTGAAGGACAGCAGGAAGGTCCAGAGGATGTAGCCGTAGAAGCCGACCAGCACGATCAGCACGCTGGGCGCCAGCACCACCTTGGGTAGCCAGCGTTGCAGCGCGTCCAGCGGTGAGGCCTTGGCGAAGACTGCGGTTGAGCTCATGGGTAACTCCGTCATAGCGGGTTGCACGGACAGCCCCCTCTCCCGGAGTGAGAGGGGAGAAAACGCGGCGCGGCCGATCCCGAGGCGCAGGCCTGGAAGCCTGCACCGGCATGGAAAATGGGATTCGGGGGCCGCCTACGCGGCCCGACCGCTCACTGCACTGCCTGGATGGCGGCGGCCAGTTGCTGCGCGGCCTTCTTCGGGTCGGCGGCGGGGTCGTTGAAGAAGTTGGTCACCACATCGAACACCGCGCCCTGCACGTAGCTGGAAGCGGCCATGCCGTGGGCCAGGCTGGGTTGCAGGCCATCGCCCGCGGCGGCCTGCTTGAAGTCCTGCATGGACTGCTGGGCGCAGGCGTCGAAGCTGGACATGTCCTGGTCCAGGCGGACCGGGATGGAGCCCTTGTTCTGGTTGAAGAACTGCTGGAACTGCGGCTCCAGCACGGTGCGCGCCAGGTCGTTCTGCGCCTTGATGCTGGCCGCGTCGTTGAGCTTGAACATCGCCAGGGAATCGATGTTGTAGGCGAAGCTGCCCTGGGTGCCGGGGAACGGCAGGCACTGGTAATCCTTGCCCGCCACCTTGCCTGCGGCGCTCCATTCGCTCTTGGCCCAGTCGCCCATGATCTGCATCCCGGCCTTGCCATTGATGACCAGGCCGGCGGCGCTGTTCCAGTCGCGGCCGGCAGCGTCGGCGTCGACATAACCGCGCAGCTTCTTCAGGGCGGCGAAGGCTTCCACCATCTTGTCGCTGGTGAGGGTGGCCTTGTCCTGTTCGACGAAGGCCTTGTGGTAGCCCTGGGGGCCGAGGATGCCGAGCACCAGGTCTTCGAACACGGTGCCGTCCTGCCAGGGCTGGCCACCGTGGGCGAGCGGGATGAAACCAGCGGCCTTGAGCTTGTCGGCGGCGGCGAAGAATTCATCCAGGGTGGTCGGCGGCGTGGCGCCGGCCTTCTGGAACACCTCGGGGTTTATCCACAGCCAGTTGACCCGGTGCACGTTGACCGGCACGGCCACGTAATGGCCGTCGTACTTCATGATGTCCGCCACCTGCGCGGGCAGCAGGCTATCCCACTTGCCCTCTTCCGAGACTTCGTCCAGTTCGGCGAGCAGGCCCAGTTCGCCCCACTCCTGGATATCCGGCCCCTTGATCTGCGCGGCGGACGGCGGGTTGCCGGATACGGCGCGGGTCTTCAGCACGGTCATGGCGGCTTCGCCACCGCCACCGGCGACGGCGAAGTCCTTCCAGCTGTGGCCTTTTTCAACGACGAGTTTCTGCAGGGTATCGGCGGCACGCTTCTCGCCACCGGAAGTCCACCAGTGCAGGACTTCCACTTCGCCGGCGAGGGCGGACAGCGGGAACAGCGAGGCGAGGGAAACGACAGCGGCCAGGCGGGAGATGGCATTCATGGATGGGACACCTTTTTGTTTTTATGGCTGTGCAAGTCGGTGCTTGCGCTTGCCTGCAGTCTAACCACGCCCCTCAAGGCCGCGGGTAACAAAGGGATGGCGGATGGTCACGGGGTGGTTACAAAACTCGGTGCCCGAAGACAGCACCCTCTCCCCAGCCCTCTCCCTGAAGGGAGAGGGGGCTGTCCGTGCGGGAGTTCGGCTCCGGCACAATCCTGCAAGCGCGAGTCACCCCTCTCCACTTTAGGGAGAGGGGCCGGGGGAGAGGGTCAGCGGACTACCCCGCCTGCCTCGGCAACCACAAGGTCACCCGCAACCCGCCGTCGCGCAGGTTCTTCAGGCTCAGCTCGCCACCATGGCTGTGCGCCAGGTTGCGCGCGATGCCCAGGCCCAGGCCGTAGCCCTGCTGGTGGCCGGCGAGGCGGAAGTGCGGCTCGAACACCTGCTCCAGCTTCTGCTCGGGCACGCCGGGGCCTTCGTCGTCCACGTGCAGGACAAAGGCATCACTGCTGTCTTCGATCTGCAGGTGGGCGCGCTCGCCGTATTTCAGCGCGTTGTCCACCAGGTTGCCGATGCAACGGCGCAGGGCCAATGGTTTGCCGGGGTAGCTGGCATGCGCCTCGCCTTCCAGGGTCACCTGGCCGTTGCCGAGATAGGGCTCCACCAGGCCGTGCAGCAGGTGGTTGAGGTCGACCTGCTCGATGTTCTCGTGGATGTCGGTGTCCTTCACGCACTGCAGGGCGCCTTTCACCAGCAGCTCCAGGTCGTCCAGGTCGCGGCTGAACTTGGCCTGCACGGCTTCGTCCTCCAGCAACTCCACCCGCAGGCGCAGGCGGGTGATGGGAGTGCGCAGGTCATGGGAGATGGCGCTGAACAGCTGGCTGCGTTCGCTGAGGTAGCGGCTGATGCGCTCGCGCATGCTGTTGAAGGCGCGGCTCACCTCGGCCACTTCGCTGCCGCCAGCCTCGGGCAGTGGCTCCACTTCCGCGCCCAGGGACATTTCCCGCGCGGCCCTGGCCAGGCGTTTCAGCGGCCGGCTCTGCCAGTGCACCAGCAGGCCGATGAACAGCAAAAGGAAGCAACTGGTGAGGAGGATGAACCACAGCTGCTGGGCCGGCAGGCCCTGGTCTTCCAGGCTGGCGTAGGGCTCGGGCAGCAGGGAGGCGAGGTACAGCCACTCGCTGGGGCCGATCTGGATCTGCGTCACCAGCACCGGCGGATTCACCGGTTCCAGGGTCAACGCATAGTGGGCCCAGGAGCGCGGCAACTCGTCGAGCTTGAGGCCGCTGTTGAAGATACGCAGGTCGTCCGGCGCGACGAAGTGCAGCGACAGGTCCACCTGCTTGCCCAGGCGCTCGCGCAGCACCACCTCCACCTCGTCCAGCACCGCGCGCTTGCGCGGCGTTTCCGGCAGCACCTGCATGTCCAGCGGCTTGTCATTGAGGGAAACGAAGAAGCGCGTGCCACCCATGGAGCGCAGCTGGTCGAGCACCATGGGCCGGTAGCCCAGCGGCAGCGAGCGGATGTAGCTGACGCTGGCGGCCATGGACTGGGCCAGGCTGCGGGCACTGGTCAGCAAGCCTTCCATCTGGCTGGTGCGCAGCTGCGAGAGCCAGATGACGCTGGACAGCGCCTGGGCCACCAGCACCACCAGCAGGGTGAGGAACAGCATGCGTCCGAGCAGCGAACGCGGTACCAGCCTAAGCATGATGGTGCGGCGTCACCTGCGCCGCCAGCAGGTAGCCGGCGCCGCGCACCGTGCGGATCAGCCGGGGCGGCTTGTCGGTGTCGCGCAGGCGCTGGCGCAGGCGGCTCACCGCCATGTCGACGATGCGCTCGAGCGGCATCACCTCGCGGCCACGGGTGGCGTTGGCGATGGTGTCGCGGTCGAGGATCTGCTGGGGGTGGTCGAGGAACAGCTTGAGCAGGGCGAAGTCGGCACCGGAGAGGATCACCTCCTCGCCATCCTGGTGGAACAGGCGGTGGCTGATCATGTCCAGGCGCCAGTCGTCGAAGGCCAGCACCTCCACCACCGAGCGCTCCTGGCCGAAGCCGACACGACGCAGCAGGGCCTTGATCCGCGCCAGCAGCTCGCGAGGGCTGAAGGGCTTGCCGAGGTAGTCGTCGGCACCCAGCTCCAGGCCGATGACGCGGTCGGCCTCGTCGGAGCTGGCGGTGAGCATGATGATCGGCACCTGGGCAACGCGCTGGTGCGCGCGCACCCAGCGGCACAGGCTGAAGCCGTCCTCGTCGGGCAGCATCACGTCGAGTATCACCAGGTCCGCCGCCTCCTCGCCCATGGCGCGGCGAAAGCCCTGGCCATCGGCGACGCTGCGCACCTGGAAGCCGGCACGGCTCAGGTAGGTCTCGAGCAGTTCGCGAATCTCCTGGTCGTCATCCACCAGGAGAATGGATTTCCCGGATTGGCTCACATCGGCCGTCCTTTGTTGTTCTGATCAAACACTGGTGTTACGAGGTGCCGGTAGGATGGGTCGGGCGGCGTTCCGCGAGCGCAGCGATACCCATCGCTCGGGATCGATGGGTTTCGCTGCGCTCTACGCCATCCTACGGAACAGCTCCTGTTGCAGCGCCACTCCCGCCCCTTCCAGGCCGGGATATTCGGCCGTCACCAGCCACACCGGAATGCCCTCGAAGTAGCCGCTCATGCAGCCCTTGCCGGCGAAGGCACGAGCGAAGCCGCTGCGCTGGAAAAAGGCCGCGAAACGCGGCACCACGCCGCCGACTATATACACCCCGCCACGGCCGCCAAGGGTCAGCACGTTGTTGCCGGCCACCCGGCCGAGCCAGCTGCAGAACAGCTCCAGCACTTCCTCGGCCAGCGGGTCGCCGGCCAGGGCGGCGGCGCTCACCTCGGCCGGCGAGGCCAGCCGCGGCGCATGGCCGTCCACCGCGCAGACGGCGCGGTAGAGATTCAGCAGGCCGTTGCCACTGAGCACGTTCTCGGCGCTGACATGGCCAAGCTGGCCGTGCAGCTGCTGCCAGAGCACCGCCTCGCGCAGGTTGCCGATGGGCAGGTCGACATGCCCGCCCTCCCCCGGCAAGGCCTTCCAGCGACCTTCGCCCAGGGGCAGCAGGGTGCCGACGCCCAGGCCGGTGCCCGGCCCGATCACCACCGCCGGACTATCCGCATCGGCGACGCCGGGACAGATCTGCACGCGCTCGTGGTCCTTCAGGCGGGTCATCCCCAGGGCCATGGCGGTGAAGTCGTTGACCAGCAGCAGCTCGTCCACCTGCAGGGTACGGCAGAAGGCCGAGCGACTGAAGCGCCAGTGGTTGTTGGTGAAGCGGAAATGCTCGCCACCCACGGGCCCGGCCACCGCCAGGCAGACAGCCCCCAGGCGGCCCAGCGCCAGGCCGAGGCCGGCGAGGTAATGACTGATGGCCTGTTCCGGCCCGGCGAAATCGGCAGTGGCCAGCACTCGCACCGACTCCAGTTTCGCATCGCGCCACAGGGCGAAGCGCGCATTGGTACCGCCTATGTCTCCGACCAGCGCCAGCTTCACTTCAGGTTCTCCAGGTTGCGGGTGAAGGCGCTGGCGCCCTGCTCGGCGCTGCTGAAGGCTTCGCGCATGAAGGCGAACAGCTCGCGGCCGGTGCCGACGTTGGGTTCCAGGTCCCAGCGCGCCGGTTCGCGGGCGGCGAATTCGGCGGCATCCACCAGCACCTCCAGGGTGCCGGCGACGCCGTCCACCCGCACAACATCGCCGTCGCGCACCCGCGCCAGCGGGCCGCCGTCGAAGGCTTCCGGGCAGAGGTGGATGGCCGCCGGGATCTTGCCCGAGGCACCGGACATGCGCCCGTCGGTGACCAGCGCCACCTGGTAGCCGCGGTCCTGCAGCACGCCGAGGTAGGGGGTCATCTTGTGCAGCTCGGGCATGCCGTTGCTGCGCGGGCCCTGGAAGCGCATCACCGCCACCAGGTCACGGTCCAGCTCGCCAGCCTGGAAGGCCTCGGCCAGCGCCTGCTGGTCATGGAACACCCGCGCCGGCGCTTCCACCACCTGGTGCTCGGGGGCCACCGCGGAGACCTTCATCACCCCGCGGCCGAGGTTGCCCTGCATCACCCGCAGGCCGCCCTCCGGCGAGAAGGGCCTGGCCACCGGGCGCAGGATGTTCTCGTCGAGGCTGGCCGCCGGGCCGTCGCGCCAGACCAGTCGGCCGTCTTCGAGGAAGGGCTCGCGGGTGTACTGGCGCAGGCCCGGGCCCATCACGGTGTTGACCTCCTCATGCAGCAGACCGGCGTCGAGCAGTTCGCGCACCAGGAAGGCCACGCCGCCAGCGGCCTGGAAGTGGTTGATGTCGGCCTTACCGTTGGGATAGACGTGGGCCAGGGTCGGCACCACCTCGGACAGCTCGGCCATGTCCTGCCAGGTCAGCTGGATGCCCGCCGCCTGGGCGATGGCCGGCAGGTGCAGGGTGTGGTTGGTGGAACCGCCGGTGGCGTGCAGGGCCACCACCGCGTTGATCAGCACGCGCTCGTCGACGAGCTCGGCCAGCGGCAGGAACTGCCCGCCCTGCTTGGTCAGGCGCGTCACCTGGCGCGCCGTGGCCACGGTCAGCGCCTCGCGCAGCGGGGTGCCGGGATTGACGAAGGAGGCGCCGGGCAGGTGCAGGCCCATGATTTCCATGAGCATCTGGTTGGTGTTGGCGGT
>NZ_JBHSOU010000030.1:74857-106415 GCF_042656385.1 Pseudomonas sp. GCM10022186
GCTCGTCGCGGCTGGCCTTGCCCTCGGCGTAGCGCTGGCGCACCTCGGCCTTGTCCTTGTTGGACAGGCCCGAGGGCATCGGCCCGGCGGGGACGAAGATCGCCGGCAGGTGGCCGAAGCGCAGCGCGCCCATCAGCAGGCCGGGGACGATCTTGTCGCAGATGCCGAGGAACAGCGCGGCGTCGAACATGTTGTGCGACAGCGCCACCGCGGTGGACAGGGCGATCACCTCGCGGCTGGCGATGCCCAGCTCCATGCCCGGCTCGCCCTGGGTCACGCCGTCGCACATGGCCGGCACGCCGCCGGCCACCTGCCCCACCGAGCCGATCTCGCGCAGGGCCTGGCGGAGCTTCTCCGGGTAGTCCTCGTAGGGCTGGTGGGCCGAGAGCATGTCGTTGTAGGCGGTGACGATGGCCACATTGGCCGAATCCATCAGGCGCAGGCGCTGCTTGTCGTGGCCGCCGCAGCCGGCCACGCCGTGGGCGAAGTTGGCGCACTGCAGCTTGCCGCGCTGCGGCCCGTCGCTGGCCGCCTGCTGGATCATCGCCAGGTAGCGCGCGCGGGTGGCGCGGCTGCGCGCCACCAGGCGCTCGGTTACTTCAAGGACGCGGGGATGCATGAACTCGACTCCAGGTAACGGGTGAATTTGTTTTTATAGAAACCACAATACTGCCATTCAACGTACAAATTCACCATAAAATGCAAAATATTTTGTTATTGCAACAACACACTCATCGAACCCCGCTTCCATTCATATAGACCACCACCAGCGCTGGAGGGCATGCAGCATAACGTCCGGCCCGTGCCGCAACCTACCCCGCCCATGGCGCATTCCAGAGGCTTATGACGGTAACGGCCAGGGATTAGCACGAAATTCTCTAAAAAATACCTTGCGCGCAAAATAACTCAGAAGTAAATTCCGTCTCACCAAATTACTTGGCGCACAAAAGATTAACGAACAAACAAACACCTGGAGACCCGCCATGAAAGCCCTGCTCACCCTCACCACCGTCTTCGCGCTTTCCTCCACCAGCTTCGCCGACACCGGCGAGCCGGACAGCCACCGCAGTGGCGCGCTGTACCCGGAATGGCTGGTCAACCACGACGGCTGATCCGGATAGACCCCGACCACTCACCCACCACGCAATCCCTACCCCACTGAAAGGAAACCATCATGAGCATCGAAAACGTCCTCTACCGCGCCTACGCAGAAGCCACCGGCGGCCGTGACGGCCGCGCCATCTCCTCCGACGGCGTACTCGACGTCAGCCTGGCCACCCCTCGTGAACTGGGCGGCGCCGGCGGCGAAGGCACCAACCCCGAGCAACTGTTCGCCGCCGGTTACTCGGCCTGCTTCCTCGGCGCGCTGAAATTCGTCGCCGCCCGCGACAAGCACAAGCTGCCGGCCGATACCTCCATCGAAGGCATCGTGGGCATCGGCGCCATCCCCACCGGTTTCGCCATCGAGGTGGAACTGCGCATCGACATTCCCGGCCTGGACCGCGAGGAAGCCAGCGCCATCGTGGACAAGGCCCACATCGTGTGCCCCTACTCCAATGCCACCCGCGGCAATATCGACGTGACCCTGACGCTGGTCTGAGTGGTATGAGTCGAAAAGGCGGGCATCCCGAACGGGGTGCCCGCCTTCTTGCGCTGTAGGGGCGAATTCATTCGCCAAGCAGGCCGCAGGTCTGCCCTGACGAACATGAACGGGACCGCTTCGCAGCCCTTGGCGAATGAATTCGCCCCTACAATGAATGCACTTCAGTCCAGCCGTGTAGGGTGGATAGCGCTTTTCTATCCACCAGCGAAGCCGTGCAAGACACCGATGGTGGAAATCCCCAAAGGGATTTCCACCCTACACCCACACCGCCAGGGAGCGCAGCATGATCCTCTCCACCACCCCCACCCTCGAAGGCCGTGCCATCCGCGAATACAAGGGCATAGTGGTCGGCGAAGCCATTCTCGGCGCCAACGTGTTCCGCGACCTGTTCGCCGGCATCCGCGACATCATCGGCGGGCGTTCCGGCGCCTATGAGAAGGAGCTGGCCCGCGCGCGGGAAATCGCCTTCGAAGAACTGTCCGAACGCGCCGAGAAGCTCGGAGCCAATGCGGTGGTCGGCATCGATATCGACTACGAGGTGGTCGGCCAGAACGGCAGCATGCTGATGGTGAGCATCAGCGGCACGGCCGTGGTGATCTGATTCAGCCGCCCCTGGCCTTCAGCTGCTGCTTTTCCCGCGCCAGCTTGTAGGCCACGTAGTACTTGTAGATGTTGCCCACGTAGTCCACCGTCTCGCGCCCCACCACGCGCGCGGCGGCGTGCTCGACATTGCCGAACCAGACGTTCTTGTCCAGCCCGGACTTCTCCGCCAACCGCCGGAACTTGCGCAGGTTACCCGGCCCAGCGTTGTAGGCGGCGAAAGCCATCAGGGTGCGATTCATCGGCGTCAGCGCCGGGTCGTCGAGGTATCTGGACACCAGCAGGCGCAGGTACTTGCTGCCGGCCTCGATATTGCGGTCGGCGCTCTTGTCGACGTCTGCGATGCCGACACTGGGGTCGGCCGCGGTGCTGGGCAGCAGCTGCATCACGCCCACCGCCCCACGCTGGCTGCGGGCCTGCTGGTTGAGCTGGGACTCCTGGTAACCCTGGGCCATCAGCATCAGGTAGTCGAAGTCGTAGGTGCCGGCATGCTTCTCGAAGAAGGTCACCAGTTCGGCGAAACGCTTGAACTCTTCTTCGCTGGTGGCGGCATAGAGCGCCTTGCTGTTCTTCACGTACTTGTTGCGCAGGGCGTTGCCGAATGCCGTGCCCAGCTTGTGCCCCTTGGCGAATTCGGACAGGACCTTGCGCAATTGCGGGCTGCCCTTGCGTACGGCCCAGGCGATCTCCGTATCGTCCCGCAGGTAGAACGCATCGTGGATCACCAGCTGCGTCAGCATGGATTGCCAGATCTCGGCGATGTAACGGTCGACCACGGTAGCGCCGATCAGGCCGGCATTGACCATTTCCAGCAAGTCCTCGGACTCGAGGTTCTCATCGGCGGGCTTGATCTGCACAGGCGCCAGCCCGCGCTTCTCGAAGGTTTCGTTGAGCGCCACCAGGTGCTCGTAATAGCTGCTGGAGGGCCGCACCGTGATCTCCATTCCGGAGAGGTCCTCGATTTTCGTCAGCGGCTGGCTGCCGGGGCCGGTCACCAGAGCCTCGCGAATGCCCTTGGCGAAGGGCTCGCTGAAATCCACCGTTTCCAGGCGCATTCCGGTAATCGCCAGCCCGCCAGCGCTGATGTCGCCAATGCCGGCCACCAGCTTGGGCAACAGTTCATCCCGTGCGACCGGAATGAACAGCACCCGCCAGTGCAGGGACTTGTTCTTGAAGGGGTACTTCTTGTCGAGCCAGTCCACGAAGGCCCTGCCGATCTCGTAGCCGATGCCCAGCTGCCGCCCGCGATCGACGGCGTAGAACGTCTTGCTGTAAGGCACCAGGATGCGCACCAGGCGGCGTTCCCGCATGCCCTGGAAGTCGCCCGTCCAGATCGGCGGGACGGGCAGCACCATGGCATCGACTTCAGCCTCTTCCGCCGCGCTCAGCTCGACGCTGGGCAGTTCCTCCGCCCACGCACTCCTCACCAGCAGAAGCAGCACCAGGGCCACCAGCTGCAGGGAATGCACGGATCTCATGGAGCACCGCCTTCGCCGCCGCTGGCGGCGGGATCAGAAAATCTCCTCGACCATCCTGAACGGATAGGGAGCGGCCTTGTACTTGCCGAGCCTGCCGCGCTTGGGCAACTCCACCTTGCTGTCGCGGGTCAGGTCCTTGTACGGAATCTGCTTGAGCAGGTGGCTGATGATATTCAGCCGCACCCGCCGCTTGTCTTCCGAGAGCGCCATGTACCAGGGCGCCCAGGAGGAGTCGGTGGCCGCGAACATTTCGTCGCGGGCCCGGGTGTAGTCGTCCCAGCGGGTATAGGACTTGAGGTCCATGGGCGAGAGCTTCCAGACCTTGCGCCCGTCATCGATGCGGTCCTTGAGGCGACGGGTCTGCTCCTCGGCGCTCACTTCCAGCCAGTACTTGATGAGGATGATCCCGGACTCGACCATCATCTTCTCGAACAAGGGGGTCACGGCGAGGAACTTGTGCGACTGTTCCTCGGTGCAGAAGCCCATGACCCGCTCGACGCCGGCGCGGTTGTACCAACTGCGGTCGAAGATCACCACTTCGCCAGCCGCAGGCATATGGGTCAGGTAGCGCTGGCCGTACATCTGGGTCTTCTCCCGGTCGGTGGGGGCCGGCAGCGCCACGACGCGGAACACCCGCGGGCTGACCCGCTCGGTGATGGCCTTGATGGTCCCGCCCTTGCCGGCACCATCGCGCCCCTCGAACACGATGCAGACCTTGAGCCCCTGGGCCACCACCCACTGCTGGAGCTTCACCAGCTCCACATGCAGGCGCTTGAGTTGTTCCTCGTACGCCTTGCGACCGATCTTGCCCTGCTCCGCCGACTCGCTGGCGGCGGCCTTCTTCTTGCCCTTTGCCATGACCCACTCCGTTGTATGGAAATCCGTTCAATACAAGCTAGCTGAGCTCTGGCAGCTTGCAGCTGCGGCGAAACGCCTCCGGTCGGCGCTACCCCGTAAACGCACGACGCCCCGCCTGTCGGGACAGGTCGGGGCGTCGTTCGCAGGCGGGGTCGGCACTTATTCGGCGAGGCTCAGCTCGCCCTCGGGCTCTTGCCGACCGCGCGTGGCCAGGCAGTAGTAGAGCGGGCAGGTCACCAGCAGGCCGACCAGCCAGGAAAGGTCCACGCCCTCGATATAGTTGGCGTAGGGCCCGACGTAGAGCGCGGTATTGGCGAAGGGCAGCTGCACCAGGATGCCAATGAAGTAGGCCGTGATCGCATGGGGGTTGAAGCGCCCGTAGATGCCGCCGTCGGCCCTGAAGATCGAGGCGATGTCGTAACGGCCGCGCTTGATCAGGTAGAAATCCACCAGGTTGATGGTGGCCCAGGGCACCAGGACCAGCAGCAGCGCCAGGATCAGGCCGATGAAGTGGGAAATGAAATTGGCCGAGGCGCCCAGGGCCATCACGCAACTGCCGGCCAGCACCACGGCGGAAAGGACCACCCGCACGCGGATGCTCGGCGTCCAGCTGCCGGCGAAGGTCTGGATCGAGGTGACGATGGACAGCACGGCGCCGTACAGGTTGAGGGCGTTGTGGCTGATGATGTTGAGCAGGAACAGCAGCATCAGCAGCGGGCCGAGCACGCCGGTGGCCTGCTTCACCGCCGCCATGGCTTCGGTGCCTTCCGGGGTTGCCAGCACGGCCACGGCGCCGAAGCTGAAGGACAGGATGGTGCCCAGGCAGGCGCCGAAATAGGTGGCCCAGAACGGCCTGGCGATGCCGATGCCGGCCGGCAGGTAGCGGGAGTAGTCCGACACGTAGGGCGAGAAGCTCAGCTGCCAGATGATCCCCAGGCAGATGGTGGCCAGGAAGCCCGCCAGGTTGTAGCCGCCACGGCTGAAGAAATCCGCCGGCAGTTCGCTGCAGAAGATGGCGACGAAGCCGGCCAGCAATGCGCCGCCCATCACCCAGGTGCCGATGCGGTTGAGGGTATGGATGAAGCGGTAGCCGATCACGCCGATGGCGGTGGCGCTGATGGCGCCGATGATGATGGCTGCCGGCAACGGCACGGCCGGGGCGATGCCGTGGATCGACTCGCCCGCCAGGACGATGTTGGAGATGAAGAAGCCGACGTAGATGACCGCGGCGAACAACACGATCAGCAGTGCGCCGTAGCGGCCGAACTGCCCGCGGCTCTGGACCATCTGCGGGATACCCATCTGCGGCCCCTGGGCCGAGGCGAGGGCGATGAACACACCGCCGATCATGTGTCCCAGCGCGATGGCCAGCAGGCCCCAGAGCAGGTCGAGGTGGAACACCTGGACCACCATGGCCCCGGTGACTATCGGCAGCGGCGCGATATTGGTGCTGAACCAGAGGGTGAACAGGTCGCGCGCCTTGCCATGACGCTCGGCGG
The DNA here is from genome assembly GCF_042656385.1 of Pseudomonas sp. GCM10022186. NCBI lineage: Bacteria > Pseudomonadati > Pseudomonadota > Gammaproteobacteria > Pseudomonadales > Pseudomonadaceae > Pseudomonas > Pseudomonas sp. GCM10022186. The sequence continues at coordinate 80,896 of NZ_JBHSOU010000030.1, forward strand.
GCGGCACGTAGTCGACGGTATGGTTCTCGATCAGCGTCTGCTGGGAATTCTCGGACATCGTCTTGCCTTGCTTATTGTCTTTGTAGAAAAGCCTCGAGGGCCTGGCTCTCGGGGGCGCGTCGGCAGCCCGATAAGCGAACACCATATTATGGTATTCCAAGACTCAGACAAGGCTTTTTTCCGAGCCGATCTGTACTGAAATGGATCTTTGCGCCTGCTGAAACGTTCAACCTTTTCTCGCCTGATACCCGTATTCACTGGGCTTCATCGACTTAACCGACGTTCGTCGGCAAGCCAAAAGCTGCGAAAAAATACTGCTTGCATTGAAAGTATTACGGTATACCATCAGACACAGATGCGCTGCCGGTCGCAGCCACTCGCTCCCGATAGGTACCCGAAATGATCGACACCAATGCCTACAAACAAGTCATGGGCTCCTTCCCCTCCGGCGTCACCGTCATCACCACCCTGGACGATGACGGCCAGATCGTCGGGCTGACCGCCAGCGCCTTCAGTTCCCTGTCCATGGACCCGGCCCTGGTGCTGTTCTGCCCCAACTACAGCTCCGACTCCTACCCGGTGCTGATCAGGAGCAAGCGCTTCGCCATCCACCTGCTCTCCGCCGACCAGCAGGGCGAGGCCTACGCCTTCGCCAAAAAAGGCAAGGACAAGGCCCTGGGCATCGACTGGACCCTGAGCGAACTGGGCAACCCGATCCTGGCCAACGCCACCGCCATCATCGAATGCGAGCTGTGGCGCGAATACGAAGGCGGCGACCACGCCATCCTGGTGGGCGCCGTGAAGAACCTGATCGTGCCCGAACAGGCCGTGGTGCCGATGGTCTACTGCCGCGGCAAGATGGGGGCGCTGCAGGCCTTCGCCTGATTCATTACTCCTGTGCTTTGATTCCCGCCCCCTTATTGGGGGCTTTTTTTGCGCGTCCGCTGGCGGAAAGCCGCCCGCCCCATCTACGAACTGCAAGCCTGCGAATGGAGCCAGCCCGGTAGGGTGCGCCGTGCGCACCAGCGTCTGGGCGTGGCGCCGGATCTACCCCTGGAATCGGTGCGCGCAACGCACCCTACCGTGAAGCACGTACGGGCTTCACGCACGAGGCCAGGTTTTCCCCCGGTTTCACCGGAAGACAGGGAGGACTGACGGAAAACCTTGCAGATATCCCGTATTATGGTATACCAATATCCAGCAAACCGCCCCGCCCTTCCGAGGGCATCGGCAGGGTTCCCCCACAGCAGCCGGCCGGTCCATGGCCGAACAGAAAAAGGTTCGAGGTAAGCGACATGAAATTCTCTTTGTTCGTGCACATGGAGCGCTATGACGAGCAGATCAGCCACCGTCAGCTCTTCGAAGACCTGACCGAGCTGACGCTGATGGCCGAAGCCGGCGGCTTCAGCACCGTGTGGATCGGCGAGCACCATGCGATGGAGTACACCATCTCGCCGAGCCCCATGCCGTTGCTGTCCTACCTGGCCGCGCGCACCAGCACCATCCGCCTGGGCGCCGGCACCATCATCGCGCCCTTCTGGCACCCCATCCGCGTCGCTGGTGAATGCGCGCTGCTGGACGTGATCAGCAACGGCCGCATGGAAGTGGGCCTGGCCCGCGGCGCCTACCAGTACGAATTCGACCGCATGGCCGGCGGCATGCCCGCCACCAGTGGCGGCCAGGCCCTGCGCGAGATGGTCCCGGTGGTGAAAGCCCTGTGGCAGGGCGATGTCGCCCATGACGGCGAAATCTGGAAGTTCCCCACCTCCACCTCCTCGCCGCGTCCGATCCAGAAGCCCACCCCGCCGATCTGGATCGCCGCCCGCGACCCGGACTCCCACAACTTCGCCGTGGCCAATGGCTGCAACGTGATGGTCACCCCGCTGATGAAGGGCGACGAGGAAGTGGTGGACCTGAAGAACAAGTTCGAGGCCGCCCTGGCCAACAACCCCGACGTGCCGCGCCCGCAACTCATGGTGCTGCGCCACACCCACGTACACGGCGTGGACGACCCGGAAGGCTGGAAGGTCGGCGCGGCCGCCATCTCGCGCTTCTACCGCACCTTCGATGCCTGGTTCGGCAACAAGGAAACCCCGGTCAACGGCATCCTCCAGCCGAGTCCGGAAGAGAAGTTCAAGGACCGCCCGGAGTTCGAGCTGGAGAACATCCGCAAGAACACCATGATCGGCACCCCGGAAGAAGTGATCGCGCGTATCCGCCACTACCAGGAACTGGGCGTGGACGAGTTCAGCTTCTGGGCCGACAACAGCCTGTCCCACGCCGAGAAGAAGAAGTCCCTGGAACTCTTCATCGAGCACGTGGTGCCGGCGTTCCGCTAACGGCAATGCCCCCTGCGGCGCTTGGCCCGGATTTCATCCGGCTACACGCTGTCCTTCTTTGTGGGGGCGAATTCATTCGCGAAGGGGCGCGCAGCGCCCCCCATTGCAGCAACCGGCCGGGCCTGCGGCCCGGTCAGCGAATGAATTCGTCCCCACAGGAAAGGCATCTGACTCTCCCTTCCTATCTATTTCTTAGTGGAATATCGTATTACGGTATTCCATGCTTTCCCTTATCCTTCGCGCCCACCGCCCGCTGCATCCAGGCCTCCCCTCTCGTTCCCCACGACCTTCCGTCGCCATGCCCTGCCCTCCCCCGGCACCTGGCTCTTGCATATTCAATATTATGGTATACCATCAGACAGCAAGAGACTTCCCCAACCAGGAGAGCCCAATGAGCTTCGAAATCCGCAAGATCGTCAGCTACGTGGAAGAGACCTTCATCGAAGGCGGCAAGGCCGCCGACAAGCCGGTGACCATGGTGGGCCTGGCCGTGGTGATCAAGAACCCGTGGCTCGGCCGTGGTTTCGTCGAAGACCTCAAGCCCGAGATCAAGGCCAACTGCTCCGACCTCGGCGCCATGATGGTCGAGCGCCTGACCGCCGCCATCGGCGGTGCCGCGAAGATCGAGGCCTATGGCAAGGCCGCCGTGGTCGGCGCCGATGGCGAGATCGAGCACGCTTCCGCGGTGATCCACACCCTGCGCTTCGGCAACCACTACCGCCAGGCGGTGAACGCCAAGAGCTACCTGAGCTTCACCAACAAGCGCGGCGGCCCGGGCACCTCGATCCAGATCCCGATGATGCACAAGGACGACGAGGGCCTGCGCTCCCACTACATCACCCTGGAAATGCAGATCGAAGACGCACCGCGCGCCGACGAGATCATCGTCGTGCTGGGCGCTGCCGACGGTGGCCGCCTGCACCCGCGCATCGGCAACCGCTACATCGATCTGGAAGAACTGGCCGCCGAGCAGGCGCAGGCCCAGTGATCCCAAGGCCCGTGCAGGAGCGATCCATGATTCGGCTCACCGCTGAACGCACCCCGGCCGGCACCAGTTACCTGGCGACCGGCCAAGGCCACCCCGTGGTACTGATCCACGGCGTCGGCCTGAACAAGGAAATGTGGGGCGGCCAGATCGTCGGTCTGGCGCCGCACTTCCAGGTCATCGCCTACGACATGCTCGGCCACGGCGCCAGCCCGCGCCCGGAGCCGGGCACCGGCCTGGTGGGCTACGCCGAGCAGCTGCGCGAACTGCTGGAGCACCTGAAGCTGGAGCGGGCCACCGTCATCGGCTTCTCCATGGGTGGCCTGGTGGCGCGGGCCTTCGCCCTGCACCACCCGCAGCACCTGGAAGGCCTGGTGATCCTCAACAGCGTGTTCAACCGCAGCGCCGAACAGCGCGCCGGGGTGATCGAACGCACCCGCCAGGCCGCCGAACACGGCCCGGACGCCAACGCCGAAGCGGCGCTGTCGCGCTGGTTCAGCCGCGAGTACCAGGCGGCCAACCCGGCGCAGATCGCCGCCATCCGCCAGACCCTTGCCAGCAACGATCCGCAGGGCTATCTGACTACCTATGAACTCTTCGCCACCCAGGACATGTACCGCGCCGAGGACCTCGGCAGCATCAAGGTGCCGACCCTGGTGGCCACCGGCGAGCTGGACCCCGGCTCGACGCCCGAAATGGCCAGCCAGCTGGCCGAACGCATACCCGGCGCGCGGGTCGCGGTGCTCGAAGAACAGCGGCACATGATGCCGGTGGAGTCGCCGCGCCTGGTCAACCAGATGCTGCTGGACTTCCTCCAGCAGGCGCAGACCTTACAGAACCAAGCAAAGGGGATCGTCGCATGACGCTCGCACGCTTCCAGATGTGCATCGGCGGCCAGTGGGTCGATGCGCTGTCCGGCAAGACCTTCCAAAGCCTCAACCCGGCCCTGGCCGAACCCTGGGCGGAGCTGCCCGATGCCGACGAAGCGGATGTCGAGCGCGCCGTGCAGGCGGCCCAGAAGGCCTTCGAGAATCCCGCCTGGCGCGGCCTTTCCGCCACCGCGCGGGGCAAGCTGCTGCGCCGCCTGGGCGACCTGATCGCCGAGAACAGGGAACACCTGGCCCAGCTGGAAAGCCGCGACAACGGCAAGCTGATCCGCGAGACCCGTGGCCAGGTCGGCTACCTGCCGGAATTCTTCCACTACACCGCGGGCCTGGCGGACAAGCTGGAAGGCGGCACCCTGCCGATCGACAAGGCCGACATGTTCGCCTACACCGTCCACGAGCCGCTGGGCGTGGTGGCCGGGATCATCCCCTGGAACAGCCCGCTGTACCTGACCGCGATCAAGCTGGCCCCGGCGCTCGCCGCCGGCAACACCATCGTGCTGAAGCCCTCCGAGCACGCCTCGGCGACCATCCTCGAACTGGCGCGCCTGGCCCTGGAGGCCGGCTTCCCGGCCGGGGTGGTCAACGTGGTCACCGGTTTCGGCCCGAGCACCGGCGCGGCGCTGACCCGCCATCCGCTGGTGCGCAAGATCGCCTTCACCGGCGGCGCCGCCACCGCCCGCCATGTGGTGCGCAGCAGCGCGGAAAACTTTGCCAAGCTGTCGCTGGAACTGGGTGGCAAGTCGCCCAACATCATCTTCGCCGACGCCGACCTGGACAGCGCCATCAACGGCGCCGTGGCCAGCATCTACGCCGCCTCCGGGCAGAGCTGCGTAGCCGGCTCGCGCCTCTTGGTGCAGGACGAGATCTACGACGAATTCGTCGAGCGCCTGGTGGAGCGCGCCAAGCGCATCCGCATCGGCAACCCCCAGGACGACAGCAGCGAGATGGGCCCCATGGCCACCGCCCAGCAGCTCGCCGTGGTCGAAGGCCTGGTGGCCGATGCCATCGCCGAAGGTGCGCGCCTGCGCCTGGGCGGCAAGCGCCCCGAGCTCGACGCCAAGGGCTGGTACTACGAGCCGACCCTGTTCGAGTGCGACCGCAACTCGATGAAGATCATGCAGGAGGAAGTCTTCGGCCCGGTGGCTTCGGTGATCCGCTTCAAGGACGAGGCAGAAGCCCTGGCGATCGCCAACGACTCCCAGTTCGGCCTCGCCGCCGGCATCTGGACCCGCGACCTCGGCCGTGCACACCGCCTGGCCCGCGACATCCGCTCCGGGATCATCTGGGTCAACACCTACCGTGCGGTTTCCGCCATGGCCCCCATCGGCGGCTTCCACAACAGCGGCTACGGCCGTGAGAGCGGCATCGACTCGGTGCTGGCCTACACCGAACTGAAGACGGTGTGGATCAACCTCTCGCAGGCGCCCATGCCCGACCCCTTCGTGATGCGTTGAGAGGAGACCCGCGATGATCGAACCCGGCATTTACAAAGACGTGATGGGCTCCTTCCCCTCCGGCGTCACCGTGGTCACCACCCTGGACGCCGAGGGCGAAATCGTCGGCATCACCGCCAGCGCCTTCAGCGCCCTGTCCATCGAGCCGCCGCTGGTGCTGTTCTGCCCCAACTACGCCTCGGACACCTACCCGGTGCTGCGCGACAGCAAGCAGTTCGCCATCCACCTGCTCTGCGCCGACCAGCAGGCCGAGGCCTACGCCTTCGCCAGGAAGGGCAAGGACAAGGCCAAGGGCATCGAATGGCACCTGAGCGAGCGGGGCAACCCGCTGCTGACCAAGGCCACCGCCATCATCGAGTGCGAGCTGTGGCGCGAATACGACGGTGGCGACCACGCCATCATCGTCGGGGCGGTGAAGAACCTGATCCTGCCCAAGGACGAGGTCACGCCCATGGTCTACCACAAGGGCAAGCTCGGCGCCCTGCCGGAGATCGCCTGAACCACGCGACCGAGACGAAGTTCGAGGGAGGAATCACCAATGAGCAACGACAAGTACGCCAAGGGCCTGGAGATCCGCACCCGGGTGCTGGGCGAAGCCTATGTGAACAAGTCGATCCAGAACGCCGACGACTTCACCCGCCCGTTGCAGGAGCTGGTCACCGAGTACTGCTGGGGCCACGTCTGGGGCCGGGACGGCTTATCGCTGAAGGAACGCAGCATGATAAACTTGGCCATGATTTCGGCGCTCAACCGCCCCCATGAGCTGAAGCTGCATGTCCGCGGCGCCCTGCGCAACGGCCTGTCCCGCGAGCAGATCCGCGAGATCCTCCTGCAAGTCGGCATCTACTGCGGCGTGCCGGCGGCGGTAGACAGCTTCCGCATCGCCCGCGAGGCTTTCGCCGAAGCCGATGCCGAGGCCCAGGGTTGACCGCCGGCGCCACCCGATGATGGAGCACCCTCTGGTGCTCCTTCGTTTTTCCTACGGACAGCCATTACCAGAGCGGACCACATGAAACGCTTGCCCCTCGACGACAGCTTCAAGGTCAACCGCAATCCCGTCACCCTGCGCGAGATCGTCCTCGACAAGCTGCGGGGCGCCATCCTGAACTTCCAGCTGCTGCCCGGCGACCGCCTGGTGGAGCGCGACCTCTGCGACCGCCTGGGCGTCAGCCGCACCTCGGTCCGCGAGGCCCTGCGCCACCTGGAATCCGAGGGCCTGGTGGAGTTCGCCGATGCCAAGGGCCCGCGCGTGGCCATCATCACCCTGGAAGACGCCTGCGACATCTACGAGCTGCGCTGCGTGCTCGAGGGTCTGATCGTCCAGCTCTTCACCCTGAATGCCAAGGCCAAGGACATCCGCGCCCTGGAACGCGCCCTGGAGGAAAACCGCAAGGCCCTCGCCGAAGGCGAGCTGCAACAGGTGCTGGAGTCCGTGCAGGGTTTCTATGACGTGCTGCTGGAAGGCTCCGGCAACCACATCGCCGCCACCCAGTTGCGCCAGCTGCAGGCGCGCATCAGCTACCTGCGCGCCACCTCGGTGTCCCAGCAGAACCGCCGCAGCGCCAGCAACCAGGAAATGGAACGCATGGTCGAGGCGATCAAGAGCGGCGACCCGCTGGCCGCCCACCAAGCCTCGGTGGACCACGTCCGTGCCGCCGCCAAGGTGGCCCTGGACTACCTCAAGTCCAAGCAGGACGAACCGGGCAAGGTGCGCGAAATCGTCACCCCCATCGTCCTGAAAGAGCCGCGTATCGGACGCTGACGCCATGCCCGCCCCGCGCTTCTGTCCCCGCTGCGGCAGCGGCGGCCTGAGCCGCCAGCGTCCCGCCGGGGACACCCACGAAAGGCTGGTGTGCGCGGACTGCGGCTACGTCCACTATGAAAACCCGAAGATCATCGCCGGCTGCATCATCGAGCAGGACGGCAAGTACCTCCTCTGCCAGCGCGCCATCCCGCCGCGCCCCGGCACCTGGACCCTGCCCGCCGGCTTCATGGAACAGGGCGAGACCACCGAGGAAGCGGCCCTGCGCGAAGTCTGGGAAGAGAGCGGCGTGCGCGCCGAGATCGTCTCGCCCTACTCCATCTTCAGCGTGCCGAAGATCAGCGAGGTCTACATCATCTTCCGTGCCACCGCCCTGGAAGTGACCGGCCAGCACGGCCCGGAAACCCTCGACTACCGCTTCTTCGCCCCCGAGGAGATTCCCTGGGACGCCATCTACTATCCCGCCATCCGGCAGATCCTCGAGCGTTACATCGAGGAGCGCGAGGCGGGGGTGTATGGCATCTACATGGGCAATGACGATACCGGGAAGGTGCATTTCATCCGGTAAGCCGCGCCACCCTCTCCCCCGCCCCCTCTCCCTGAAGAGGAGAGGGGTGACTCGCGCCTGACACTTACGCGACAACCGAAAACTCCGAGGTCATCTGGGAGTGAGGATGTTGCGTCCTGCGCGGACAAGCTCCCCTCTCCCTTCAGGGAGAGGGGCTGGGGGAGAGGGCAAGCCCCCGCTCAGGCCTCAACCCCTTCAACAATGATCACCTCCGCCCTCGCCACCCCCTGGCGATATCCACAGGCCTCCTGGTACTCCGCCGAGCGGTAGCAGGCCAGCGCCTGATCATAGGAATCGAACTCGATCACCACGCTGCGCTGGGGCGTCGGCCTGCCCTCCAGGGCTTCCGAACGGCCGCCACGGGCCAGCAGCCTGCCGCCAAACCTGGCGAAGGCAGCCGGTGCGCGACGGGTGTATTCGCTGTAACGCTCCGGGTCCGTCACATCGACGTGGGCGATCCAGTAAGCCTTCATGCTGACCTCTGCTGTTTCGGCTAAATTGGTATTATGGTATACCAGAATACCTATCCCTTTTCCAGCCAGGTACCGCACCATGCCCTTCAATCGCATCGAAGACATCATCGAAGACTACCGCCAGGGCAAGATGGTCCTGCTGGTGGATGACGAAGACCGCGAGAACGAGGGCGACCTGTTGCTGGCGGCGGAGAAATGCACCCCCGAGGCGATCAACTTCATGGCCCGCGAAGCCCGTGGCCTGATCTGCCTGACCCTGACCGACGAACACTGCCAGCGCCTCGGCCTGGAGCAGATGGTGCCGGCCAACGGCAGCGCCTTCGCCACGGCCTTCACCGTTTCCATCGAGGCCGCCAGCGGCGTCACCACCGGCATCTCCGCCGCCGACCGTGCCCATACCGTGCTCACCGCAGTGGCGCCGGATGCCAAGGCGGACGACCTGGTGCAGCCCGGCCATATCTTCCCCCTGCGCGCCCGCGAAGGCGGCGTGCTGACCCGCGCCGGGCACACCGAAGCCGGCTGCGACCTGGCACGCCTGGCCGGCTTCAGCCCGGCCTCGGTGATAGTCGAAGTGATGAACGACGACGGCAGCATGGCCCGCCGACCGGACCTGGAGGCTTTCGCCGAGAAGCACGGCATCAGGATCGGCACCATCGCCGACCTGATCCACTACCGCCTCAGTACCGAACACACCGTCACCCGTATCGGCGAGCGCGAACTGCCCACGGTGCACGGCACCTTCCGCCTGGTCACCTTCGAGGACCGCATCGAAGGCGGCGTGCACATGGCCATGGTGATGGGCGAAATCCGCCGCGACGAGCCGACCCTGGTGCGGGTGCATGTGATCGACCCGCTGCGCGACCTGGTGGGCGCCGAATACACCGGGCCGAAGAACTGGACCCTCTGGGCCGCGCTGGAGAAGGTGGCCGCAGCCGGCCACGGCGTGGTGGTGGTACTGGCCAACAACGAATCCTCCCAGGCCCTGCTGGAACGCGTGCCGCAACTCACCCAGCCGCGCCGGCAGTTCAGCCGCTCGCAGTCGCGCATCTATTCCGAAGTCGGCACTGGCGCGCAGATCCTCCAGGACCTCGGCGTCGGCAAGCTGCGCCACCTGGGCGCGCCGCTGAAATACGCGGGCCTGACCGGCTACGACCTGGAAGTGGTGGAAACCATTCCGTTCGAGGGCTGAGCCTGTAGGGGCAGGTGTGCACCGGGCTACGGTCTGAGCCTCCCGCTTGAGCCAATGCTTTTCCTGTAGGGGCGAATTCATTCGCCAAGCAGGCCAAAGGACTGCCCCGCCGGCTTGCAGGGGGACACTGCGTGTCCCTTGGCGAATGAATTCGCCCCTACAGCTCCGCCTCACCGTGCGGCTTTGGTCCCCGATGGCGACCACCGGCAACGCCGAGGACTTGCAGAAAGTTTGGAATACCATAATATGACATTCCGTAGGCCGAGATGATTTCCGGGAACTGCCTCCCGCCCCGGCCGCCCTTGATGGCCCCTTCACCGGGGTCCCCTGCTCCTGATAAGCGGGTAGAAAGCGAAGCCCGCTTGCGTACAAACACAACAATGAGGGCAAGCAAGATGGTGTTCAAAAAACGTGCAGCAGCGGTTCTCGCCGCAGCCTTCCTGAGCGTGACCGGCACCGCCGCCATCGCCGCCGATAACATCAGCTTCGTCAGCTGGGGCGGCACCACCCAGGACGCGCAGAAGCAGGCCTGGGCCGAGCCCTTCAGCGAGGCCAGCGGCATCCGCGTGGTGCAGGACGGCCCCACCGACTACGGCAAGCTGAAAGCCATGGTGGAAAGCGGCAACGTGCAGTGGGACGTGGTGGACGTCGAAGCCGACTTCGCCCTGCGCGCCGCCGCCGAAGGCCTGCTGGAGCCCCTGGACTTCGGCGTGATCCAGCGCGACAAGATCGACCCGCGCTTCGTTTCCGACCACGGCGTCGGCTCCTTCTTCTTCTCCTTCGTGCTCGGCTACAACCAGGGCAAGGTCGGCGGCAAGACCCCGCAGGACTGGACCGCCCTGTTCGATACCGCCAACTACCCGGGCAAGCGCGCTCTCTACAAGTGGCCGAGCCCCGGCGTGCTGGAACTGGCCCTGCTGGCCGATGGCGTGCCCGCCGACAAGCTCTACCCGCTGGACCTGGACCGCGCCTTCAAGAAGCTCGACACCATCAAGAAGGACATCGTCTGGTGGGGCGGCGGTGCCCAGTCCCAGCAACTGCTGGCCTCCGGTGAAGCGACCCTCGGCCAGTTCTGGAACGGCCGCGTCTACGCCCTGCAGCAGGACGGTGCGCCGGTGGGCGTGAGCTGGAAGCAGAACCTGGTCATGGCCGATTTCCTGGTCATCCCCAAGGGCGCCAAGAACAAGGACGCGGCCATGAAGTTCCTGGCCAACGCCAGCAGTGCCAAGGGCCAGGCCGAATTCGCCAACCTCACCGCCTACGCCCCGGTGAACGTCGACAGCGTCGGCCAGCTCAAGGAGGACCTCGCCCCCAACCTGCCCACTGCCTACGCTAAGGATCAGATCACCCTCGACTACGCGTACTGGGCCAAGAACGGCCCGGCTATCGCCGCGCGGTGGAACGAATGGCTGGTCAAGTGAAGATGGCTGCCATTCAGCCCGGCTCGCCGGCCAAGGCCACTGGAGGCGCAGCCCGCGCCTCCGCTGGCACTGACTCCAAGGCTGCGTCGATGAAAGACAACCAGGCCGCGCTGCGCTGGCGCGGTGCCCGCAACCTGCTCCCGGCCCTGCTGTTCCTCAGCCTGTTCTTCCTCGCCCCGCTGATCGGCCTGCTGCTGCGCGGCGTGCTGGAACCGACGCCCGGCCTGGGCAACTACGAGCAGTTGTTCGCCAACTCGGCCTATGCCCGGGTGCTGTTCAACACCTTCGCCGTCGGCGGCCTGGTGACCCTGATCAGCCTGCTGCTGGGCTTCCCCCTGGCCTGGGTGATCACCCTGGTGCCGCGCGGCTGGGGTCGCTGGCTGCTGAACATCGTGCTGCTGTCGATGTGGACCAGCCTGCTGGCGCGCACCTACTCCTGGCTGGTGCTGCTGCAGGCCTCCGGCGTGATCAACAAGATGCTGATGGCGCTGGGCATCATCGACCAGCCGCTGGAGATGGTGCACAACCTCACCGGTGTGGTGATCGGCATGAGCTACATCATGATCCCCTTCATCGTGCTGCCGCTGCAGGCCACCATGTCGGCCATCGACCCCATGGTGCTGCAGGCCGGCTCCATCTGCGGCGCCAGCCCCTGGACCAACTTCACCCGGGTGTTCCTGCCGCTGTGCCGTCCGGGGCTGTTCTCCGGCGGCCTGATGGTCTTCGTCATGTCCCTGGGCTACTACGTCACCCCGGCCCTGCTCGGTGGCGCGCAGAACATGATGCTGCCGGAGTTCATCGTCCAGCAGGTGCAGTCCTTCCTCAACTGGGGCCTGGCCAGCGCCGCCGCCGCGCTGCTGATCGCCATCACCCTGGTCCTGTTCTACCTCTACCTGAAGCTGCAGCCGGAATCCCCGGTGGCTTCGAGCACCGCGAGGTAAGCCATGCTGCTGTCACCCAATGCCATGGGCCTGCGCCTGCGCATCGGCCTCTACCTCACCACCGGGGCGATCGCGGCCTTCCTGCTGCTGCCGATCCTGTTCATCGTGCTGCTGTCCTTCGGCTCCTCCCAGTGGCTGGTGTTCCCGCCGCCGGGCTGGACGACCAAGTGGTACCTGCAGTTCTTCTCCAACGCCGAGTGGATGGAATCGGCCCTGGCCAGCCTCAAGGTGGCGGTGCTGACGACGATCTGTTCCGTGGCCCTGGGCCTGCCCACCGCCTTCGCCCTGGTGCGCGGCAAGTTCCCCGGCCGGGAATTTCTCTACGCCCTGTTCACCCTGCCGATGATCGTGCCGCTGGTGATCATCGCCGTGGCGGTGTACGCGCTGTTCCTCAAGCTGGGCTACACCGGGACGCTGTTCTCCTTCGTGGTCAGCCACGTGATAGTCGCCCTGCCCTTCACCATCATCTCGATCATCAATTCGCTGAAGCTGTTCGACCAGTCCATCGAGGATGCCGCGGTGATCTGCGGCGCCTCGCGGCTGCAGGCGGTATTCAAGGTGACCTTCCCGGCGATCCGCCCCGGCATGATGGCCGGCGCGCTGTTCGCCTTCCTGGTCTCCTGGGATGAAGTGGTGCTGAGCGTGATGATGGCCAGCCCGACCCTGCAGACCCTGCCCGTGAAAATGTGGACCACCCTGCGCCAGGACCTGACCCCGGTGATCGCCGTCGCCTCGACGCTGCTGATCGGCCTGTCCGTACTGGTGATGGTGATCGCCGCCGTGCTGCGCCGGCGCAACCCTGCAAGCGCCTGAGCGCCGAGGTAAAGAAAATGAGTGCCGTGATCCAAGACACCCGCGAAAACAAGACCCTGGTCAGCCTGCGCAACCTGAACAAGCATTACGGCGACTTCACCGCCGTGGACAACATCAGCCTGGACATCCAGGACGGCGAGTTCCTCACCTTCCTCGGCTCCAGCGGCTCGGGCAAGAGCACCACCCTGTCGATGCTGGCCGGCTTCGAGACGCCCAGCTCCGGCGAGATCCTGGTGGACGGCAAGTCCCTGGTGAACGTGCCGCCGCACAAGCGCGACATCGGCATGGTGTTCCAGCGCTACTCGCTGTTCCCGCACCTCAACGTGCGCGACAACATCGGTTTCCCCCTGGACATCCGCAAGCAGGCCGCCGGCGAGCGCGAGCGCCGCGTCGAGGCCATGCTCAAGCTGGTGCAGCTGGAGAAATTCGCCCAGCGCCGCCCGGCCCAGCTCTCCGGCGGCCAGCAGCAACGCGTGGCCATTGCCCGGGCGCTGGTGTACGAGCCGCGCATCCTGCTGATGGACGAACCCCTGGGCGCCCTGGACAAGAAACTGCGCGAGGACCTGCAGGACGAACTGCGCCACCTGCACCGCCGCCTCGGCATCACCATCGTCTACGTGACCCACGACCAGGAAGAAGCCATGCGCCTGTCCCAGCGCATCGCCATCTTCAGCCACGGCAGGATCGTCGGCCTGGGCAGCGGCTATGACCTCTACCAGAATCCGCCAAATGCCTTCGTCGCCTCCTTCCTGGGCAACTCCAACTTCCTCAGGGTCAAGGCCCAGGGCAATGCCGCCGCCAGCTTCGAGGGCCAGTCGCTGGCCATCCGCCCCACCGCCGGCCTGCAGAACGGCCAGGACCTGGTGCTGATGGTGCGTCCGGAAAAAGCCCAGGTGCTGACCCCGGACCAGGCCGCCGCCGAACCGCTGGCCGCCGGGTGGAACCAGATCCAGGCCAAGGTGGCGGAAACCGTGTTCCTCGGCGAAAGCCTGACCTGCAGCGTGACCACCGCCGGTGGCGCCAGCCTGACGCTGAAGGAGCTGTCCGGCACCACCGCACAACTGCCGCCGGGCGCCCCGGTGCTGGTGCGCTGGGCCGCGGCGGATGCCTGCGTCTACACCGAATGGAACGAGAGCGACCTGGCCAAGGGTGCCGGGGCGCATTGAAGCGTTGATCCCACAAGGCGGCGCCGTGTCAGCCATGTAGGGGGATAGCGCTTTCACATCCACCGGCGAGGCCGTGCAAGACACCGTTGGTGGAAATCCCGAAAGGGATTTCCACCCTACGTGCTGCTCGCGAAACCTTTTACCGGATCATTCGTGAGCAGGGGGTGATCCTCGCCTTGCGAAAAGCCTGTTCCCTTCGGTGGATAAGCCGTCGCTGGCTAAAGTTCAGGCTTTTCCTAGCCGCGAAAAGTGCCGCTGACAATCCCCCCTGATTCAGCAGGGCATCCGCTCATTGGCCCTGCTCATCTCCTCCACCAGGAAATCGATGAAGGCCCGGGTCTTCTGCGGCAGGCGGCGCGATGCGGGGAAGGGGCGAATTCATTCGCCAAGGGCAACGCAGTTGCCCCCTGCGAACCCGAACGGCAGCCCTGCGGCCTGCTGGGCGAATGAATTCGCCCCTACAGAAAAGCGCACCGGGTCCGCATGGGCCCCCTCGGCGACACCGCTACCCTGTGGGGGCGAATTCATTCGCCAAGGGACGCGCAGCGTCCCCCTGCGGACCCGAACGGCAGCCCTGCGGTCTGCTGGGCGAATGAATTCGCCCCTACAGAAAAGCGCACCGTGCCGTTGCGCACATCCCCTCACCTCATATCACTGCCCTTGAACTCCTCGGCCAGGAAATCGAGCAGGGTCCGCACCGACGGCAGCAATCCGCGCCGGGATGGAAACACCGCATGCACCACGCCGGTCCGCGGCGCCCAGCCCGGGGTCACCTGTACCAGCCTGCCGCTGGCCAGTCCTTCCCGCGCCAAGGTGCACCACGCCCAGTACGTGGCGCGCAAGGGTGAGATCAACGCCTGGGACAACGAGGACTTCGTCAAGGCGGTGAAGGCCACCGGCAAGAAGCAGCTGATCATCGCCGGCGTGGTGACCGAAGTCTGCGTGGCCTTCCCGGCGCTCTCGGCCATCGAGGAAGATTTCGACGTGTTCGTGGTCACCGACGCCTCCGGCACCTTCAACGAAATCACCCGTGACGCCGCCTGGCGTCGGATGGAAGCCGCCGGCGCCCAGCTGATGACCTGGTTCGGCGTGGCCTGCGAACTGCACCGCGACTGGCGCAACGACATCGAAGGCCTGGCCGCGCTGTTCTCCGCCCACATCCCCGACTACCGCAACCTGATCACCAGCTACAGCACCCTCACCGCCAAGTGAGCCACAGGGGGCCGCGTCGTATTGGCGCGGCACCCTGCCCCATCGCTCCACCCTGCTCTAAGATGTCGCCCACCGCACCACCACCAAGGAGTGACATATGCCCCACGACGGCAGCCTGCTGCAGGCGTCAGTGATTTTCCTGTTCGCCACCGTCCTCACGGTGCCCCTGGCCAAGCGCCTGCAACTGGGGGCTGTGCTGGGGTACCTGCTGGCCGGCGTGCTGATCGGCCCGTCGGTGCTGCGCCTGATCGGCGACACGGAAAACGTCAGCCACCTGTCCGAGCTGGGGGTGGTGCTGCTGCTCTTCATCATCGGCCTCGAACTGTCGCCCAGGCGCCTCTGGGTCATGCGCCACTCCGTGTTCGGCATGGGCCTGGCCCAGGTGCTGCTGACCGGTCTGGCCATAGGCGCGGTCGCCTGGCTGGTCTTCGCGCAATCGCTGAACACCGCAGCGGTGGTGGGCTTCGGCCTGGCCCTGTCGTCCACCGCCTTCGGCCTGCAGTTGCTGGCCGAGCGCAAGGAAGTGACCAGCCCCCATGGCCGCCTGGCCTTTGCCATCCTGCTGTTCCAGGACATCGCCGCCATCCCGCTGATCGCCCTGCTGCCGGTAATCGCCGGCACCGGCGAGTTGGAGGCCGACCGCGACACCCTGGTCAATCTGCTCAAGGTGGTGGGCAGCGTGGGGGCGGTGATCATCGGCGGACGCTACCTGCTGCGACCGGTGTTCCGCATCGTGGCCAGGACCGGCCTGCGGGAGGTATCCACCGCCACCGCGCTGCTGGTGGTCATCGGCACCGCCTGGCTGATGGAGCTGGCCGGGGTGTCCATGGCCCTGGGCGCCTTCATCGCCGGTGTGCTGCTGGCGGATTCGGAATACCGCCATGAGCTGGAATCCCATATCGAGCCCTTCAAGGGCCTGCTGCTGGGCCTGTTCTTCATCAGCGTGGGCATGAGCGCCGACCTCGGCCTGCTGCTGAGCGAGCCGCTGTCGGTCATCGGCATGACCCTGATCCTGGTGCTGATCAAGCTGCCGCTGCTCTACCTGATCGGCCGCTACTCCGGCGGCCTGGACAGCGCTCAGGCGCTGCGCCTGGGCATCGTGCTGGCGGCCGGCGGCGAGTTCGCCTTCGTGGTGTTCAAGCTGGCCCGCGAGCATGGCCTGCTGGACGCGCGCCTGCACGACCTGCTGGTCCTCACCATCACCCTGTCCATGGCGGTCACCCCGCTGTTGGTGCTGTTCCTGTTCCGCCTGTTCAAGGCCAGGCCGGCACCGGTAGAAGTGCCGCCGGAATACAGGAACATCGAGACTGACGATCCACGGGTCGTGATCGCCGGCATGGGCCGCATGGGCCAGATCATCGCCCGGGTGCTGCGCGCCCAGCGGGTGAACTACGTGGCGCTGGACACCGCGGTGGAAATGGTCGACTACGGCCGCAGCATGAGCCTGGGCCGCATGCCGGTGTTCTACGGCGACCCGCTGCGTCCGGAAATCCTCCGTGCGGCGAAGGTGGACAAGGCCGAATTCTTCATCGTCACCACCGACGACCCGGAGACCAATCTCAAGGTCACCGAACTGGTGCAGCGCCACTTCCCGCACGTCAAGGTCATCGCCCGTGCGCGCAATCGCCAGCATGTGCACCGCCTGCTGGACCTCGGCGCGGTGCCGGTGCGCGAGACCTTCCATTCCGCCCTGGAGATGAGCCGCCAGGCGCTGCTCGGCCTGGGCCTCGACGAGGACCAGGCCAATGCCCGCATCCGCCGCTTCCATCGCCACGACGAAGAAGTGCTGGCCGCCCAGCACAAGGTCTACGACGACGACGCCGCAGTGATCCAGACCGCCCGCGAGGCCCGCGCCGAACTGGAGCACCTGTTCGATGCCGACCTGATCGAGGACAAGGGCGTGAAATAGCGCCCTCCCCTGTTCCTTCTGGGGGCTAAACCATGTAGGAGCGAGCTCTGCTCGCGAACGCCCCCCTTCGCGAGCAATCCCCGGAAGTGCGGGACGGTGCGGCCCGCGATCACGTTGCAAGCGCTGGCGGCGATAGTGGTACCCGCAAACCTTCCCGCGCTGCGCCCCGATCGAATGCCGGGCTCCGGCCACCATCCGACCGGAGGTGCTGTGGCGATGCGCAAAGGCGCTGTAAAAATGCAGCACTCGCACTTCTCTTCCGGCTGAAGGCCCCGTCCCTCCTGTCCATGGGCGGCTGGCACGCAATGTGCGGGCTGAACGCCGAATCCCGCACAGTTTTCCTGGAATCGACATGGACACATTGCACCTGCTGGCCGAACGCGGCCTGCTGCTTTCCACCACCCTTTCGGTCAACGGCCAATTTCTGCACGCCTCCTCGAGCCTGAGCGACCAGCTCGGCTACGCACCGGACGAGCTTCAGGGCCTGCGCATCGAGCAGGTCTATACAGCCGACTCGGTACGTGCCCTGCACCAGCTCTTCGCCAATCCTCCGGCCGATGAGCGCGTGCAGGAGCTGGAACTGACCTTGATCCGTCATAGCGGCGGCCTGCTGCCGGTACTCGCCAACGGCATCCTGGAGTGGCGCGCGACACCCTCGCCCCGCCTGCACCTGATCAAGATGCCGCTGGGCTCCCTGAGCCGCCGCATGAGCGAGCAACAGAACGCCAACGAAGTCATGAGCCAGATGCTCTACAGCGCCAAGGTCGCCTACTGGTGCATCGAGTGGGCCGAGCCAGTGGACATCACCCAGACGCCCGACGAGATCGTTCGCCAGGTGTTCGAGAACCGCTCCCACTGGCGCATGTGCAACCGCGCCATGGCCGAGGTCTACGAGATGCCCGCCGACGTCGACTTCAACCAGCAGCCGGTGCGCCTCTATTGGCCGCGCAGCCCCGCCAACGAGGAATTCGTCCGCCGCCTGGTGGAAACCGACTTCTGCGTCGACGGCGCGCTCTCGGTGGACCGCCGCCACGACGGTTCCCCCGCCTACGTGGAGAACGACGTGCGCGCCAGCATCCAGAACGGCCATCTGTTGCGAATGTGGGGCAGCATCCGCGACGTCAGCCAGGAACTGCGCATGCAGCACGATGCCGAGCAACGCATCGACGCCCTGCGCCGGGTCTTCGACGCGGTACCCGATGCGGTGGTCGTCATCGATGAAGCGTTCCAGCCGCAATGGCGCAACGCCGCCTTCGAAAGCACCTTCGGCATCACCCAGGGCGCCAGCATCGCCCAGGCCCTGCTGGACAAGTCATTGCCCGAACGCACCTGGCACAGCCTGCACCTGCCCGACCTGAGCGGTCGCATGCAGCAGTTCAACGTGCATTGCTCGCGCATCCTCATGCAGGAGGGTGTGGCCTGGAAGGTGGCGGTGCTGCGCGCGGCGGAACGCGCGCCCCGGTACAGCGACGAGTTGCATCCATGATCGAGAAGAATTTCCTGCCCTCCCTGAAGATGGGCATGCGCTCCTCGGTGAACGTCAGCAGCGAGGTGCTTTCCGCGCTGCTGGAAACCCCGGCGCTGCATGTCCTGCTGGACAGTTTCAACGAAGCCATCATCCTCTGTGACGGCGACGCCCGCGTGCGCTTCCTCAACCTTGCCGCCGAGCGGATCAACCGCCTGTCGCGCCAGGAAGCCGTGGGCCTGCCCAACGCCGAGTTCTTCCAGCGCTCGGCCCTGGGCTTCGAGGACTTCCAGCAAGCCATCGGACGCGGCGGCAACTCTGCGCTGACCCGCTCCCGCGATGGCCGCATGTTTCTCACCAGCACCCAGGCGGTCCCCACCGGCGCCTACGAGAAAACCTACACGCTGCTGGTGCAGCGCGACTTCGAGGGCCGGGAAAGCCAGCGCCGTGGCGCGCAGCCGACCTTTCCAGCCGCGGAAACCAACGGGCTGGGCGACCCGCAGGACAATGCCCTGCACCTGTCCCCCCTGCTCTCCGGCATCGCCGATACCGGCGTGCGTGCGTTCCGGCGGCGCGCGCGGCTGCTCCTGCTGGGCGAACCCGGGGTGGGCAAGACGGCCATCGCCCGGCACATCCACCGGGCCGCCGGCTGGGGCGACCGGCCCTTTATCCACGTCAACTGCGGCAGCATCCCGGAAAGCCTGTTCGAGTCGGAAATGTTCGGCTACGAGCGCGGCGCCTTCACCGGCGCCCTGCAGGGCGGCAAGCGCGGCTACATCGAAAGCGCCTCGGGCGGCACCCTGTTCCTCGACGAGATCGGCGAGATCCCCCTGCACGTGCAGGCCAAGCTGCTCAAGTTCCTCGAGGACGGCAGCATCCAGTCGGTGGGTTCGCCGCTGTCCAAGACCGTCCAGGTGCAGGTGATCGCCGCCACCAACAAGGACCTGCGGCGCCTGGTGGAAACCGGCGAGTTCCGCGCCGACCTCTACTACCGCCTGGCGGTGCTGCCAGTGGAGATCCCGCCGCTGCGCCAGCACCTGGAAGACCTGCCGGTGCTCATGGACATCCTGCTGATGCGCATCAACCGCGACCGCCAGCCGACCCTGCGGTTGTCCAGCGGTTGCCGCCAGCGCCTGATGAACTACGGCTACCCCGGCAACGTCCGCGAGCTGGTGAACATCTTCGAGCGGCTCGCCGTGCTGGCCGACGACGAGGCCGGTGAGCAGCACCTGCCACCGGAGCTGCTGGGCCTGGCCACCCCGGTGTTCGTGCGCCCCGCCGCCCCCCTGGAGCCGGACGCCGCAGTGGCGGCCAGCGAGGACGCCGGCGGCAACCTCAAGGCCCAGGTCCAGCGCTTCGAGCGCCAGCTCATCCTCCAGGCCGTGCAGAGCCAGGGCAGCAAGCGCAAGGCGGCCCAGCAACTGGGCATCGACATCGGCACCCTGATCCGCAAGCTGCAACGCGACTGAGCCACCCGGCACAGGGATGTGCCAGCGCTGCGTTTTTCCCGCCCCCGACTACCCGCCCAGCGCTGCAAGAATGCCTACAGCACCATTCATTTCTGCCTACACCTCACCCTTCCCAGAATTGCAAATTTCTTTATTTTCAATGTGTTACAGAGTTGGCACAGCATGTGCTCCAGGCAAAGCACCCCATCCACCTGAGTGGGTCATCGCATAGAAGCCGGGCCAGCGAGCCCCGGCAGCTCTGGAGGTAAAAACAACAATGCTGATCACAGGTATCAAGAGCCGGCCGGTCTACGACCAGCTGCGCCCTCTCCCCGGCGGTAACCGCCACCTGGTCGCCGGCCAGGGCAGCGGCGGGCGCGCCATGCTGCGGCTGCTGGACGACATGGCCGGACAGGGCCTGAACGTCACCCTGCTCTACTCCCGGGAATCCTTCTCCGGCCAGGACTTTCTCGCCGAACTCGAGCAGCGGGACGTCGCCGAACTGCGTGTCTACCCGAGCAACCAGGCATTGGTGGAAGACCTCGAACGCATCCTCGGCGACGCCCGCATGGGCACCCGCCTCTACCTCTCCGGCTCGGAGAGTTTCATCGGCACCGCCATGCAGGCCGCCACCCGCTACGACATGAACGGCGACGAGGTGCTGCGCGAGCACGCCGGCAGCTTCGTCCGCCGCGTCTGGTGCGTGCACTGCGACAGCTACACCGAGAACGTCACCCAGCGCGTGTTCCAGTGCCCCGGATGCCAGCAGATGCTGGTGGTGCGCGACCACTATTCCCGCCGCCTGGCCGCCTTCCAGGCGGTCAAGGCCGATGCCGAAGTCCCCGGCGAGTTGCCGGCCGCCGAGGAGTTGGACACATGAGCCTGAGCAACGGAACCCTGAATGTGCGGGTCGCCCACATCGAAGCCGTCAGCCCGGAAATCAAGCGTTTCACCCTGGTCTCCACCGACGGCTCCCACCTGCCGCCCTTCTCCGGCGGCAGCAACGTGGTGGTGCTGATCCCCCACGAGAACGGCGCCTACCGCAATGCCTACTCGCTGATGAGTTCGCCCTACGACTCCAGCGCCTACCAGATCGCCGTGCGCCGGGTCGAGGATGGGCGCGGCGGCTCGAAGCGTATGCACGAGGCGGTGAACGAGGGCGACGTGCTGGAAATCCTCCGCCCGGTGAACCTCTTCCCCTTGAGCAAGCATGCGCGCCTGCACCTGTTCATCGCCGGCGGCGTGGGCATCACCCCGGTCTGCTCGCAGCTGGCCGAACTGCGCCTGCGCGGTACGCCCTTCGAAGTGCACCTGGCGGTGCGCGGCGCCGAGCACGCGCGCCTGGGTGAGGAGCTGGTCCGCAAGTATGGTGACGCGGTGCACCTGTATCGCAGCGACATCGACCCGCGCCTGGACATCGGCGCCGTGCTCGCCGACCGTCCCCTGGGCAGCCACCTCTACGTCTGCGGCCCGGAATCCATGATCCAGGACGCCATCGACAGCGCCCGCGCCCAGGGCTGGACCGACAGCCACATCCACTATGAGCGCTTCCTCGAGCAGGGCAGCGTCGGCGAAGCCTTCAGTGTCACCCTCGCCCGCAGCGGCGCGACGATCGAAGTCTCCCCCGACCAGAGCCTGCTGGAAGCCGCCGAGGCCGCCGGCCACGAGATTCCCTACCTGTGCCGCGGCGGCGCTTGTGGCATGTGCGAAACCGAGGTGCTGGAGCTGGATGGCGAGATCCTCCACACCGACGACTGGCTGTCCGACGAGGACAAGGCCGCCAACAAGAAAATCATGCCCTGCGTGTCGCGCGCCAAGTGCTCGCGGCTGGTGATCGACCGCTGAACGGAGAACGACCATGACCATCCAGTTCCGACCCGACGAAACCTACCGCGACGACTACACCTACGCGAACAGCCCCGAGTGCATCGCCCGCGCGCCCTTCCCCTTCCCGGACGACGAGTACATGTACTCGATGAACCTGGAGCCGCACGTTTCCGTCGGCGACGGCGCGCTCAAGGCGGTGTTCGATATCGACGAGCACTACATCAGCGAATGCCGCGACCGCGCCATCACCCTGGCGAAGGACCCGGGCATGCACTACGTCTCGGCGCCGCACATGATGGAAGCCCAGTGGGACCTGCTGGAGCTGATCATGGAGTCCTACGCGAAGGACTATCCGGAGTACTTCACCCTGGACAAGGACGGCACCCGCTGGCACTGGACCAACAAGCTGCTGAACATCGACGACACCTTCACCTTCGGCGATACCTCCACCCTGCCTTACGAGCCGATGGAATACATCACCCGCCAGGCCCAGGGCGACTGGGTGCTGCAGGAAGAGCGCGACGGTACCCTCTACTGGGGCGCCGGCATCGCCACCCAGCGCGCCGACTACTCGCTGCGTTTCAACCTCGGCATGGCCTGGCACGAGTTCCACGGCCCGGTACCGCTGGTCAAGGAAACCGGCATGCTCGACCGGGCGCTGAAGTTCCTCCTGCGCCTGCGCTGCGGCCACCCCGTTCGCCGCCTGAACTGGTCGTTGACCGTCAACCCGCGCCTGGATGTATCCGCCGAAAGCCTGCCCGACTGGGCGCCGGACCGCACCACCGTGACCGCCGAGAACGCCGGCAGGCTGGTCTACCTGCGCATCGAGCTGCAGCCGCTGCACCGCCTGCCGCGCAGCAACGCCATCGTCTTCCCGATTCGCACCTACCTGCTGAACCTGGAAGACATCGCCACCAACCCGGCCTGGGCCAAGCGCATGCACCGCGTGCTCAAGTCCCTGAACCAGGAACTGGTGGACTACAAGGGCTTCACCCGCTACCGCGATGCCGCGGTCGAGTGGCTCTCGCAGTACGACGATGGCCGTGACGAGGAGGTGGCCAAGGCCGGATAAGTCCGCATCACGCTTCACCCCATAACAACAAGAGCTCTTCAATGAGCACCGGCGGACATCAACCCGCCGGCCATGCAAAGACTGCCATTCAAATGAGGAAAACAAGACATGAGTGGTTCATCTGCTGCGCGTGCAAACGCTCCAATCGATCAAGACGCCGAGCAACTCAAGGCGCTCGGCTACAGCTCCAACTTCGAACGCAGCATGGGCCTGTGGGAGAACTTCTCCCTGGGCTTCACCTACCTGTCGCCCGTGGTGGGCGTCTACACCCTGTTCGGCCTCTGCCTCGCGGCCGGCGGCCCGCCGATGTTCTGGTCCTACCTGCTGATCGGCCTCGGCCAGTTGCTGGTGTGCCTGGTGTTCGGTGAAGTGGTTTCGCAGTTCCCGATTTCCGGCGGCGTCTATCCCTGGGCACGTCGCCTGGTCGGCAAGCGCTGGGCCTGGATGGTGGGCTGGGTTTACGCCTGGGCGCTTTGCGCGACCATCGCTGGCGTCGCCGTCGGCGCGGGCCCGTACCTCGCGGCCATGCTGGGCTTCGAAGCCAACTCCAACGCCAATATCTACATCGCCCTCGGCCTGATCCTGCTGTCCACCGCGCTCAACCTGGTGGGCACCAAGCTGCTGGCGCGGGTCGCCATGTTCGGTTTCCTCTGCGAACTGGTGGGCGCCATCCTGGTGGGCGGCTACCTGCTGCTCTTCGAACGCCACCAGCCGTTCAGCGTGCTGTTCGACACCTTCGAGATCAACGTCAACGGCTCCTACCTGCCGGCCTTCCTCGCCGCCTCCCTGGCCGGCCTGTTCCAGTACTACGGCTTCGAGGCCTGCGGTGACGTCGCCGAGGAAACCCCCAACCCCGGCAAGCGCATTCCCAAGGCCATGCGCATGACCATCTACATCGGCGGCGCCGCGGCCATGTTCGCCTGCCTGGCGCTGATCCTCGCCGTGCCGGACATGCAGAAGGTGATCGCCGGCGAAGACACCGACCCGGTTTCCACCATCCTCGCCAACGCCTTCGGCCCGGTAGGTTCGAAACTGGTGATGGCCGTGGTGATGGTCTCCTTCATCTCCTGCGTGCTCAGCCTGCAAGCCGCCGCCAGCCGCCTGCTGTTCGCCTACGCCCGCGACGAGATGATCGTCGGCAGCAACCTCCTCAAGCGTCTGTCCGCCAACCATGTACCGTCCACCGCCCTGGTGGTGAGCGGCGTGGTACCGGCTGCCATCGTTTGCCTGGGCCTGTTCATGGCCGATGCCGTGGCCACCATCGTCGGCTTCGCCGCCATCGGCATCTACGTGGCCTTCCAGCTGATCGTCATCGCCGCGCTCATCGCCCGTGCCAAGGGCTGGCGCCCGAGCGGCCAGTTCAGCCTCGGCGGCTGGGGCCCGCTGGTGAACATCGCCGCGCTGGTCTATGGCGTCGGCGCCATCGTCAACATGGTCTGGCCGCGCAGCCCGGACGCTGCCTGGTACATCAATTACTCGATGATCCTCACCACAGTGGTGGTAATGGGCGCCGGCTTCCTCTACATGCTGCTGGCCAAGCCCTACGACAAGGGCACCGCCCCGGCCGGCGACGCCTGGAAGTTCTCCAAGTCCGCCCCAAAGGCTGCTGAGGTCGTCGGCGTGCCGGCGCAGTAAGCCAGCCCATTCCACCCTCTCCCCGGCTTTTCTCCCCTCTCCCTTCAGGGAGAGGGGCCGGGGGAGAGGGTGCCAGGCCCAGAACACGCGGCTGCCGGATAAATGCGCAGCCCTCTCCCCAACCCTCTCCCTGAAGGGAGAGGGGGCAAAACGCGAGGACGCCCCCATGCAAACCAAACTCCTGATCAACGGCCAGTTCGTCGCCGGCGAAGGCCCCGGCCTCGCCGTGCTCAACCCCTCCCTCGGCACCGCCCTGGTGGAGATCGCCGAAGCCTCCCCGGCCCAGGTCGACGCCGCCGTGCGCGCCGCCGATGCCGCCTTCCCGGCCTGGTCGCAGACCCCGCCGAAGGAGCGCGCCGGCCTGCTGCTGAAACTGGCCGACAAGATCGACGCCCACGCCGAGGAACTCGCCCGCCTGGAATCGCAGAACTGCGGCAAGCCCTACGCCGCCGCGCTCAACGACGAGCTGCCGGCCATCGCCGACGTGTTCCGCTTCTTCGCCGGCGCCAGCCGCTGCCTGAGCGGCTCCGCCGCCGGCGAATACCTGCCCGGCCACACCTCGATGATCCGCCGCGACCCCATCGGCGTGGTCGCCTCCATCGCGCCCTGGAACTACCCGCTGATGATGGCCGCCTGGAAACTCGGCCCGGCGCTCGCCGCCGGCAACACCGTGGTGCTCAAGCCCTCCGAGCAGACCCCGCTGACCGCGCTGAAGCTGGCCGAGCTCATCAATGAGCTGTTCCCCGCCGGCGTGGTCAACCTGGTGTTCGGCCGGGGCCCGAGCGTCGGCGAGCCGCTGGTGACCCACCCGAAGGTGCGCATGGTCTCCCTCACCGGTTCGGTGGCCACCGGCAGCCGCATCATCAGTGGCACCGCCGACAGCGTGAAGCGCATGCACATGGAACTGGGCGGCAAGGCCCCGGTGATCATCTTCGACGACGCCGACATCGACGC
>NZ_JBHSOU010000031.1:0-1055 GCF_042656385.1 Pseudomonas sp. GCM10022186
TCCATATATGGACTCCTCCCGGTTTGCCAGCGACCGGCTTTGTTTTCGAACCTGGGTACGACTGCTTCCGTATATCCGGTGTTAGGGGACTGCTTGCCCCACGCACCCTGATGAAGGTCCGCCCATGTGCGCCTGATCGCCCTATCGGCCTTGCATGACAGCTGCAGAGGGCCCGTGGATATTCCAGGTTTCACACATGCCGGTTCGACCGGTTCGTCATCATTGCCTGTCACTGTGCAATCGGTGTGGAACGTGCGCTACGACGGTACTGCCGGTGTGCCTCCGCCGGGCTGGTAGTCGGTCTCCCGGCTGAGCAGGGCCCAGAGGATCCGGGCATTCTTGTTCGCCAGGGCGACCGTGGCGGTGTTCTGGTTGCGCCGCTGCAGCAGCGCCTGTAGCCAGCGGCTGCGGGCATCGGTTTTCGTCGTGCAGGTGCGCACCACCGCGCGGGCGCCATGGATCAGCAACGTGCGCAAGTAGGTATCGCCGCGCTTGCTGATCTTGCCCAGGCGCGGCTGCCCACCCGTGGAGTGTTGCCGGGGCACCAGGCCCAGCCAGGCGGCGAACTGGCGGGCCGTGCGGAACTGCCGGGCATCGCCGACGGCGGCCACCAGCGCCGAGGCGCTGATCGGACCGACGCCTTCCACCGCGAGCAGGCGCTGGATGCGCGCATCGCTGCGCACCTGCTGCTGGATGCGCTGATCCAGCCGGGCGATGCGCGCATCCAGGGCCTGCAGTTCGTCCTGCAGCTCCGTCAGCAGCGCGTCCATCGGCGCCGGTAACGAACCGTGTTCGCCAGCCCCCACCTGCCTGAGCAACTCGCCGCTGGCGGCCCGCCCACGTCGGCTGCTGACGATCCCGAACTCGCCGAGCAGGCCGCGCACCTCGTTGCTCAAGGCGGTGCGCGCCCGCACCAGCCGGCTGCGAATCCGATGCACGGCTTGCGCCGCCTGTTGCTCGGCACTCTTCACCGGCACGTAGTGCATGCCGGGTCGGCTGGCCGCTTCACAGATCGCCTCGGCGTCATGCGCATCATGCTTGTCGCCTTTGACGTA
>NZ_JBHSOU010000032.1:0-79395 GCF_042656385.1 Pseudomonas sp. GCM10022186
GGCGTGCAGAGGACTTTCACCTCCAAGTCGTCCAGTTCACCACCACAGTGAACCGAACAGCGCCAGTCACGGCGCTACGCGCCATGCCTGGCGCACCCAAAAAAGTACCCCAGCATTGCTGGGGCAAAATGAGAGCGAGCGAGGCGCGAGCCGACACAAAGTGCGCCTCACCAAGCCCTCACGTGGGATTCATAGGTGATTCGGTTTACCGTCACTCGCCCAGGTAGGCCTTTTGTACCTGCTCGTTGTGCAGCAGGTCCTTGGCATCCCCTTCCAGAGCGATTCGACCGCCATCGATCACATAGGCCCGCTGGCAGGTCTGGAGCGCGAGCTTGGCGTTCTGCTCAACCAGCAGCAGCGTCACCCCGCCTTTCACCACCTCGCGGATGGTCTCGAAGATCTTCTGCACGATGATCGGGGCCAGGCCCATCGACGGCTCGTCCAGCAACAGCAGCTTGGGCTTGCCCATCAAGGCGCGGGATATGGCGAGCATCTGCTGTTCACCACCGGACATGGTGCCCGCGAGCTGGAATGCTCGCTCCTTGAGCCGGGGGAAAACGGCGAACATGCGATCGATGTCGGCACCAATAGCATCCTTGCCGTCTGTACGAGAGAAAGCCCCCATCTCCAGGTTTTCCATCACCGTGAGCTTGGAGAAGATGCCCCGTCCCTCTGGTACCAGAGCCAAGCCCTCGCGTATCAAGTCATAATTTTTGATACCCGAATGCAGCTTGCCATCGAATCTGATCTGGCCGCTTGCTGGCGAGAGCATACCGGCGAGGGTCTTGAGCGTTGTGGTCTTACCGGCACCGTTGGCGCCGATGAGCGCAACCATCTCGCCCTCCGCGACGCGAAAGCTGATGCCCTTCAAGGCCTTGATCGCCCCGTAGGCGACCTGCAGGTTTTCCACTTCCAAGATCTGTTTCACGTTCATTCCCCGCTTTCCGTTCCCAAGTAGGCCTCGATGACGCGAGGGTCCTTTTGCACCTGGGCAGGCAGACCGTCGGCGATCTTCTTCCCGAACTCGAGTACGGTTACTCGGTCGCACAATCCCATCACCAGCTTTACGTCGTGCTCGATGAGCAGCACGGTCTTGCCGTCGCCCTTCATCTTGCACATCAGTTGGCGAAGTCCTTCCGTCTCGGAGGCGTTCATACCCGCCGCGGGCTCGTCGAGTGCAATCAACAGCGGCTCGGTGGCCAGCGCACGGGCAATCTCAAGGCGTCGTTGATCGCCGTAGGAGAGGTGCTTTGCGGTTTCGTCGGCGAACTTGCCGATGCCGACATAGTCGAGCCAGTACTTGGCGGACTCGCGAATCTCGCGCTCCTCTTTCTGGAAGCCACGGGTGCGGAAGATGGCGCCGAACACTCCGCCCGCAGTCCTGACGTGACGTCCCACCATCACGTTTTCCAGGGCCGTCATGTTGTGGAACAGGCGGATGTTCTGGAAGGTACGGGCGATCCCGGCCTTCACAACCTTGTCGGGCTTGGAGGTCTGCAACGGCTGGCCGTTGAAGATCACCTTGCCCTTCTCTGCCTGGTACAGGCCCGTCAGGCAATTGAAGAGCGTGGTCTTGCCGGCACCGTTCGGCCCGAGCAATCCGCGGATCTCCCCGCGCCCGATACTGAGGTTGATCTCGTGAAGGGCCTGCAAGCCACCGAAGTACTTGCTGACCGACTGGACTTCTAGCAATACGCTGTTCATGCCTTACGCGCCTCGCCGATCTGATATTGATTTGAAGATTGGCTGCTCGCCGGTGCGGTCGGTGCGCTTGAGTTGCCTGCATGCTGGCCCGGCTCGTCATCCTTGTCGTGCAATTCCGCGCGGCGGCGGGTGGATGGCCATAGCCCTTCCGGACGGAAGCGCATCACCAGCACCAGGGCGATGCCAAAGACCAGCATGCGCAGGGTGGAGGCATCGAGGATGTTGCGCAGCGTCTCGCGGCTGATGAAAGTGACGTTGTCCATGATCACCGGTTGTACCCAGTTCACTAGGTCACGGAACAGCTCAGGCATGATGGACAGCAACAACGCCCCCAGCACCACGCCGCGAATCGAGCCCATACCGCCCAGCACCACCATGGCCAGCACCATGATCGACTCGATCAAGGTGAAGGACTCGGGACTGACGAACCCTTGGTAGCTCGCAAACAGCGATCCGGATACGCCTCCAAAGGTGGCGCCCATGCCGAAGGCAAGGAGCTTGATGTTGCGCTTGTTGAGACCCATGGCCTCGGCAGCCACTTCATCCTCGCGCAGCGCCATCCAGGCCCGGCCGATTCGAGAGTTCTCCAGACGCTTGGACATCACGATGGCAAAGATCACGATGGCCAGGAAGAACAGGTAGTAATTGATGACAGGAGTCACCTGCAGTCCGAACAGACTCCACTTGCTCTGCAGTGAGAATATCGCTTGTGGCGCTTCCCCCACCGCGTAGGACCAGGCGCCGCCATCGACATGCAGGGGCGCAATGGAACTGATGCCTTGGGGGCCGTTGGTCAGGTTCACCGGCTGATCCAAGTTGTTCATGAAGATCCGGATGATCTCGCCGAAACCCAGAGTCACGATGGCCAGGTAGTCGCCACGCAGCTTCAGTACCGGCGCTCCCAACAAGGCTCCGCATAGACCGGCAACCGCCGCCGCCATCGGAATGATCAACCAGAGTGGCCAGTTGAGTACACCATCAGCCAGCCCAGCCATGCTCAGATGCGGGGAGGCGAGTAACGCATAGAGGTAGGCCCCCACCGCGTAGAAGCCGATGTAACCCATGTCCAACAGACCGGCATAGCCAATGACGATGTTCAGCCCCAGTGCCAGCAGGACATACAGCATTGCGAAACCCAGGATTCGTACCCAAGTGGGACCCAGGATCGGCGTCGCGTTGATGATGAAGGGCAAGGCGATAAAGGCCAGCAGCAGCAAGCCGTACTTCAGATAAGTCTTGTTCATGTTGAGTTTCCGCCTCTCAGGCACGTTCGGCCATGCGCTCACCCAGCAGGCCGTTGGGTCGCGCCAGGAGGACCAGGATCAGCACCATGAAGGCGAAGATGTCCTGGTAGTGGGAACCAAGGAATCCACCACTGAGTTTGCCGATGTAGCCAGCCGCCAACGACTCAATGAGTCCCAGGAGAATGCCGCCGGCCATGGCACCAAACAGGTTGCCGATACCTCCGAGAACAGCGGCGGAGAAGGCTTTTAGACCAAGCAGCAAGCCCATATAGGCGTCGGCCTGGCCATAATTGACGGCGCGCATGACGCCAGCGATCGCCCCCAGTGAAGCACCAATTACGAAGGTGGCGGAAATGATGCGGTTGATGTTAATGCCCATCAGCCCGGCGACTTCCTGATTCTGTGCGGTAGCGCGCATGGCTTTGCCCAGCTTGGTCTTGTCCACCAACAGCCAGAGCCCGAACATGATGACCACCGACACCACCATGATGCTCAACTGCGCATTGGTGATGGTTGCGCCAAATACCTCGATTGGCTTGATCTCGATTACATCGGGGAAGGTCTTATAGCCACGCCCCCAGATCATCATTGCAGCGTTCTGCAGGATGATGGAGATACCGATGGCAAGGATCAGCGGAGTCAGGCGCGGTGCCTTGCGCAGCGGGCGGTATGCATACTTTTCCATTCCCTGGGCCAGCAGCATGCAGACGATGCAGGCGATCATCAGCGCGAACAACAGAGTCAGAACACCCGCGGACATGCCGAAGCCCATCAGCATGGTAAGCACGGAGATTGTGACCATCGCGCCGACCATGACGATCTCGCCATGGGCGAAGTTGATCAGGCCGATGATGCCGTAAACCATGGTGTAACCAAGCGCAACGAGCGCATAGATACTACCGAGCACCAGACCATTCAGGACCTGCTGCAAAAGAACATTGAGTTGGGCTTCCACGAACGTTTCCTCACAAAGCGGCACTGTGTCGGCCGGCGCTGTAGACGACGGCCTTCACAGACGGGATGGCTTTCCTGGCAGTTAAAGCTTCGGCGTGAAGTACCTCAGCCGGTGGACCGAGGCACTGGCCTTGCCTCGGTCTTTTTGTAAGCGGCCTGGGAAGGCTCACCGGGTCTTATTGATTGCCACGCTCGATGCCGAGCGTGTTCCATTGACCACCCTGGAACTGGAAGACGGTTGCGGCTGCGTTCTTGAGGTTGCCTTTCTCGTCGAAGGCGATGGTTCCGGTCACGCCGTCATAGCTGCCGGCCTTGAGCGCCGCGAGGTAGACCGACGGATCGGCGGATTGCGCTTTAACCATGGCATTGATTGCGGCCCAGGTCGCGTCGTAGGCAAAGGGTGACGACTGAACTACACCCGTGCCGAACTTCTGCTTCAGCTTGTCCTCAAAGGCGGTTCCACGCGGCATCTCTTTCAGCGGCATGCCGTAGTTCCATGCATAGACGCCTTCAGCCGAGCTACCGGCCATCTTCGTGAAGTCTTCGTTGGGCAGGTTACCGATGTTCATGAACTTGGCTTTGAGACCAAGGTTCTTCATCTGCTTGGCCATGGGCGCGGCTTGGTAGTCCAGGCCAGCAAAGAACACCAGATCAACACCTTCCGACTTCGCGGTGGTCAGGATCGAGTTGAAGTCGGTGGACTTGTCGTTGGTGTACTCACGCACCGCCACCTCGCCTTGAGCCGACTTGACGGCCTTGACCACCTCGTCGGCCAGCCCTTGGCCATAGGCAGTACGATCATCGATCACAGCCACGCGCTTGGCACCCAGGCTCTGGACGATATAGGTGCCGGCATAACGACCGAGAGTCGCATCGTCGTTCACCACTCGGAAGACCGACTTGATGCCTTGACTGGTCAGCAAGGGATTGGTGGCTGACGGCGAGATCTGGGGAATACCGGCGTCTGCATAGATCTTCGAAGCCGGAATACTGGTACCGGAGTTGTAATGACCGATCACCACGGCCACGCCGGAGTCCACCAAGCGCTGCGCCACTGCTGTGCCAGTCCGGGGATCAGCACCATCATCTTCGGACACCAGCTTGAACTGGACAACCTTGTCGCCAATTTTCAGCTGCTGCTGGTTGGCTTCCTCAATGGCTATGCTCACGCCATGTTCGACGTCCTGCCCCTGGTGAGCCGAAGGCCCTGTCAGCGGGCCGGCGAAGCCGATCTTCACGACTTCAGTTTCATCAGCGACAGCAGCGCCAGTCATAACACCAGCGGCCACGGCCGCCACGAGGAATTTCCGGCCAAAAGCATGAATTCGCATGTTCCCCTCCACAACCGCTTCCGCGATCGGATTGAGCACCATCGGTGCATTGCATCTTTGTTGTTTCCTCGGTCGAGCTGCTCAGCTCCCCAAGGGTGTTCTGGATACAACCTCCGCTGCCATCAGGCCGCCAGCACTGTTGAAAGCGACAGTCGCTGAATGACAGTACTTGTAAGATATCAGGCGTCATCTGTCTGTCAATATACTTTTCCCGGACGGACTGAAAGCGCGCGAAAACGCTCCACAGCGGTGCAGAAAACGGGCGAAAATGACGAAACGCACCACAAGTGGTATGTTGTTTGACAACATACAAGCTAGAATGTAGCGGCTAGCAAGATCCAGCGGACACCGCTAACAACAAGGCTCACAGCCTTGTCATACCGAACCAATGAAACTCGTTCTTTCGAGCGACCAGGAAGATCCGCTACCGGCCAATGAAGGAGGAATCATGAACAGAGCCCTGGGCACCAAGCGAGGCAACCTAGCGGAAGCCGTTATCGTCGAACTTTCCGACCGCATCGATTCCGGCATCTATGCACCCGGCGACAAGCTGCCATCCGAGCAAGAGCTCTGTAAGGAATTCAATGTCAGCCGCCCAGTAGTCCGCGAAGCCGTCGCATCTCTTCGCCTGGGCGGTCGCCTGGTAGCCAGGCAAGGTGTTGGCGTGTTCGTGGTCGAACAGGACTCCAGGCGACTCGGTTTTGAGCTCAATCCGGTGGACGGTGTTCGCAATGCCCTGCAGGTCCTCGAGTTTCGTCTCGGCGTAGAGACCGAGTCCGTAGCACGCGCTGCCGAACGCCGCACACCAGACAGCATGGCCGACATCACCAAGGCCTTTGATCGGTTCAACTCGCTGGATGGGACCGATCTCGAGGAAGAAGCCAAGGCCGATTTCGAGTTCCACCTGGCGATCGCCCGGGCCACAAAGAACCCGAATTTCCCTCAATTTCTGGAAGCACTGGGCAAGGACATCATCTTCGACCTGCGTCTCAAGCACGGTCAAAGCACTGGCAAAAGCCGACTTGGCCACATCAGAAAGATAACCCGTGAGCACGGAGCAATTCTTTCGGCCATATCCCTTGGAGATGTCTCCGGCGCTCGCTCCGCGCTGAAAAGGCATCTGGAGGAAAGCCTTGCACGCTATCAGCGGCTGGTCGCGGATAACCCCGAGTGAAGGCCACCGAGTCAATATGCAACCTGCGGCATGACGCCGGCGCGAGATGAACTACCGACTGACCTGAAGGACGCGCAAGGCCATGCAGAGGCTCCCTCCCCTGCCAAAGCCGAGAGCGCAATTGACAGGGTAGACGGGAGGCACCCGCGCTCAACCTTAGCGCAAGACGCCTCGCCTTGAGCAATGAACTAACCACCACTCGCGGTAGACGGTTGCAGTGCTATCGCACCGCCAACCTCCCGTTCACCGAACACTCCTTCAGCCTCGCTCTTCTGCTCATCCACCTTGGAGATGCACTTACCAGTGAGTGCAAACAGGACGTCGATCAGGAATGACGCCCAGCACGCGATGGCCCATGGAAAGTACGCCAGAGTACCGACACCCAAAGTGGCTGCAACAAAAACACCACTACTGGACCAGGGAATCAACGGTGCCGCTACGGTGGCGCCATCTTCCATCATGCGCGACAACACCGTGACCTGAATGCCGCGCTGGCGATACGCAGGCGCAAGCATCCGTCCAGGTAAAGACATGGCCAAGTACACATCGCCAGAAGCCAGATGAACCCCCAGAACGGAAAACAGGCTGGACAACAGGAGCCGCGACTG
This sequence comes from Pseudomonas sp. GCM10022186, assembly GCF_042656385.1. Classification (NCBI taxonomy): domain Bacteria; kingdom Pseudomonadati; phylum Pseudomonadota; class Gammaproteobacteria; order Pseudomonadales; family Pseudomonadaceae; genus Pseudomonas; species Pseudomonas sp. GCM10022186. Next base: position 7,016 of record NZ_JBHSOU010000032.1, read on the forward strand.
AGTGTGAGCGAACTTCATAACGGCACCCAGGATGGTTTCCAGGCAGCGCGTGGATTCCAGAACTCCACCCAACGCCAAAGCACAGAGAATCAGGCTGATAACCCAGTTCATCGACATCATGCCGCCCTTCGAGAGCAATGCATCGACGGACTGATCTCCGGTATTAGCCTGATACCCGTTGAGCAGGACCGCAAATAGCTCATGCAAGCCGATGTCCTGGAAGACCAGCCCACACATAACACCAGCCACAAGCCCCGCAACCAATCCCGGCAAAGCCGGAGCTTTGAGCACCGCCAGCACCAGGACAACGATCGGAGGCAAAAGCAACACGAGTGAAAAGTGAAAGCTCTGGCTCAAAACCGTCATGGTCTGATTGATAGCCACTTCATCGACCGATTGGTCCGCATACCCGAGCCCGACAACCAGATAAACCACAAGGGCAATGAGCATGGCGGGAACGGTGACCGGCAGCATGCCGCGAATGTGCTCGAACAACGTGCAGCCGACTACCGTGGGCGTAAAGTTAGTGGTGTCGGAAAGGGGGGAAATCTTGTCACCGAAAAACGCGCCGGACACGACTGCGCCAGCAGTGATTTCCACAGGAATCCCCAGACCGCCGCCAATGCCGATCAAGGCAAGCCCGATGGTACCGGTAGTCCCCCACGAGGTTCCGGTTGCCAACGAAACAACAGAGCAGATCAAGCAGGTCGCAAACAGAAACAGGCCTGGCGACAGGAACTCCAGCCCGATATGGATCATCAGGGGCACGATTCCCGCCTGAATCCAGGCACCGATGAGCATTCCCACCACATAGAGAATGAAGAAGACCGGAATCGCGGACGAGATTGCGCGCACCATGCCTTCCTGCATCTCTTCCCAACCGTATCCTCGCAACCATCCCAGACCAGCGGCGACGAGCACGCCAATCAAGATGGGGACCTGAACGGAGCTCTCATCAAAAAAGAGGATCTGGATAGCCACCAGCACGATGGTCACCAGAATCGGAAAACACGCCCACCACAACGATGGCTTGCCGATCACACCTTTCTTGCCGCTAACCTCAGACATCCACTGCATTCCTTGTTTTTATGCACGCACACACCAGGAACCCCGGACGCCAATGCACTGGCATGCGGGCTCCGCACACACACAGCCCAACGACAGCCGCCAATTGAACGACTGACGCAATTCAGTCAGAAACGGAACACTGCGGTACTGATATGTTGTTTGATAACATATCGGCTAGATCCGCCAGGCTCCTGAAGAACCACTGAAGCCGCTCGCTGTGGGGCCTTCGCACTTGTCATGCAGCTTGAGCCCAACTTGTACTTTTCGATTCCTACTAGATACTTTGATCATCTACACAAAGGAGACTCCTGTGAGCACCTTGGGCACCAAGCGCGCGAACCTGGCAGAAGCAGTGATCGCTGAGCTATCGAATCGCATTGACTCCGGGATCTACGCACCCGGTGACAAACTCCCGTCCGAACAGGAGCTCTGCAAGGAATTCAATGTCAGCCGTCCGGTGGTCCGGGAAGCGGTTGCTTCGCTGCGCCTCGGCGGCCGACTGCTAGCTCGTCAGGGCGTCGGTGTGTTCGTGCTTGAGCAGGACACCAAGCGCGTCGGCTTCGAGCTGAGTCCCGTGGACAACGTCCGCACTGCCCTGCAAGTGCTTGAACTGCGGCTGGGCGTGGAAACCGAGTCCGTTGCTCGCGCTGCCGAGCGCCGCACACCTGACAGCATGGCCGACATCACCAAGGCCTTTGACCGGTTCAATGCCCTCGACGGATCCGACCTCGAAGAGGAAGCCAAGGCGGACTTCGAATTTCATCTGGCCATCGCCCGTGCTACCAAGAACCCGCATTTCCCTCAGTTCCTCGAAGCCCTCGGCCAAGACATCATCCACGACCTGCGCCTGAAGCACGGGCAAAACACCGGCAAAAGCCGCAGTGGCCACATCAAGAAGATCGCCAAGGAACACGGCGCGATACTCTCCGCCATTTCCCTGGGCGATGTCAGCGCCGCCCGTACCGCCATACGCAAACACCTGGAAGAAAGCCTGGCTCGATACCAGCGCTTGGTCGACAGCGGAGAGTGATCTCCGCTGCCGCCCTCCTCGCCTGTCAGGCAATGCCCATGCAGAGGTACTTGATCTCGAGGTAGTCCTCGATTCCGTACTTCGAACCCTCGCGGCCGATGCCCGATGACTTCACCCCGCCAAAGGGCGCCACTTCGGTGGCCACCACGCCGACGTTGATGCCGACCATGCCGTAGTCGAGCGCTTCGGACATGCGCCATACGCGCCCCAGGTCGCGAGCGTACAGGTAGCATGCGAGCCCGAACTCCGTGTCGTTGGCAATGCGGATGGCTTCCTCCTCCGTGGAGAAACGCATCAGCGGCGCGACCGGGCCGAAGATTTCCTCGCGCACTACACGCATCTCTGCGGTGACATCGGCCAGCAGGGTCGGCTCAAAGAACGCCTCGCCCAGTTCATGGCGCTTGCCACCGGTAACCACGCGCGCTCCCGATGCCTTGGCCTCTTCGATCATGCATTCGACGCCGCGCGCTGCCTTGCCATCGATCATCGGACCGGTGGTCACGCCATCCTGCTGGCCATCGCCCACAACCAGGCTCTCCACGCGGGCGGCAAACTTGCGCACGAACTCATCGTAGATGCCGTCCTGAATCAGGAAACGGTTGGCGCAGACACAGGTCTGCCCAGAGTTACGGAACTTGGCAATCAGCGCCCCTTCGACTGCGGCATCCACGTCCGCGTCGTCGAAGACAATGAAAGGCGCATTTCCGCCCAGTTCCAGGGTGACCTTTTTCACTGTCTCGGCAGACTGCCGCAGCAATTGGATGCCGATCGGCGTCGATCCCGTGAAGGACAACTTGCGCACCGCAGGGTTGGCGGTGAGCTCATCGCCAATCGCACGGGCGTCACCAGTCACTACGTTGAGCACACCGCGCGGAATACCCGCACGCTCCGCCAAGGCACAAAGCGCCAAGGCACTGAACGGGGTCTGCGTAGCCGGCTTGAGCACCATGGTGCAGCCAGCTGCCAGAGCCGGCGCGGCCTTACGGGTGATCATCGCTGCGGGAAAGTTCCACGGCGTGATCGCCGCGCAAACCCCGACCGGCTCTTTCAGTACCAACAGACGGCGATCCGCATTGGGCGATGGGATGACATCGCCGTAGACACGCTTGCCCTCCTCCGCAAACCACTCGACGTAGGCCGCCGCGAAGGCGATCTCGCCACGGGATTCCGCCAGCGGCTTGCCCTGCTCCGCTGTCATGATCAGCGCCAGGTCGTCCTGGTTTCGCATAATCTCGTCGAACCAGGCTTTGAGCAGAGACGCGCGCTCCTTGGCGGTCTTCGCTCGCCATTCGGGCAGCGCGGCTTCCGCAGCCGCGACCGCCTGACGTGTCTCGGCGGCCCCCATGCGCGGCACCGTGCCGAGCAGTTCACCGGTGGACGGGTTGGTCACTTCAATGCATTGCCCGCTATCTGCGGACAGCCACGCGCCGTCGATAAAGCAACGCTCACGCAGCAGATCAGTGTCGACAAGTCTCATGATCTGGCTCTTCAGGATTTGTGGTGAAAAAGATCGGGGCAGGCGCTGCCGCCGCCCCGAGGAGGCAACCTGTTGTTAACGGGCGGCCAGCGCCTTTTCGCGGATCTGGCTTAGGGTCATGCGGGGGGTCAGCGCCTCTGGATCGACCTGGATTTCGATCAGGGCGGGTTTGCCCGAAGCTTGGCAACGCTCGAATGCGCCCGCGAAGTCCTCAGTCCGGGTGACGGTCTCGCCATGCAGCCCAAAAGCACGGGCCAAGGCGGCAAAGTCCGGATTGTGCAACTCGGTACCAGACACGCGTCCGGGGTAACTGCGCTCCTGGTGCATGCGGATGGTGCCGTACATGCCGTTATTGACCACGATGGTGATCGTCCGCGCGTCGTAGTGCGCTGCAGTGGCCAGCTCCTGGCCGTTCATCAGGAAGCAGCCGTCACCGGCAAAGGCCACCACGGTGCGTTGCGGGTAGGTGAGCTTGGCCGCGACCGCCGCCGGCACGCCATACCCCATCGAGCCGTTGGTGGGTCCCAACAGAGTACGGAAGCAGCGGTGCTGGTATCCCCGATGCACCCAACCGGTGTAGTTACCAGCGCCGCAGGTGAGGATGCTGTCGGCCGGCAGAGTTTTGTTGAGCCAGGCGATGACCTCGCTCATTTGCACATCACCCGGCGAGCGCGGTGTTTCGAAGTTGCCGCGATAGCCACGGTTTAGGCTGGCGGTCCAGTCCTCGAACTCCTGCGGGCGTACAGCCGGCAGCGCTGCTGCTTGGCGCAGGAAGCTGGCTGGCCCGGCGTTGATGCCCAGGGTCGGCTGGTAGACGCGGCCGATTTCCTCGGCGCTTGGGTGCACGTGCACCAGTGCCTGCTTGGGCGTCGGGATGTCCACCAGCGCGTAGCCGCCGGTGGTCATCTCACCCAGGCGCGCGCCAACCACGATCAACAGGTCGGACTGCTTCACCGCCTCCACGAGCACTGGGCCTGCGGCCAGGCCCAAGTCGCCGGCATAGTGCGGATCGGTGTTGTCGAACAGATCCTGGCAGCGGAACGAGGCTGCCAGCGGCAGGTTCTGAGCGGTGACGAACCGCTTGAGATCAGCCACCGCCTCGTTGTTCCAGGCGCCGCCACCGGCGATCACCAGGGGCTTGATGGCCCTGGCCAACAGCGCCTGCAGCTCGCCCATCGCCTCGGGCGCGGGAGCGGCCTCGACACGCTGCGCCGGACGGGCATCGGCGACGTCCACCAGATCGGTCAGCATGTCCTCCGGCAGCGCCACTACCACGGGGCCGGGACGACCACTAATGGCACGCTGGAAGGCCTGGTTGATCAGTTCAGGAATGCGTGCGGCGTCGTCAATCTGCACCACCCACTTGGCCATCTGGCCAAACATGCGTCGGTAATCCACTTCCTGGAAGGCTTCGCGCTCGATCTGGTCGCGCGCCACTTGGCCGATGAACAGGATCATGGGCGTCGAATCCTGGAAGGCGGTGTGCACCCCCACCGAGGCGTTGGTCGCCCCCGGGCCACGGGTAACCATGCAGATGCCCGGCTTGCCGGTCAGCTTGCCATAGGCCTCGGCCATGTAGGCCGCCCCGCCCTCCTGACGGCAGACGATCAGGTCGATCTCATCTTTGACGTCATGCAGCGCATCGAGTACCGCCAGGTAGCTCTCGCCAGGCACGCAGAAAGCCCGCTCTACGCCATTGACGCGCAAGGCGTCCACCAGAACCTGACCGCCACTGCGCTTTGCTTTGTCACTATTGCTCATTGTTCTTCTCCTCCAGGCAGTGCGATCAGATGACCGAATCTTCCAGGAACGGCTTGTTGTCGATTACGCGCTGGTAAGACAGCGCAGACAGGTCTAGCGAACGGTAGCCACCGTAGGTGATCAGTTCCGACAGGCCGCGACCGATGGCTGGAGCCTGCTGCAGACCATGACCACTGAAGCCGTTGCAGAACAGGAAATTGCTCACTTCGTTGTGCGGGCCAACGATGGCGTTATGGTCGAGCACGCAGAAGTCGTAATGGCCAGCCCAGAAGTTGACCACCTTGATGCCCTCGAACGCCGGCACGCGCTCGGCCAGAACCGGCCAGACCTCTTCGTCGAACTCGTCATGCAGCACGTCGAAGTCTTCGAAATCCACTTCCGGATCGTTCTTCGGATAGGTACCACCCAGGTAGAACTTGCCCTCGGGACGGAAGAACACCCCGGTCGGATCGATGGTCAGCGGCACGGTGCCTTCGAGCGGGGTACGGCAGTCGAAGACGAACAGCGAGCGGCGACGTGGCTCCACCGGGATATCCAGGCCGGCCATGCGGGCAACTTTGGTGCCACGGGTCCCCGCACAGTTGACCAGTAGGCCGCAGCCAATGCGCTCGCCGCTGGCCAGTTGCACGCCGGTGATGCGATCACCTTCGCGCTGCACGCCCACCACTTCGTTCTCGATGTATTCGATGCCCATCGAGCGTGCTTTGCGACGGAAGCCGTTGAGCATGCCAACGCTGTCGAACCAGCCCTCGCCGCTGCGACCGTAGCTGGCCCCAGCCAGGCTATCGACGTTTACCCAGGGGAACTGACGCGCCAACTGCTCGACATCAAGCAGCTGTACGTCGGCGCCGTGAGACACCTGGGTGTCATGCAAGCGACGCAGCACCTCGAAGCCTTTGTCATCACCCAGGAACAGGTAGCCGTTCTCGTGGAAGGCCAGGTCCGGGCGGTCGCCATCCACTTCCATGAGGTCAGGGAAGGCACGCACGAACTCCGCACCGAACATGGAAATCTCGATGTTGATCGGGTTGGAGAACTGCTGACGGATGGAACTGCTGGACAACGCGGTCGCCGACTTGGCGTAAGTCCAGTCGCGCTCAATGACCAGCACCGAGCCATTGAAGTCCGGGTTGTTGGCCAGGAAGTAGGCGGTGGCGCTGCCGTTGACTGCGCCGCCGACGATCACCACATCGTAGTTTTGCTGTTTCGCGGTGGAAGCCATGGGATGCACTCTCTAAAGATGTGGAGATTATTTCGGGTCTTCGAAATGGCCGGCGCCGGCAAAGCTGCCGCCGTGGTAGCGCGCCATCGGAGAGTTCGGATCAGGCATCGGGGTATTGGCCAGAACCTTGGCGCGGTAGTCGTCGGCACTGTCCTGCGGCTGATAGCCGAGCGAGGACACCAGGCGGTTGTCCCACAGGGTTTCGCTGTTGTTGGACATCCCATAGACGACCATGTGGCCGACACGGGGCGCCTGCAGGGCGCGGGTGACGATCTGGGCAAAATCGCTGTAGGACAGCCAAGTCGCCAGCATTCGGCGGTCGGTAGGCTCCGGGAAGCAGGAACCGATGCGGATGTTCACCGACTCGATGCCGAACTTGTCGTAGTAGTAACGGCCCAGGTCCTCGACGAAGCACTTGCTCAGGCCATAGAGGCTGTCCGGGCGATGCGGCGCATTGGCGTCGATCGTCTCGGTGCGGTCGTAGAATCCGATGGCATGGTTGGAGCTGGCGTAGATGACCCGCTTCACTCCGTGCTTTCGGGCGGACTCGTAGAGGTGGTAGCTGCCGGCAATGTTCGACTGGAGGATGGACTGAAAGGTGTTCTCCACCGGCACCCCGCCCAAGTGGACGATGGCGTCCACCCCTTCAGCCATTGGCAGCACGGCCTTGAAGTCGGCCAGATCGCACTGCACGATCTCCTCATGCGGACGCGCAGCGCCCATGTCGGCGATGTCGTTCAGGCGCAGGTACTCGGCAAGCTCTTGCAGCTCATCGCGCAGTACCCGCCCCAAGGCACCTGCGGCGCCGGTCAGAAGCAGTCGTTGGAAAGGTTTGCTCATATCACGCATCCCACTGAATGATTATTGAGGTCCAAGGCGCTCAAACGAGCGCCTCGAGTGCCTCTCGCATCTGCACCAGGGCCATTTCCAGGTTCTCGCGGGAGGTCGCGAAGGACAGCCGGATGTAGGGCTGGATGCCGAAGGCGGAGCCTGGCACGGTGGCAACCTTGCCCACTCGCAGCAGATAGCTGGAGAGATCGGCATCGGTCTCGATCAGTTGGCCATCCGGCGTACGCTTGCCGATGAAGGCCTCGCACTTGGGAAAGGCATAGAAGGCCCCTTCCGGAACGCGCAGCTCGAGCCCTTTGATCTCACCCAACCCCTTGGCGACCAGCTCGCCACGCGCGCGGTACTCCTTGGTAGCAGTGCGTACAAAGTCCTGAGGACCGTCGAGCGCTGCGGTGGCGGCCACCTGCGAGATGGACGACGGGCAGGTGGTGGTCTGGGACTGCATCTTGTTCATCGCAGTGATCAGGTCCTTGGGACCTGCTGCGTAGCCCAGACGCCAGCCAGTCATGGCATAGGCCTTGGAGACGCCGTTGATCAGCAACGTGCGTTCGCGCAGCGCCGGGCAGGCGTTGACGAAGGACACGAAGGGCTTGTCACCCAGGGCGATGTGCTCGTAGATCTCGTCCGAGATGACCAGGATCTTCGGATGCTTCTCGAGGACCTTGCCCAGCGCCGCGAACTCCGCTTCGCTGTAAATCACCCCACTCGGGTTGCTGGGAGAGTTCAGCATCAACCAGCGGGTCTTCGGGGTGATGGACGCTTCCAGGCGCTCGGCAGTGAGCTTGAAATCGTCCTCTACGCCACAGGGGATCACCCGCGGCGTACCGCCATTGAGCAGCACCATGTCGGTGTAGGACACCCAGTAAGGCGCGGGCACAAGGACTTCGTCCCCCGGCTCCAGCGTGGCCAGGAACACGTTGAACAGCAGCTGTTTGGCGCCGTTGGCGATGGCGATCTCCTCGGGGCGATACACCAGGCCATTTTCACGCTCGAACTTGCGCACGATGGCCGCACGCAGTTCCGGGAAGCCGTTGGGCGCGGTGTAGCGGGTGCGCCCCTCGATCATCGCTTGGTGTGCCGCTTCGATCACGTGGTCAGGCGTGTTGAAATCGGGCTCGCCAAGGCTGAGATCGATGACCTTTTCACCTTTCGCCGCCATCTCCTTGGCGAGAACCGAGACCGCCATGCTGGGCGAGCTCTTGATTTGCTGCGCCCGGGTGCTCTGGAAACTCATGTCATTTCACCTGTTGCAGCTGCGCTGCATCGAAACCGTAGTCGGCGCAAGCCTGCTGCTCGGTGATGTAGCCAAAGCGCACGTCACGCTCGATCTCTTCTGGCGAACGTTCGCGCGGATCGCCATAGCCACCACCGCCGGGCAGTTGGAGAATCAGGCGACGCTCGGCCGGTACAAACTGCTGGCCTTTGCCGCGCAGCACCGTGCCGTCATCGAGACCAACGAAGCCCGCTGCACCTTCCTTGCCGCCCTCAACACCACGAGCCGGATGCTGGATGCGGTCGAACATCGCACTGAAGCGGAAGGCGTAGCCTTCGGCGGCAGAAATTTCGATGTTCTGGCCAAGGCCGCCGCGACGCTGACCAGCACCACCCGAGCCGTTGCGCAGTTCTTTGCGCCAGACGATCACGGGCCCGGCGTACTCGGTAGCCTCCACAGGCATGGTGTGCACACCACTGGGGAAGGCGGTGGCGCTCAGACCATCCTTGATAGCGCGGGCGCCCATGCCGCCGCTGTTGAACATCAACATTTCAGCGTTGTGGCCTTCCGGATTGCTCTCCAGCGGGCGAACACTCAGATGGAGGTTCCACAGGGCACTGGCGCCTTCGGCAGGCACCTGGCCCGGCAGGCACTTGTGCAGCGCCCCCAGCACCAGATCAGGCACGAAATGACCGAGCACATGGCGCACCGACACCGGCGCGGGACGTTTGGCGTTGAGGATGCAGCCTTCCGGCGCGATCACCTCAAAGGGCGCCAGCGACGCCGTGTTGTTCGGAATCTCCGGTGCGACGATGCACTTTAGGCCGTAGCAGGCGTAGGCCTTGGCATAGGCCAGCGGCACGTTGATACCGAACTGGCTCATGCCAGAGGTGCCAGCAAAGTCGGTGAGGATGCCGTTCTCGCTCACGGTCAGTTTCACCGCCAGGGTCACCGGCACGTCGTAACCGTCCAGGGTCATGCTGTAGTCGTAGGTGCCATGCGGCAGCGACTTGAAGCACTCCAGAGTGGCGCGGCGGCTGTGCTCGAGGATGAAGCCGCCGATGTGTTCCAGGTCGTCCAGGCGGAACTCTTCCAGCATGGACAGCAGACGCTGGTGGCCGGTCTCGTTACAGGCCGCCAAGGCGTAGAAGTCACCAACAACCCGCTCGTTCTCACGCACGTTGTTGCGCAGGATGTTGATCAGGTCGCGATTGACCTGACCGCGCTCGAACAGCTTCATGATCGGGATGAACAGGCCTTCTTCGTAGACCTCGCGGGCGTCCGGGCCGAAGCCTCGACCGCCGATGTCCACTACGTGGGCGGTACTGGCGAAGTAGCCAATCAGTTTGCCGCGGTAGAACGACGGCGAAACGATGGTGATGTCGTGCAGGTGACCGGTGCCCTTCCACGGGTCATTGGTCACATACACGTCGCCTTCGAAGATGTTGTCTTCGCCGATTTCATTGATGAAGTGCACCACCGCCTCGGCCATGGTATTCACATGCCCCGGCGTACCGGTCACGGCCTGGGCCAACATGTTGCCCTTCACGTCAAAGACGCCGGCAGACAGGTCGCCTGCTTCCCGCACGCTGGTACTGAACGCGGTGCGGATCAGGGTGAGGGCTTGCTCTTCCACCACCGAAATCAGGCGGTTCCACATCACCTGCATTTGAATGTCGATCAGTGTTTCGCTCATGGTTAATCGCCTTCTTGCAAGAAATGCTTAGCGTCGCTCGACCAGCAGGCAGCCATCGGGCTGCACAGTGGCGGCGAAGGTGGAAGAAACGAACGTGGAGGTTTCACGCTCGGCGATGACCGCGGGCCCTTTGACCAGTGCGCCGACTTCCAGCGTGGCGCGATCGTAGATGCCTGCGTCGACGAAACCGCCGCTTACCACGTCGAACACTTCGCGACGGGCAACCGCAGTGGCGGCATGGGATGCCTTGATCTGTGCGACCTTCGCAACCTCGGGCAGCGGCGAGCTCGCTTTGACAGACCAGCTCACGATCTCGACATCCGGACCTTCGATCGGGCGACCGAAGAAGCGGGTGTAGGCTTGCTCGAACAGCTCACGGAACTGCGCGGCGTCCGAGTCAACGAAGGCCTTGGCGGGCAGGGTCACGGGAATTTCCCAACCCTGGCCGACATAACGCATGAAGGCAGTGCATTCCAGTTCGGGCTCACCCTCGGACATGCCCTGGCGAACAAAGCCCAGGGCTTCCTCGGTCATCTCGCCGATAAGCTGATTGACGCGATTGCCGGAGAAGCTCGACAGGCGGATGAACAGGCTGCGAACCGCTTCGTAGCCGAACGGGGCGCGCAGAAAGCCAATAGCGGAACCCACGCCGGCGCCGGCCGGAACCAGGAAACGGGATACCCCCATCTTTTCGCACAGGCGAGCGGCATGCAGCGGGCCGCCACCACCGAAGGTGATCATGGTGAAGTCGGAGATATCCTTGCCGCTTTCTACCGCATGGACACGGCCAGCGTTGGCCATGTTCTCGTCCACCACTTCACAGACGCCGTAAGCGGAAGTACGCGGATCCATGCTCAGCGGCTCGCCGATCACACGACTCATGGCGCTAGCGGAGTTGTCAGTGGAGAGCTTGATGCTGCCACCGGCGAAGTTGTCCGGATCCAGACGACCCAGCAGCAGGTTGGCGTCGGTGATGGTCGGCTCGATGCCGCCACGCTGATAGCAGGCCGGACCCGGCTCAGAAGCCGCACTGTGCGGTCCGACGCGAATCTGGCGCATGGAGTCGATGCTGGCGATGGAGCCGCCACCGGCGCCGATTTCCACCATCTCGACCACCGGGATCGAGATGGGCATGCCGCTGCCCTTCTTGAAGCGGTAGGTACGGGCGACTTCAAAGGTCTTAGCGGTTTTCGGTACCTGATTTTCGATCAGGCAGATCTTCGCCGTGGTGCCGCCCATATCGAAGGACACCACCGAATCCAGGGAATACTTGCGGGCGATATCGGCGGCAAAGATGGCGCCGCCGGCCGGTCCCGACTCCACCAGACGCACCGGGAACTCGGCGGCGCTTTCAACCGAAACGATGCCACCGCCGGAGTGGATCATGAACACCGGGCAACCTGCGCCGGCCTCCTTCAGCGATGCCACCAGACGGTCCAGGTAGGACTTGATCAGGGGTTTCACGTAGGCGTTGGCGCAGACGGTATTGAAGCGCTCGAACTCACGCATCTGCGGCGACACTTCGCTGGAGATGGAGACCGACAGATTTGGCAGACGAGTCAGCAGCGCGTCGCGGACTTGACGCTCGTGAGCACCATTGGCGTATGCGTGGATAAAGCCGATAGCCACGCTCTCATAACCACCATCGGCGATACGCTGCACCAGGGCTTCGATATCACTGGCCTGCGGGACCAGCAGCACCTCACCTTCAACGTTCAGACGCTCGCGGAGCGTGAAGCGGTGCTCGCGCTCGATCAGCGGCGGCGGGAGGCTGATGTTGATGTCGTACTGCTCGAAGCGGTTCTCGGTGCGCATTTCCAGCACATCACGGAAGCCTTCGGTGGTGATGAACGCAGTGTTCGCGCCACGCCGCTCGATCAGGGCGTTGGTAGCCAGCGTCGTGCCGTGGATCAGAACATCGATATCCGACAGCTGCAGGCCGGCTGCATCCACCACGGCCTGTACGCCTTTGATGATGGCGCGCTCCGGCTTGGTGTAGTCAGTCAGGATCTTTGTCGAATGCAGGACACCATCCAGGTCCAGGGCAATGTCGGTAAAGGTCCCGCCAATATCCACGCCGACTCGGCAGGAAGTGGTAGTCATCGTTATTTTCCTCTCCAGTTCTGCTGGCTATGGCTGGCTGCAATTAGCCACGCTTCACACGTAAGTTATTTGTTGTCTTACAGGCAGTCAAGCAAAAATCCCTACTTTTTCTTCCGCCTTACCTGCACCGAGCAACCTCAACCAACAGACTGAAAGCCCCGCCAAGCGAGGCATTCAGTCGAAATGCCACAGGAGAGCGCCCTGCACTCCCCAACCCGGCTCTCATACCACTCAGCCGGTTTTAACCATCCGAGAACCACCCACGGCCTGAGCCGTCGGAAATACCTCGAGACGCGACACATCCACCTGTTCGGGCAGCTTCAGGGCCGCCAGCAGGAGGCTGGCAATGTCTTCCGGATTGATCGACAGATAGCCGTCGTACAATTCCTTGCTCGCGGCATCCATCCCCATGGCGGACTTGTACAACTGCGTCTGCACACGACCTGGAGCGATCTCGGTGACCCGCACACCACTGCCCAGCAGATCGCACCGCAGGGCATCACAGAACAGGCTGATTCCCGCCTTGGACGCACCATAGACTGCAGCGCCGGGATGGGGAGCCCGCCCAGCACTAGAGCCGATGAAGAACAGATGGCCATGGCCGCGGCTGACCATGCCCGGCAGCACCTGCCGAGCGAGGTGCAGTGGCGCCTTCAGGTTGATATCGAACATGTTGTCGATCTCGGCGGCATCCATCTCCTGGAACGCCGCACGTGAAGACAGCACACCCGCGTTGTTCACCAGCACGTCGACTTGGTATTGCTCCAGTAGGGCAGCAAACTCCTGCGTCTGGCGCACATCCAGAGGAACCGGCAGGGCACCGCACTCGCCCTGGAGCTCTTCCAGCAGAGCCTGGTTTCGACCAACGGCCAGCACCTGCAGGCCGGCAGCCCGCAGGGCGATGACGATCGCGCGACCGATGCCGCTGGTCGCGCCGGTGACCAGCGCAGTTCTGTAGCTGGCCGGCAACATGGAGACGGACTCAGGCATAGATGTAGCCCCCGCTGACGATGACGTTTTCGCCGGTCGCGTAGGTGTTACGACTGCTGGCCATCATCACGATCCACTCCGCGATCTCGGTCGGCTCGGCCGCACGCCCCAGCGGGTTGGCGCTGGCCAGTTCGCCCAGGAAGCCCAACTGCTTGGCACGCTCGGTGGCGAAGCCCGCCGGAGCAACGGAGTTCACCAGAATCTGATCCGGGGCACAGGCCTGGGCGAAGGACTTAGTCAGGCTGACCACTGCAGCCTTGGTGGCGGCATAGTGGGCATTCTGCGGGTGCGCTTTGAAGGCATCGACCGAGGTCACATTAACGATGCGACCAGTTACCGTAGGCGCCGCGACGAACTGCTTCATGTGCTGAACCGCCGCCACCATCATGTGGTAGGTGCCCTTGATGTTCACGGCATTTTCCAGATCCCACTCGTCATCCGTGATTTCCAGGATGTTCTTACGCGGATAGATAGCGGCGCTGTTGATCAGGCAATCAACCCGACCAAAGGCATCGACCATCTTCTGAAAGGCCGCATGGGCGCTTTCCTGGCGAGAAATATCGCCCACTGCCGTCGCCACCCGGTACCCATTGGCCCGGAGAGAAGCCGTGGTTTCTTCCAGCAGCTGCTCGTTACGATCAATCAAGCCGACCTGTTTGGCTCCCCGCTCCAGCATCAGCTTTGCGGTGACCAGACCCAGACCAGACGCACCACCTACGATCACAACCGATTGCGCTTCCACAGCATACCTCCGTTGGTTAAGCCTCTTTACGTAAGATGACTGTTGTCTTACATTTGGTCAACCCCGAATGCTGCCCTGCAAGTTCGGTCCGTCGACTCGCTGGATGGCAGTAATGCCCCGTGTAGGTATCTCGTGATGATTTCGCGCCTGGCCCCGCCCTCCTCTACTGACGACCTGTACTTCTCCTTCCTCAACACGCTTGAGGCCGAAGGCTTTATTGGCGAAGTATCGACCTACTACGGTGATCGAACCGTCCTTTCGACGGATAACTCGATCTACCAACGTCTTCCACAAGCGGTTGTCTTTCCCCGCAACCGTGAAGACGTACAGCTTGTCGCCCGTCTTGCCGCTCTGCCCCAGTTCGCGAAACTGTCCCTGGCGCCACGCGGTGGCGGCACCGGCACCAATGGCCAGTCCCTGAGCGATGGCCTGGTGGTCGACATCTCGCGACACATGAACCAAGTGATCGAAATCGACCCGATTCAGGGCTGGGCACGGGTACAAGGTGGGGTGGTCAAGGATCAGCTCAATGCCGAGCTGAAGAAGCACGGGCTGTTCTTTGCCCCCGAACTGTCGACGTCCAACCGCGCCACCATCGGCGGAATGATCAACACGGACGCCAGCGGCCAAGGTTCGTGCCTGTACGGCAAGACTCGCGATCACGTGCTCGAACTCGGCACCGTGCTACTCGGCGGGACCTACTGGCGCTCTCAGCCACTGGAAGAGAACGAACTCGAATCCTGCAAGCAGCGTGACGACGAGATCGGTCGCATCCACCGCCTGCTCGACGAGGTCAGCCGCACTCATCGGCAGCTGATCGCCGAGCGCTTCCCGAAACTGAACCGCTGCCTGACCGGCTATGACCTAGCCCACCTGCACGACGACCAGGGCCGCCTCGACCTGAACGCCGTGCTCTGCGGCTCGGAGGGCACACTGGGCTTCATCGTCGACGCGAAGATCCGCGTGCTGCCGATCCCCAAATACAGCGCCCTGATGAATGTCAGCTATGCCAGCTTTGACGCGGCATTGCGCGATGCACCGTCGCTGATGGCCCTGGACGCGGCGTCGATAGAAACCGTCGATTCGAAGATCCTTCAGCTCGCTAGGCAGGACATCATCTGGACCCAGGTCGCCGAGTATTTTCCGGAACGTGGCGACCAGCCTATTCAGGGGATCAACCTCGTCGAATTCATCGCCGAGGATGCCATCGCGCTCCAGGCAAAACTGGATCGAGTGACCACGCAGCTGCAGACGGCCGGACAGAACAGCAGCAGGCTGGGCCACACGACCGCATTCGGCGACGCGGCCGTGAAGAGCATCTGGAGCATGCGCAAGAAGTCCGTTGGACTGCTCGGCAACCTCAAGGGCAACAAGCGTCCGATTCCCTTTGTCGAAGACACCGCGGTACCGCCTGAACACCTGGCCGATTTCATCGCTGAATTCCGCCAGGCGCTGGACCGGCGCAACCTCACTTATGGCATGTTCGGCCATGTCGACGCTGGCGTGCTGCATGTGCGACCCGCCATCGACATGCGTGATCCCGAGCAAGAAGTCCTGGTCCGGGAAATCACCGATGAAGTGGTCGCACTGACCCAAAAGTACAAGGGCCTTCTTTGGGGCGAGCACGGCAAGGGGCTGCGCTCGGCCTATGCCCCAGAATTCTTTGGGCCGCTGTACCCCGTCCTGCAGGAAATCAAGGCTGCCTTCGATCCACACAACCAGCTCAATCCGGGCAAGATCGCGACGCCGCCAGCAGGACATCTGCTGGGCGTCGATGAAGTGGAAACGCGTGGCCAACACGACCGACAGATCGAAGAACGGGTCTGGCAGAGTTACGACACCGCGGTCTACTGCAATGGCAACGGCGCCTGCTACAACTACGATCCGGATGACGCCATGTGCCCGTCGTGGAAGGCCACTCGCCAACGCGCACAGTCACCCAAAGGACGTGCCTCACTTATCCGGGAATGGCTACGTCTGCAAGGTGCTGCCGGCGTGGATGTTCTCGCCGCCGCTACGCGCGTACGACAAGGTAATTTCCTCAGCAGTTTTCCGCGACGGTTACGTAACTCCTGGGCACGACATCGGGGCCAGGACGACTTCTCGCACGAGGTGTATGACGCCATGGCCGGGTGCCTGGCGTGCAAGTCGTGCGCAGGCCAATGCCCCATCAAGGTCAACGTCCCCGAGTTCCGCTCCCGCTTCCTCGAGCTGTATCACGGGCGGTACCTGAGGCCCCTGAAAGACTATCTGATTGGCTCGCTGGAATTCACGATTCCCTATCTCGCGCGGGTCCCTGCGTTGTACAACGCGGTCATGGGAGCACGTCCTGTCCAGGCGTTGCTGCGCAAATACGCGGGAATGGTCGACAGCCCGTTACTCAGTCGCTTTGATCTGCGTCCGGTTCTCGACCAGTGGCAGGTCCGGCTAGCTACGCCCAGCACACTGGCCGAGCTCGACGCAACGGAACGAGCTCGAAGCGTCGTACTCGTTCAGGATGCCTTCACCCGCTACTTCGACACCGAAACCTTCGCTGCCTGGGTGGAGCTGTTTTCACGTCTGGGGCACAGGGTCTACCTGGCCCCGTTCCTGCCGAACGGCAAACCACTGCATGTACAGGGTTTCCTCGGTACCTTCGAGAAAGCCGCCCGCAGGAATGCAAGCCGGCTACTCGACCTACAGAGATACGGCATCAGCCTGGTGGGCCTCGACCCGGCGATGACGCTGGTCTATCGCCAAGAGTACGCCAAGGTGCTCGGCGCCGAGCGTTGCCCCACTGTCCTACTGCCTCAGGAATGGTTGCTCGAGGCCAAACTTCCCGAACTCCCGACACCTGTTCTGCAAACACCCCTATTCAAGCTGCTTGGACATTGCACTGAGCGCACCAATAGCCCCTCCAGCATGGAGCAGTGGCGGCGACTGTTCGCCCGCTTCCAACTCAAGCTCGAGCTGCCGAGCGTTGGCTGCTGCGGGATGTCCGGCACCTATGGCCACGAGGCTCGCAATCACGAGACCTCCGTAACGATTTTCGAAAGTTCTTGGGGGCCACGCATCGCCGCCGAACCTGACCCCGCGCTAGTCCTGGCAGACGGCTACTCCTGCCGCTCCCAGGTCAGTCGCCTACAACATCGCAACCTGCGACACCCACTCGACGCTCTGCTCGAGTATGTGCGGCAAATCCAGAGATGAGTTAGCGCCCGCGCCGCTCCAGCCCTGGCCAAACAGCATGTTTCCAGGAAACGAGTGGTGCGTTCTCCCCTGTCAGCCAGACCAGAGGATGCCCCATGAACCAGATGAGTACGCTCCACCAACGGCCGACCACCCAGGAGCGGCTTCGCCAGACCGCGCTGGATCTCTTCAGCACCAATGGTTACCAGTCGACCAGCTTGCGCGATCTCGCTGCTCATCTGGGAGTCCAGGCAGGGTCGATCTACAACCACATCGAGAACAAGCAAAGCCTGTTGTTCGAGTTGATGGAGGAAGCGCTAGACGATTTGCTGAGCGAAACGCGTTTCACACTGAAACGTGGCAGCACCTCGCAATCCCGGCTGCGTCTGTTCGTCCAGGCCTTCGTGAATTTTCAGTCCCGGGAGAGGAAACGTTTGATGTTGGTCGACCGTGAGTCCATCAACCTCACGCCTGAGCAACGTGAACGCATCGCGGCTCTGCGCAGGCAGTATGCGCAATGCTTCGAATCGGTCATCTCTCATGAACTACCGAAGCAGCCCTGCTCGAGTAACGGAATGCAGGTATTGGTCAACGCCATCATTGGCATGCTTCAGAGCCTTCCCCTCTGGGATGACGGCGAGTCGGCTGTGTCCTCCCAAGAGATCGTGGACCAGCTCACCTCCATGATCACTGGCGCCATTGGAGCGGCTAAACGCTGACCCGACAAACCCTTCCCAGCAGGTGGCCCGCCATGCATCCCATGAGAGTCGATTTGCACAATGAGCTGCACGCACGCCCTTCCATCTACTTCAACGAACCAGCCCATGTCTTCCACATGGCACTGCTCGAGGAAGGAAACGCGCTCGATCGGATAGTCCGGAAACTCGAAGCCGAGGGCGGAGATACTGCTAAACAAGGCCCATCGCAAGGACTCCTGACGCTGGGTGGATTCTCAATGAAATGGGAACGCCACACCGAGTTTCTCTCCCTGACCCTGGTCGTACCCAAGTCCGCTGGAAGCGAATTCTGGCCAGCGATTCCTAACTGCTTGGCGTCGCTGGTAGCGGGCCACGAGCACCTGATCGTGGAGTGCACTCAGATCCTGGTGGAAGCCGCGGAGAACTGGGAGGGTCACACGGCCCGGTATGGCTTCAAGGACCCGTCCGGTTCCCAGATCGGCGCAGGTGACGCCGTGGTGTGGAGCGATTTCCGCCTGTCCGAACGCAACATCAACCGGATCCTCCTGATAAATCGGTCCCTGAATGCCTACCGCCTGGGCCGGATGGTGCGACGCTTACTGGAAATTGAAACCTACCGGATGATGGCCTCGCTCACCCTGCCCGTCGCCAAGGAAGTGTCCAGCCAGCTGAGAGAGTTCGAGCGAGAACTCACCGTCCTGTCTGACGAGAACGCCAACACCAGTGGCACCGACGCCAGGCAAATCCTTAAGCGCATCTCGGCCCTATCGGCACGAATCGTCCGCCATACCGCCAGAACCCGCCAGCGTTTCAGCGCGGCGGAAGCCTATTCCCAGATCGTGTTCGAGCGCATTGCAGAACTACGGGAATCTCACGTGCAGGGATGCCAACGTCTGGGCATTTTCATTGAGCGCAGATTCAAACCCACCCTTCGCTATTGCTCCGCCACCCATCAACGTCTGGAACGCCTGAGCGACAGCGTTGCGAACCTCGGCGAGTTGCTCCAGGCCCGAGTGCAGGTTGAGGTGGAGGAGCAGAACAGCGCCATCTTGCAGAGTCTGAACGCTAGAGCGACCACCCAAATCAAGATTCAGAAAGCTGTGGAAGGGCTTTCGATCATCGCCATCAGCTATTACCTGCTGAGCCTGTTTAAGCTGCTCT
Source organism: Pseudomonas sp. GCM10022186 (assembly GCF_042656385.1). Lineage (NCBI taxonomy): Bacteria > Pseudomonadati > Pseudomonadota > Gammaproteobacteria > Pseudomonadales > Pseudomonadaceae > Pseudomonas > Pseudomonas sp. GCM10022186. Next base: position 26,194 of record NZ_JBHSOU010000032.1, read on the forward strand.
ATGAGGGCCTTCACGGCCTGGGGGTCGACCTTTCGCCCAAAGATGCAGGTCTCTACGTAGCGCCCTTGGCGATTGCGATCATCGGCACGATTGCGTATCGAATCAGGAAGGCTCAAGAAGACTGACTCGCGTGGACCATCGCGCAACGCTCCTGCGTCAATCGGGTTGAGACACTCATGAGAACCCACGAGGAGAAGCTGAACGCTTTCGATCGTGGGTGGTAATTACTTCAGACCGTTCTCCCGCAAAATATCGTCGAAGGTGCCATTCGCCTTGATTGTCGCCAGCCCCTTATTGAACGTGTCGATGATTGCCTGATGGCGCGGATTCTTCAAACTGCTGGTCACGTGCATCTGCTGGCTGGACAAGCTGTTATGGGTGAACTCGATCTGTTGCATAAGGTTGGGGTCATTGTGCTTGATGATCCAACGAGCAACTGTCTCGTCCTCTAGGGTCAAATCGATCCGGCCGAGGACCAGTTTCTTGATGTTTTGCAGGATCTGGGAAACCTCAGGCCGATCGAAATTGGTAGCACTGAGGAATTCGTCGCCATAGCCATATGCTTTGACAATACCCACAGTTTTTCCGGTCAGGCTCCCCAATCCACAGTACTCAAACGGATCTCCCTTTCGCTTTCACTCAGTGTTCAGCTTCAGTCGACCTAATGCTCGGCACTAAAAGTGATACTTGTCGAAGCGACGTTTAAACGCCTCTGCTGACCCTTCCATGATATCCAGCACCGCTGTCGCCGTATCTGCTCGATCAAGCCCACCGGCCGCCAGCCTGACGCCCCGCCCCTGAGCGACCTCCAGGGCATACGCCAGGTCCGTATCAGCCTCATCAGGTGCGCCATTGACAATCGGACGTCGGGGGCTCAACAGGCGCAGATCATCATCCGCCCAATGCTTGTTGTCTTCTGGCGTTTGGACCTGAAAGTCCGTTTTGAACCAACGTATCCCATGGTATTCGCTGACCCTGCCTCCTTGCTTTCGCACGCTTGCGCAAACTGAAGCGTGCGCACCAAGACGAAAGGAACCTCGCAGGCACGCAGCTCAAGCTTGATATCAGTGCAACATTGAAATGACTCTACCCTGCCTCCCTTTTACTTGGATAGGTGCCACGTGAGAGCGTGTGCGACTCTTCATCACTCTACGTGGAATGACCGTAAGCGAATGGGTATTACGTCTTGCGTTCTGCTCCCAGACATGTGGCAGAAACTGGCGAAAGCGGTGGAGGAGTTACCGCGGTCTGTCGCTCGCAATCTGAGCACGTACAGTTGGTTAGGCTCGCGCATGGCGTACCGCCTTGTGCCATTTATATGGAAATTAGGCGAATTATCTTTTCAACATAATTTATAGCGATTCTTATTCGCAATTGCTTGTCAAGCCTTTCGCGCTGACTCACACCTTGTCCGCTCCGCACCTAACCTTCGTAAGGAGCTTAAACGGCGCTATTGCGCTGGCATGCAGTAAAGGCTGCTCAGGAAACCGGTCCCTACCTGGCTACTCGAAGACGTCATAGGCCTTTGGACTGGAGATTGGGCCACCGGGATTGCCGAGCGCGCACAAGGCGGCCCGGACCGCGAACCCTTCATCATGGTCAACGTTGTAGTCGAGCGTGAACGCAAAGGGCCCGACGGCTGGCCAAACCGCTCAACCTGATCTGCTCTGGATTAGCACAGGGTGCAATTTGCATCGCACGTGAGCGCTAGTTACATTGCCGCGTACGGGTCAATTAGGTTCGTACTGTTCACTGTTTGCATTCGAAATGATCCGTATACGCCGAAGAGGCAACTGGCAGAGAACGGCCAGAAGCAGCCATATTCGTGCAGCGCCCATGCCCAGCGCCAAGGTCATTCCGTCATGGAGAGAGGGCTGTTTAGTGAGCTTCGTGATTCACAGATCAGGCGCTGCCGCTCCCTCAAAAGCCATCAAAACTGCCTCTATCACCACGCGGATCTTCGCGGTATGACGGAGGTCGCCGTGAGTGACCATCCACACCTCGTAAGGGTGACCCCGTGCGCGAGTGGGCCAGACGCGGACTAGGCCGTCCTGCGCCCCCATGTACAAGGGAAGCTCGCCCACGCCCAGACCAGCAGCAATGGCGTTTCGGACCATAACGCTGGAATTCACTGCGGTAACGATCCGGCCGGATGCGGCCGACTCGCCCACCAGGGTCACGTCGCGGCCTTCGGCCAAGTGGGGTTCGTACATTACCAGGTCGTGCCCCAGGAACCCGTTGCCGGGTTCGGGAGTGCCATGGGCTTCGAGGTATTCTGCCGAAGCGAATAGCCCCATGGGCCAACTAGCCAGGCGCCGTACCACTAAGTCCGGGTTGTCCGGCTTGAGTGTGCGGATGGCGATATCGGCTTCACGACGAGCGAGGTTGAGCAAGTCCGATGAGCTGTTGAGATTGACCCTCACATCCGGATAGCGGGCGTGCACACGCGCCATGGCAGGGATCACGAAATCGATGGCCAGTGAGTCGGTGGTGGTTACCCGCACTTCGCCGGAGAGCGCCCTGTCACGCCCTTGCGCCCGACGCACCAGCTCAAAGGCTGCGGTTTCCATACGCTCGGCCGCCTCCAGAACGGTTTCTCCTACCCCGGTCAACTGGAAGCCGCTGGAGGTGCGCAGGAACAGGGTCGAACCGAGCGACTGTTCCATGGCGGCGATCCGCCGGCTCACCGTCGCCTGGTCCACGTTCAGTTCCCGCGCGGCGCCACGCAGCGTCTGCTGCCGGGTCATCGCCAGGAACACTCTTGCATCGTTCCAGTTCATCTCGCCTTCCTCCTGCTGCATTCCTGCAAACAGGGCTTGTGAAAACACTGCGCGACGTTGCTAGTCCGCGCTCCTACGATGCTCGGCATCTCCCGTCATCGAGATTCATGACATGCACAATCCACCTATCCCCCAGCATATGACCGCCATCGAGATCAGCCAGCCGGGCGGGCCGGAAGTCCTGCTGCCGACCCTCCGCCCCACGCCCGCACCACGGGGTCGAGAGGTCCTGATCCGGGTCCGGGCCGCCGGCGTCAACGGCCCTGACGTACTCCAGCGCAAGGGTCTGTACGACCCGCCGCCCGGTGCCTCGGATATCCCTGGCCTGGAGGTCGCTGGTGAAGTCGTGGCGCTGGGCGAAGGCGTGACCCGACTGCGTATTGGCGAGCAGGTGATGGCGCTGATTCCCGGTGGAGGCTACGCCGAATATGCGGTGGCCGACGAACGCAACGCACTGCCATTGCCGAAGGGCTTGGAACTCACCGAGGCGGCCGCCCTGCTGGAAACCTTCATGACGGTCTGGACCAACCTGTTCCAACGCGGGCAGTTCAAGGCAGGCGACAGTGTGCTGATCCACGGAGGCGCCTCCGGTATCGGCACCACCGCGACCATGCTGGCTCGTGCATTCGGCGCCTCCACTGTGATCACCACCATCCGCAACGAAGAGCAGCGTCAGGCCAGCCTGGCCCTGGGTGCCGACGTCGCCATCAACTATCAGACAGAGGATTTCGTTGAGGCCGCGCTGGCCGCCACGGCTGGCAAAGGCGTGGACGTGGTGGTCGACATCATCGGCGGTGACTACGTGAGCCGGAACTATCAAGTCGCCGCCATGAACGGACGCATCGTACAGATTGGCCTGCTGAAGGGGCCGGCCCAGAACGTCGACCTCTTCCCCATGTTGACCAAGCACCTCACTCACCTCGGCTCTACCTTGCGTTCACGCAGCCACGAGGAGAAGGCTGCAATCATGGCGGAGCTGCAGGCTCACGTCTGGCCGCTGATCGAGTCCGGTCGGGTCAAGCCTCGGGTCAGCGCCACTTTCAGCCTACGGCAAGCCAGCGATGCTCATCGTCTGCTCGATACCGGCGGCCACATCGGCAAGGTCGTGCTGACGGCCTGATCCCACCGGGAGGTGCGATGCCCAGCGGGCATCGCATCCTTCGTCACAGACCCGAGCAGGCATGTCCTCCGTCCACTACGATCTCGGCCCCGTTCATGCCCCGCCCGGCGTCGGAAGCCAGAAGCAGCAACGCCCCCTCCAGGTCTTCATAGGTGCAGAAACGCCGCGACGGTACGCGCGCTCTCAGGCGCTCGCCCGCCTCGCTGGCGAGGAATCCATCGTTGATTTCAGTCACCACGTACCCCGGCGCGAGGGCGTTGACGCGAATTCCGAAGCGCGCCAGTTCCAGTGCCATGGAGCGGGTCAGGTGGCTGAGGCCGGCCTTCGCGGCGCAGTACGGACCAACGCCCCCGCCCACGCGCGATGCGAGGATCGACGTGACGTTGATCAGGCTGCCACCCTGCCCCGCCTCGACCATCCTCCGAGCAGCCTCCTGCGCGACCATCCAGGCGCCTTTCAGGTTGGTATCGAGAACGGCGTCCCAGTCTTCATCGCGATAGTCGAGGACGCGCTTCGTATCGCTGACTCCGGCATTGTTGACGACGATGTCCAGCCCGCCGAAGTCCGCCTGGATCGCATCCAGGCACTCCACCACCGATGCGCGGGCAGTCACGTCCAATGAATAGGCCCTGGCCTCGTGATCGTTGAAACGGATATCGCTGACCAGTTCATCCAGGCGCTCTACCCGCCGCGCTGCGACGGCGACGCGAGCACCAGCTGCGGCCAGCACCCGCGCGAAGTGCCGGCCCAATCCACTGGACGCGCCGGTCACCAGGGCACGCTTCCCGCGCAGGTCGAAAGCCAGCAGCGGAGAACGACTCATTGGGCACCGCCTTGCACGCGCGCGAGGATTTTGCGCGCCAGACTCATGCGATGCACTTCGTTGGGGCCGTCGTAGATCCTGAAGCCACGCGCGTCGCGGAAAATGCGGTCGACGATTGCTTCGCTGGTGACGCCCTGGCCACCCAGCACCTGCACGCTGCGATCGATCACTCTCCAGATGCCTTCGGAGCTGATCACCTTGGCCATGCTCGACTCGGAATTCCCGCGTTCCCCCTGGTCCAATACCCAGGCGCAATGCCAGATGGCGAGGCGCGTCGTGAGCAGGTCCATCTCGTTATCGGCAAGCATGAAACCGACGCCCTGGTGCTCGCCCAACACCTTGCCAAACGATTCGCGACGGCTGGCGTAAGCACAGGCCACGTCATGGGCGCGACGCGCCTGCCCCAGCCAGCGCATGCAGTGGGTCAGGCGCGCAGGCGCGAGCCGTACCTGCGCATAGCGGAAACCCTTGCCAACCTCGCCCAGCACATCACTGGCGGGCACCCGCAGGTTCTCGAAACGCAGCACCGCATGGCCACCAGTGAAGCAGCTATCCAGGGAGTCCATCATGCGTTCGAGGATGAATCCGGGGCGGTCGGTATCAGTCAGGAACATAGTCGCGTTGCCGTCCTCGGTACGCGCCATGACGATGGCGAAGCTGGCACCCTCCGCGCCGGTGATCAGCCACTTGTGACCATTGATGAGGTAATCGTCGCCGTCGCGCACGGCCGTAGTGGCCAGCATCGACGGATCGGAGCCAGCGCCTGGCGCCGGCTCGGTCATGGCGAAGCAGGAGCGGATATGGCCCTGCACCAGTGGGCGCAACCAGCGATCCTTCTGCGCCTCGGTCGCCACGACTTCCATCAAGTGGATGTTGCCCTCGTCGGGGGCATGGATGTTCATCGCGGTCGGGCCGAGTGGTGAATAGGCGGCCTCCTCGAACACGATCGCCTTGGCGGTGTGGGACAGTCCCAACCCGCCCATTTCGCGAGAGGCATGCGGCGTCAGCAGGCCACGTGCGCGGGCCTTCGCAACCAGTTCCTGACGTAGCTCGCCGGATGGACCGTGCGGCGTTTGTCGGGGGTCGTTCTCCAGCGGGATGATCTCCGTGGCGATGAATTCCCGTACTCGGGCCTGCAGGTCTAGAAGGTCATCCGAAAGCGCAAAGTTCATGGGTGATTTCCTGTGGTGAAAAGGTTCAAACCCTCAGCCCGGCCGGTTCGATGGCCAGGAAGAGGTTTTCCAGCACGGTGCCGTGGATACCGGCCTTGAGTGGGTCGTAGGGGGTGAAATTGAGCGTGCGAATGAGGGCGCTCACTACCTGGTCGCCACACATATCGATGTCGAGAACGTTGAGGCAGGCGGTGTCCTGCTCGAAGGCGGCGATACCGGCGAGCCCCAGGCCCGCCGCCCAGCCCAGCAGGATGCGATTGACCGCGTCATGGCTGACGATCAGGGCGCTGTCCCAGGCCGGGTCCTGCAGCAGTTCGAAGAACAGGCTGAGTACGCGGCGCTGAAAATCGTCCCAACGCTCACCGCCGAGGAAGCGCGCCCCGACGGTGCCCGCTGCACGGTATGCGCCAACCACCTGCTCCCGAAGCGCTTCGACCGGAATCTCGCGCAGGCGTCCCGCGCGAATCTCACGAAGCTCGGGCATGGACTCCACCGGGACCTGATTCCCCTGCAAGAGCAGGTCGAGCGTCTGCCTGGCACGTGGATAGTCGGAGCACAGCACCCGGTCGAACGGAACATCCTGCAAGACCTGCCCGAGCGCCCACGCCTGCTGCGTGCCCGTGCGCGAAAGCGCCACGGTCCGCGGGTCCAGTGGCCGCCCCTGTGCGTCGAAGTAGTCGACGTGCCCGTGCCTGACCAGGTAGCAACGGCGCCGCCGGACGTCGGAGTCAGCGTGCATCGTTGAGCACCTTGGGATTGCTGATGCCGAGGCGCGCCCGGGTGATGGCCGCAAGCGCATCCAACAAGCGCGCCTGTTCGCCTCCGGGCTGATCGAAGATGCCCTGGCGAATGAACTGCGCTAGCAACGCCAGTGCGTCGTCCCGAGTCAGCCCTGCCAATCCGCGCGGTTCCAGTACCTGCGCCAGGGCTTCGCATTCGAGGTCAGCAGCGCTATTACCCCGCTCGATCTCACGTGCGGCGATGGCCATGGCGCTGGCGATCATCCGGCAGTCGTACGCAAGGCTGGCGGGTAGTGCCGGCAGAAGCTTTTCGAGAAGCAAGCCGCGGGCAGTGGCCAAGAGTTCGGTTGCGTTCGGCGCAGTCATGAAGTGGCTCCACTGAGGATGAGGATTTCGTGCTCCAGCTCCGGCACCATGCGTCCAGTCAGTGCCAGTTCCAGGGACGTCTGCTGTCCGGTCAGGTGACGCTGCGCCTGCTGTAGCGCAACCACCGCCCAGCGCAGGTGGGCCATCAGTTGCCAGAAGCGCAGCTCCTCGGCGCCGGGACGATAGCCGGACACCGCTGCGTAGCCGTCGAGGAAGTCACCCAACTCCCCCACTCCGCCCGCCAGCCGGTCTGGACGGGCGAACCGCCAGCAGCGTGCGGTAAACCAGCCGAGGTCCTCGCGAGGGTCGCCCCAACCGGTGAACTCCCAATCGAGCACACCCGCCAGCCGTCCCCGGTCCACCATGTAATTGCCGGTGCGGTAATCCCGGTGAATCAGCCGCGAGGGGACCGGCGCGGGGCGGTTCAGTTCGCACCAGCGCAGCCCCCACTCGATGACCGGGTGACTGCCCGGCAGTGCGTCGAGGTAGCTCCGGTACTGGTCGATGCTCGCCTGTACCGGGTCGGCAGCGGCGGCCGGCAGGAAGTCGAGCGCCGGATGTTCAGGCGTGATCCGGTGCAGCAGCGCCAGGCTTTCGCCCAGTTCGCCACAAAGCGCTGCGCGGGTTGGCTCAAGGGCGGGATCGGTGGTGAGGCCATGGCCGCTGGCCGTACCGCCGAGCGCCTGCATGACGAAGAAATCGCGCCCGATCACCTGCGTATCACGGCACAGCCAGAGCGGTTCCGGCGCCTTCACACCTGCCTGGTGCACCGCCTGCAACACGGCGAACTCCTGCGCCCGGTCCATGCTGACCGCCACCGTGGACGGCGCATCGGTGCGCAGAACCCAGCGCCGCTCGGCTTGCCAGGAGCCCGAGGACAACCTGGCCTTCAGTAGCCAGTTTTCCTGGATGGCACCGCCCGACAGGCGTTCGCAGCTTTCGATCTGGACACGCTCACAGCCGACCTGCTGGGCGAGAAATTCAGCCAGCGGCGCCAGGGCGTCTGGAATGTCGATCCGGTACGGGCCGGATCCTGCGGAGGGAATGCTATACATCGGCAGCTCTTGCTCACGGGTGATGACTTACGAGCGAGAGAGCAAGAGCTATTCCAGTTCACTATAAATTCTTATAAATCCTTTAATAACAACGCTTTATGGAGAATCTTGAAGCCTATCCTAACTTATCAGCCCCCTTGCTCATTGCAGATCTGAAATCTTTGTTTCAGGCTAGAAAAGCCAGAACACCAGCGGACCCGACCATGCCAGATGCGCAGTATCTACCCCGAGTCGTCGCCCTCATCACCCATCTGCGCGCGCCTGAGGGGGCCAGCCGTATGGCGCGGATCGTCCAGCAGGTGGTGCCAGACTATCACCAGCGCGCCCAGGTCGAAATCGTCGAGACGACGGTCACCGAACTGCGGCGTACTGGCATGGAGCTGGAAAGCCGCGAGGACGTTGACCTGATCATCTGCTCCGGGGCCACCGCTGATTACCTGCGGCGCCATATCGGCACCACCATCCTGTCCATCCGCATGGGCGAGTACGACCTCATCCGCGCCCTGGACATGGCCAGGGCGCGGGCCACCAAGGTAGGCATCGTCAGCTTCCAGCAGGCTCACCCGGAACTGGACGCGATGGCGTCACTGTTCACCGTCGACCTCCGTCAGGCGACTTACACCAGCTTCGACGAGGCACGTCAGCGCATTCGCGAACTGGTGGATGAGGGCTATCGGGTGATAGTGGGCTCTTCCACAGCAGTGGAAGTGGCCGAAGCGGCCGGCGCCCAGGGTGTGCTGGCGTTAAATGCCGACGCGGTGCGCCGGACGCTGGACGAAGCGCTGGCGATCTGCCGCAGCCGTACACAGGCGCTGATCCAGCAGCAGCGCCTGAGCGCGGTGCTGCGCAACCTCAGCGATGGCGTGATCGCCGTTGACGCCGATGGCATCGTGCAATCGATCAATCCGCGTATGGCGCATTTGCTCGGCATTTCCGTCGAGTGGGCAAGGCAGCGTCCTCTCGCCGAGCTGATGCCGGAACTCGACATCAGCAGCAGCCTAAACCAGGGCGAAAGCGAGGAGAGCCGGCTGGTCCGCGTCGGCACCCGCACCCTGGTCGCCAATGTCACGCCGATCATCGAGCATGGCAAACCCGACGGTGTGGTGATCTCCTGCCAGGAGACGAACGCCATCCAGCGCGCCGACCGCCGTATCCGCAGTCAGGCGCGCCCCCGTCAGTTCACCGCGCGCTACCACTTCGACCAGCTCCTCGGGCAGGCCGCCGATTTTCGTGCCCTGCTAGAACTGGCTCGGCGCTATGCCGACACGGACTCCACCGTACTGATTACCGGTGAAAGCGGCACCGGCAAGGAGCTGCTCGCGCAGAGCCTACACAACGCCGGCCAGCGCCAGGCGGGGCCGTTCGTGGCGATCAACTGCGCGGCGTTCCCAGAAGCGCTGCTGGAAAGCGAACTTTTCGGCTACGAGGAAGGCGCCTTCACCGGCTCGCGCAAGGGCGGCAAGTCGGGCCTGATCGAGGCGGCGCATACCGGCACTCTGTTTCTCGACGAGATTGGTGATATGCCAGTGACCTTGCAGACCCGGCTCCTGCGTGTGCTACAGGAGCGCGAAGTGCTGCGCCTCGGCGCCTCGGAGCCGACCCCGGTGGACATCCGCGTCGTCGCCGCGACCCATTGCGACCTGCGCGGCCGAATTGCCGATGGCCGCTTCCGTGAGGACCTCTACTACCGCCTGAACATCCTCCGCCTGGCAGTACCGCCCCTGCGCGAACGCACTGGGGATATTCGCCTGCTGGCCGGCGCCATCCTCGGCCGGCTTGCGCTTCCGGTAGCGGCGGCCAGCGCTGGCCAGGCGCTGCTGGATCAGCTCATGCCGCGCCTCAAGGCACACCGCTGGCCCGGCAACATCCGCGAGCTGGAGAACCTGGTGGAGCGCGCGGCGTTGTCCGCGCAGGCCCTCGGTGACAACGATCAGGACAACCCGGACGGCCTGCGCGCCCTGTTTCCCGAACTGTTCGAGTCCGGCGCCCAGATAGCGGCGGCAGACCAGCCTGATACGTCGGGCCAGGCACTGCGCAGCGTCGCCAAAGCCAGCGAAATCGCCCATGTGCGTCGTGTGGTGGAGGCCTGCGACGGCGACCTCGATGAAGCGGCGCGACAATTGGGCATCAGTCGTACAACGCTTTGGCGGCGCCTGCGCGCGGGGCGCTCAGCCTAGCCCCCATCGGTTCCACGGATGCCGCTGCTAGTCGCAGCCTAGATTTCATCCCTGAAAAATCATTACAGAACTGAAATCGACAGACGTGAAACGAGGGCGGGCCATACGACGGGCTATCGGCCCACCAATCACCTATCCCCTTGAAACAACTGGCTTTAAATTCATAACCTCCCTTCACCGAAAGTGTCTGGCACAGCCCTTGCTCCTCCCCCGTTGAGAGGCTGTGACCGACCTGATGCCAGCCTCGATGCCCAAACAAGAAGAAGGCAGGAGGTTGCCCGTGCAAGGCCTGATGATGAATTTCAACCTGGGAATCACCGCGATCATGCGGCATGCCCTTCAGGTTGCGGCCGATACCGAAATCGTTTCTCTGTTCGCCGACGGCAGCGTGCACCGCTATCGCTATGCCGAGGCATTCGCACGAGTGGCTCGCCTGGCTAACGTCCTCGAACCCCTGGACTGTCCGCCAGGTGCACGGGTCGGCACTCTGGCGTGGAATGACCATCGCCACTTCGAACTGCATTACGCCATTCCCTGCTCGGGGCGCGTATGCCACACCATCAATCCCAAATTGTTCCCGGAACAGATCCGCTACATCATCCAGCACGCCGCCGACGATCTGCTGTTCATCGACCCGCAGTTCATTCCCCTGGTGGAAGCGTTGCAGCACGAACTGCCTTCGGTACGGCGCTTCATCGCCCTCTGCGCCGAGGACGAACTGCCCGCCAGCAGCCTGCCCAACCTGCTGAGCTACGAAACGCTGCTGGCGCAGGCGGCGGACAGCTATGCCTGGCCGGAACTCGATGAGCGACGGGCCAGCGGCCTCTGTTACACCTCGGGCACCACCGGCGACCCGAAAGGCGTACTTAGCAGCCACCGCAGCACCGTGCTCCACGGCATGGCGCAGAACATGGCCGACAATGTTGGCCTGCGCGCCATGGACGTGGTGATGCCGCTGGTGCCGATGTTCCACGTCAACGCCTGGGGCATGCCGTACAACGCGGCCATGGTGGGCGCCAAGCTGGTCCTGCCGGGGCCCAAGGTGAGTGACGCGGCGGCGATGGTGCGGCTGATCAACGACGAAGGCGTCACCTTTTCCCTGGCCGTCCCGACGCTCTGGGCCAACATCAGCCAGTACCTGACCACCCACAGCATCGCCGTGCCCACACTGAAGCGCGCCGTCAGCGGCGGCGCCGCCTGCCCGCTGGCACTGATCGAAGCCATGGCCCAGCACAATGTCGCCCTGGAGAACGGCTGGGGCATGACGGAAATGAGCCCCATGGGCAGCTACAACCGCTGCCAGCCGTGGTATGCCGAGTTGGATGACAGAGCACGCGGCCCGCAATTGCTCAAGTCCGGGCGAGCGTTGTTCGGGGTGGAAATGCGCCTGGTCGACGAGGCCGGCAACCTCCAGCCCCACGACGGCCAGGCTTCCGGCGCGCTACAGGTACGCGGGCCTTGGGTGCGCAGTGGTTACTTCGGTCAGGACACATCCGAGGACTGGTTCGACACCGGCGACGTGGCCACCATCGACCGGCACGGCTACATGCAGATCACCGACCGCATCAAGGACGTCATCAAGTCCGGCGGCGAATGGATCTGCTCCGTGGAAATCGAAAACGCCGTGATGGCCCATCCGCAAGTGGCCGAAGCGGCAGTGATCGGCGTCGCCCATCCACGCTGGAGCGAACGCCCGTTGCTGGTGGTGGTACCGCGCCAAACGGATGCCGCGCCGAGTCACGAGGAGCTGATCCGTTTCCTGGAGGGCAAGGTGCCGAAATGGTGGCTGCCCGACGCCAGCGAACGACTGGATGAGCTGCCCCACACGGCCACCGGCAAAGTGAGCAAGAAAACCCTGCGCGAGCTTTACAGCGACTACGCCTGGCACTGATCGCCCCCCAATTCCCTTCCTCACGACCCGCCTCCCAGGCGGGTCGACGGGCAGCCCTACAACAAAAACAAGCGGAGGCACCATGTCCACCACACCCGAAGACCACGCCGAACACTATCGCCGCATCCGGCAGGACCCGAGGTACATCGCCCTCACCCGAACTCGCTCGCGCACCAGTTGGTGGCTCACGCTGCTGGTACTGGCGAGTTACTTCCTGTTCATGGGGGTGGCCGCCATACGGCCGGACCTCCTGCACTTGCCGCTCTACGCCGGCAGCCACCTCAGTCTCGGCATTCCGCTGGGCGCCCTGCTGATCCTGGCGACCTGGCTGCTGACCGGCTGGTACGTGCACCGTGCCAACACCCATTTCGACCGTCTCGGCAACAGCATCATCGAGGAGAGCCAGGAATGAAGCGCACGTCAATCGGCGGCCTGGCCGCACTGCCCCTGTTCGCGCAGGCCGGCGAAGTCGGCCAACCAGGACCCAACCTACACGCCATCGGCATCTTCCTCCTGTTCGTCGCCATCACCTTGCTGATCACCTGGTGGGCGGCACGGCGGACCCAATCCACCCACGACTTCTACACCGCTGGCGGCGGCATCACAGGCTTGCAGAACGGCCTAGCCATCGCCGGCGACTACATGTCCGCCTCTACCCTGCTGGGGCTTTCGAGCCTGATCTTTGCGAAGGGCTATGACGGAGTCATCTACGTCACCGGTTTCTTCATCGGCTGGCCGGTGCTGACCTTCCTGATGGCCGAGCGCCTGCGAAACCTCGGCAAGTACACCTTCGCCGACATCGTCTCTTTCCGCCTCGACCAGCGCCGCATCCGCATCCTAGCGGCCTGCGGCTCGCTGACGGTGGTGAGCTGCTACCTGTTGCTGCAGATGGTCGGCGCAGGCCAGTTGATCAAGTTGCTGTTCGGCCTGGACTACAGCGTCGCAGTGGTGCTGGTTGGCCTGCTCATGCTGGTCTACGTGGTCTTCGGCGGCATGCTCGCCACCACCTGGGTGCAGATCACCAAGGCCATCCTGCTGCTGGCCGGCGGCACCACCCTGATGCTGATGGCCCTGGCACAGTTCGACTTCAGCCTGGAAACCCTGGCGCGCCGTGCCGTGGAAAGCCACGCCAGCGGCTGGAACCTGATGGGTCCCGGCAGCATGCTGTCGAACCCGGTGAACGTGGCGTCCATGGCGCTGGGCCTGGTGTTCGGCCTGGCCGGCCTGCCGCATATCCTGATGCGCTTCTTCACCGTGCCCAACGCCCGCGAGGCGCGCAAATCGGTGTTCTACGCCTCGGGCTTCATCGGATTCTTCTTCCTGGTGGTCTGCGTGCTCGGCTTCGCCGCCATCGTCATCGTCGGCACCGACCCGCAGTACTTCGTCGACGGCAAGCTGGGCGGCGCCCTGGTGGGTGGCAGCAACATGGTGGCCATGCACCTGGCCAAGGCCGTGGGCGGCAACCTGTTCCTCGGCTTCCTCTCCGCCGTGGCCTTCGCCACCATTCTCGCGGTGGTCGCCGGGCTCACCCTGGCCGGCGCCTCGGCCATCTCGCACGACCTCTACGTCACCGTGATCAAGCGTGGCCAGGCCAGCGAAGCACAGGAAATGCGGGTCTCGCGCCTGGCCGTACTCGGCCTCGGCCTGCTGGCGATCACCCTCGGCATTCTCTTCGAGCAGGTGAACATCGCCTTCCTGGTCGGCCTCACCTTCGGCATCGCCGCGTCGGCCAACTTCCCGGTGCTGATCATGGCCATGTACTGGCAGGGCCTGACCACCCGCGGCGCCATCTGGGGCGGACTCACGGGGCTGGTCAGCGCACTGGCGCTGGTGATCCTCTCGCCCACCGTCTGGGTCACGGTGCTCGGCCACGACAAGGCGATCTTCCCCTATGACCACCCTGCGCTGTTCTCCATGCCACTGGCCTTCCTGGTCATTGTGCTGGTGTCCAGGTTCGACCGCAGCGCGCAGGCCGCGCGGGACCGCCAGGGCTTCGCCGACCAGGCCGTGCGCGCCGAGACAGGCCTCGGCATGGCGGGGACGACCGCGCACTGACAGCCCCCACCACCGGCGCCGCCCGCGCGTCGCCGGCTGTTGAGCGTGGCGCGGTCCTGGCTCCTTTGGACCGCGTCCTTTTTATTCCCGCCCTACCCCAACAACAAGAAACAGAGGACTCACCATGCATCGCAACACCTTCACCGCCGGCCTGCTTCTGGCCGGTGGCGCCTTCGGCTTGCCTGGTCTTTCCCTGGCGGACTTCGCCAAGGACAGCAAGGCCAGTCTGGAACTACGCAACTTCTACATGAACCGTGACTTCCGCCAGCACGGCGCTCCCCAGGCCAAGGCCGAAGAGTGGGCCCAGGGCTTCCTGTTGCGCTACGAGTCGGGATTCAGCGAAGGCCGCATCGGAGTGGGCGTCGACGCACTGGGACTGCTCGGCGTGAAGCTCGACTCGGGTGCGCACCGCAGTGGCACCCAACTGCTCAAGCAGGACCGGGAAACCCGCCGTGCCCAAGACGAATACGCCGAGCTGGGATTGACCGCCAAGCTCAAGGTCTCTCGCACATTGCTGAAGCTGGGAACCCTTCAGCCGCGCTTGCCGTCGGTCGCCTACAACGACGGCCGCCTGTTGCCCCAGACCTTCCGCGGCGGCCACCTCATTTCCCAGGAAATCGCCGGGCTGACCCTGGACGCTGGGCGACTCAGCCAGGTCAACCAGCGCAATTCCTCGGACTACGAGGACATGACGGTGAGCAATGGCAGCGCCGGTGGCATCGGCGTGAAAAGCAGCAAGACGAGCGACGCTTTCAACTTTGCCGGCCTCACCTACCAGTGGAGCAACCAGTTGGCGACTGCCTACCACTACGGCGAGCTGGAAGACCTCTACCGTCAGCACATCCTCAACCTCACCCACAGCCTCGCTCTTTCGCCGCATCAATCGCTACGTACCGAACTGCGCGTGGCGCGAGCCAACGACGCTGGCAGCAGCAATGTCGACAACGACGCCTATGGCGCCATGCTGACCTACCGCTTCGCCACCCATTCTCTCGGTGTGGCCTACCAGCGCATGGCGGGAGACACAGGCTATGCGTACATCGCCGGCAGCGACCCGTTCCTGTTCAACTACGTGCAGTTTGGCGACTTCGCCAACCGCGACGAGCGTTCCTGGCAGCTGCGCTACGACTACGATTTCGCCGCCATGGGAATACCAGGGCTGACGTTCATGACCCGTTACCTCACCGGCGACGGTATCGAACTGGGCGCAGGCAAAGCGAATGGCAAGGAATGGGAGCGCAACACGGATATCGCCTATGTGTTCCAGAGCGGAGCGCTGAAGAACCTCGGCGTGAAATGGCGCAACGCCACGGTACGCACTCGCCACTTCGGCAACGACCTGGACGACAACCGTCTGATCCTCAGCTACACGTTGCCAGTCTGGTAACCCCAGGGCGCGGGCGGGTCATTCCCGCCCGCGCGGGGAAGTCAGGTGACGCGGGTCGAGCGAATGATGCGCGGCACGGACTGCAGCAGCGGCTCAGCCTTCTTCAGGGCTTCCTGCAGGTGCTCCGCCTGCCAGTGCGCGGCCTCGTCGCCCGCTGTTTTCCAGACTTCGAACGAGCAGAACTCCAGAGCATCTTCCGTGGACTGGTAGTAGGCGTATTCGAGGCAACCTGGCTCTCCACGCGTCAGCGTGCTGAGTTCGCACAGCAGCTCCAGCATCTCGCTGACGGCCTCGGGCCTGACCGTGAATTGCGCCATCACATACAACGGAAAAGACATTGGAAATTTTCTCCGGAAAAAGCGAACGCCCCCGGCCGTGCGTGGCGGCGCGGGGGCGTTTGCAAGGGCCTCTATTAGCCGGCGAGTGCCTTCAGGACCAGCTCCGCGACCGGTGCGCCAGACGCAGGGTTCTGGCCAGTGATGACCCGTTGATCAGCCACAGCGAACGGCAGCCAGGGTTCGGCGGCCTTCTTGTAAATCGCCCCGCGTTTCACCATTTCGTCTTCGGTCAGGTAGGGCACGTACTTGTCCAGTTCCGCGAGCTTCTCTTCGGCATTGGAGAAACCCGTGACTTCCTTGCCCTTGATCAGCAACGAGCCGTCGGAAAGCTCAATGTTCAAAAGCCCGACTGCGCCGTGACAAACCGAGGAGACGATGCCGCCGTTCTCGTAGATGCGACGGCTCAGCGCCTGCAGTTCTTCATTGTCGGGGAAGTCCCAGACCACCCCGTGACCGCCGGCGTAGTAGATCACCGCGTAATCATCGGGGTTGACCTCGCTTGGCTTCATGGTAGAGCCCAGGCGATTCATGAAGTCCTTGTCCTGGTACCACTCCCAGTCAACCGCCTCAGCCATTGCCAGGCTGTGGGGGTCGATAGGCGTGTAACCGCCCTTCGGGCTGACGTAGTCGACCTGGTAGCCGGCTGCCTCGACCTTCTTCACGAAGTGAACGGCCTCACCCAGCCAAAGGCCTGTGGCCCGTGCAAGGTTTGGGTATTTGGGGAAACTGGTCAGCACCACCAGCATCTTCTTGCTCATGTCACACCTCATTGCTGCGTTGTGGAAGGACAGGCCCTGCCTCGTTCAGAGAGACCCATCCGTCAGGAAGCGGTACGGATCGGTTCGGCGTCAGGGAGTCTCGACCAAGCTGGTTCGACCAAGGGCGGCGAACCATGCGGCATTGTCCCAGTAGGCCTTCATCTGGCTGATCCGCTGGTGATCGTCGATCCGAACAATGAAAACGTGGGGCAAATGGAACTGCCGCCCCTTGTTACGGATACCAAAGGCATCACGGGACTGTGTGCCGCTGATGGTCACTTCGAGGATCGCGGTACGGCCGTCAGCACAGGGATAGGCTGCAGTGATCTCATTGGAGAGATCGGGAAACACTTCGATCAAGGCCGACCAGATCGAGCGCCCGGCCTCTTCTGCGAACCCCTCCAGCGCGATCGGGAGATAGTCGATCCGCCCCTCTGGGGCAAAGCAAGCCAACATCTGTGTCAGGTCGTGGACCCGATAACTGGCAAAAAAAAGTTGTGCGACCTCCAATGCAGACTTCACTTTTCCAGACCCCACTGCTTGTTCGGTTCGAGGAAACCGGGCGGCCGCACCGGTGAGTTGCCACCTTAGACGCCGGTCCGATTGCTCGGTAGACGCCGGATCAGAAATCACTATTTCAAAAATGGAACACCACGCGATGTATGACCTGAATGAACTCTATTACTTCATCCAAGTCGTCGATCATCAGGGGATCGGTGCCGCCAGCCGCGCATTGGGCGTAACCAAGTCGAAGCTGAGCCGTCATCTCGCGGCGCTGGAAGAGCGTCTCGGAGTGCGCTTGATCAACCGCTCCACGCGTCAGTTCTCAGTGACCGATCTCGGCACGGCCTACTACCAACACTGCTTGACGATGTTGGAGGGAGCACAGGCGGCTCAGGCCGTGATCGACAACAATCAGGCAGCGCCGCGTGGACTGGTACGCGTTGCCTGCCCCACCGCCCTGCTCAATTTCCTGGTGGCTGGCATGCTGGCTCGCTTCATGGACCGTTATCCGGAAATAGAGGTGCATCTGGAAAGCACAAATCGTCAGGTCGATCCGTTGCGCGAAGGGTTCGACATCGTGCTCCGAGTCGGCTTCCCGCCTTTCGAGGACAGCGGGCTGACCATGAAACGTCTGTCGGCAAGCCCGCAGGAACTGGTCGCCAGTCCTGGTTTGATCGAGCGTGTCGGCCCCGCTCGCAGCCTCGCGGACCTGGCTCGCTTTCCAAGCCTGGACATGGGACCCAGCGCGCGCCAATACGAGTGGAACATGGAAGACCGTGGCGGAATCCAGGCGACAGTGCGTCATACGCCACGCCTGGTCACCGACGACATGATCACCTTGCGCCGCGTCGCACTGGAGGGCGGCGGCATTGTTCAACTACCCAAGCTGGTGGTGTTCAAAGACATCCGCAACGGCGCACTGAAGCCCGTGCTGGACGATTGGAGACCGAAGGGCGGTATTGTCCATGCCCTCTTCCCCACGCGCCGCGGGATGCCCCATTCCGTCAGGACGCTGCTCAACTTCCTGGGAAACAGCTTTGAAGCACTCGACTTCGAAAACCTCTACGAAGGATATGTACTGCGTGGGGATGAGGATGCCTGCTTTCTAACTAACTCTCGGCTCTAGATAGCGTTGAACTTGGCGGGCGAATCCGGCCAAAAGCCTCTTTCCGGTCGGCCCCCCAACCTTACGTAGTAGTCCGCTTTTGGCCGATAGCTGCCTGTCATGGAGGCTGATATCGGCCAAAAGCTGCCGCTTACCAGTGGCTACTTGCGGCCGATTCGGACAGCGCCATCCGACCTTAAAGACTTCAGGCTGGACAACCTGTACCGAATCACCAATTCACTAAAAGAGCGTGATCTCCAGCCTTGTCGATCACACCAACGTGTTTTTTTCGCACGCTTGCTCGATATAAGTCCCTTGCTGCTAATCGTGGGATTCAAAGAGGTCACCCCAGCGGCGCTAACACAATACTGTTTCGCCATGCCTCGCATTCAGGGGGTACGCTTGAGATCTATCTTCATAGCATCAGCAAAGGCTTTGATCAGAGGGCTTCGCGGCGTGTTGTGACGCAATATCAGGCTGAAAGGGGTCTGGAGGCTGACAGCATCAGGGCGAATCGCCTTCAAACGCCCGTCCTTGACCAGCTGAGCCGCATACTGGCATGGCAGAAAACCGATAAACCTACCTGTGAGAATCAATATTGCAACAGCTTCGACCTGCGTGGCTGAAGTGCTGATGTTTTCGGAGTCGAAAAACTCTCTCTTGGCAGAGTGAATCGCATAGCGATGATTGACGAAGTTAAAGTCTTTTAAGTGTTCCGTGTCTATCTCTTCGGCTGGCCGATCAAACAACTCGTGACCAACGCCGCAATACAAATTTGATTGCTCTTGGTACATCTCAAAGTAATCAAATTCTTCTCGCTTTTGATAGACCGGCACGATGCCTGCCACGAACCTTCCCTCAAAAACTCCCCGCTCAACCTCATCCAATTGAGAGACACTTAGGCGTATTCTCACCCTGGGAGCCTCATCATTTATTAACTGAAGCGCAGGTATTAGCGGCGAAGTTGCATCAAATATCGTGTTGTCGATAGCGCCAATGCTGAGATCGCCTATTAACTCATTCTGTGCACAACTTATCCTGTCTCTAAAACTCTCAACCGAGTTGAACAGGTCAATGGACGCCTGATAGACCATCTGACCCTCGTCAGTCAGGCTGAAACCCTCACGGCCTCGACTGCAGAGGCGCATTCCGATGCGGATTTCAAGGTCAGAAATCTGTTTGCTGATAGCTGCCAGGCCAACATTAAGCTCGTTTTGTGCCGCACTGAAGCCGCCGGCTTCCACGACAGCCTTAAACACTTTCAGGAGTTTGAAGTCCTGGCCGCTTAGCGCCATGGGCGCTCTGATTCTTGTCTTGCTGGGCAGGTTTCCGGATGTGGAAAGTGAGGTTTCCATGATGATTATTTACCTCGCGATCGGTATTCAACAGGCTAGGTTCCACAACAAGAAATCAGCCGGCCCAATCATCATGAACACATACAACGGCTCTTTGCAACACACATCCAATCCGGGATTTCAGTCGCAACTGACTGAATTTTCTAAGTTTTATCCTGCCCAAAGAGACAGGAACTTCGCTCCACCCCCATCCTTCCCAAAGACAAGTTTACGTCAGTGACTTTCGAGCCTTCACGCGTGCGCTGAAATGCCCTTCGAAGTATTTGGGAACACCCGTTCTAAATCGAAAAATGCGAGGAAAAACAACAATGACTCAACCTACTGATCGCCTTTGGGGCGCCCGTTTCAAGAGTGGCCCGTCCGAAGCGCTCGCGGCCCTCTCGCGCTGCCCCGAACGCTACTTCCAACTGGCTCCATACGACCTCGCCGGATCCCGGGCGCATGCTCGCGAACTGCAACGCGCAGGGCTGCTGGACGAGCCTGAAACCCAGCGCATGCTGGCAGCGATCGACAGCATCGATGCAGACTTCCGCGCCGGCCGCATCAGCCCCACAAAGGACGACGAGGACGTGCATACCTTCCTCGAGCGCGTGCTGACCGAACGGCTGGGCGCTTTGGGCGGCAAGCTCCGTGCCGGTCGCTCTCGAAATGACCAAGCCTCCAACGACCTGCGCCTTTTCCTGCGTGACCATGCCCGCAAGTTGGCCGTACAGGTCCTGGACCTTCAGGATGCACTGGTGGAGCAGGCCGAACAGCATATCGAGACCATCTGCCCCGGCTTCACACACCTCCAGCAGGCCCAGCCCATCACCTTTGCCCACCAACTGCTGGCCCATTCGCAAGCCATGCTGCGCGATGTTCAGCGCCTGGCCGACTGGGACGCGCGCACCAGGCTGTCGCCGCTGGGCGCTGCTGCTATGGCCGGCTCGGCCATCGCCCGCCAACCCCAGCAGTCCGCTGTAGAGATGGGATTCACCGCCCCCTGTGAAAACTCCATCGATGCGGTGGCCAGCCGTGACCACGTCGCCGAGTTCCTGTTCGTGACCGCCATGCTGGGCATCAACATCTCCCGCCTGTCGGAGGAGTTCTGCCTGTGGTCCTCTCGCCAGTTCCGCTGGGTTGATCTGGATGACGCCTATGCGACCGGCAGTTCAATCATGCCGCAGAAGAAGAACCCCGATATTGCTGAACTGTCCCGCGGCAAGGCTGGCCGTCTGATTGGCAATCTGACCGGGCTGCTGTCCACGCTGAAATCCCTGCCGCTGTCCTACAACCGCGATCTTGCCGAAGACAAGAACGAGGTCCTGGACACCCTCGAAACCTTGGGTCTTGTCCTGCCCGCCATGGCCGGCATGGTCCGCACCATGCGCGTTCGTACGGACGAGATGCGTCGCCAGGCGCCGCTTGGCTTCACCTTGGCGACCGAGGTTGCCGATTGGCTGGCGGTACGAGGCGTGCCCTTCAAGGAAGCCCACGAGATCACCGGCGCACTGGTACGTGCCTGTGAGGAGCAAGACATCGAGCTGTGGGAAGCCAGTCCCGCAACCCTGGCAGATATCGATTCGCGTCTGACGGCGGATGTGCGTGACAGCCTGACCCTGGAGGCGGCCATTGCCGCGCGCAGTGGCTGGGGCGGGACGGCTCCGGAGCGCGTCCGAGAGCAGATCACCCGACTGCAGGCGGCCCTGGAACGCCAGCGCGAGTGGACTGCCAACTACTCCGGCCCGCGTACCTGAGCCTTGCCTGAACGAAGCGTGCCCTGATGAATGGCGCGCTTTCCAGATCGACCGATAAGCCGCAGCGCTTTCGCGCCGCCTTCGGAGCAACACCATGAGCCAATTACAAGCACAGCGCCTTGCCGCCGAGCGCAAGCAACTTGAAAACGAGTTCGACATCGCTCAGTACGAACATGTGCCGCGCCGTTACTACGGCCGCATGTTCTTCGCCACTCTGATCGTGGTCCTGCTGATCGGCCTCGGACACGCCTTCGCCAAAGGACAGATCGAGTGGTCCTACGTCGGCCAGTTCCTGACATCCGAAGCGATCCTCTTCGGCCTGCTGAACACCATCGTCATGTCCGTCCTGGCCATGGTCCTTGGGGTCATCTTCGGGGTCGTCACTGCGATCATGCGCATGTCGCACAACCCCATCCTTCAATACGTCGCCCTGGCCTATACCTGGCTGTTTCGCGGCACGCCGCTGATTCTGCAGCTGCTGCTGTGGTTCAACTTGGCTCTGATCTTCCCAGTCATCAGCATTCCGGGCCTCTTCGAGGTCGAGACCGTGACCTTGATGACGCCCTTCGTCGCGGCCCTTCTCGGCCTGAGCATCAACCAGGGGGCCTACACCGCCGAAGTGGTGCGTGCCGGCCTGCTGTCTGTCGACACGGGCCAGTATGAAGCGGCCAAGTCCATTGGCATGCCTCGCCTGCAGTCGCTCAAGCGAATCATCCTGCCCCAGGCCATGCGGATCATCATCCCGCCGGTAGGCAACGAGTTCATCGGCATGGTGAAGATGACCAGTCTTGCCAGCGTTATCCAGTACTCCGAGTTGCTGCACAACGCCCAGAACATCTACTACGCCAACGCGCGCGTTATGGAGCTGCTGATCGTCGCGGGTATCTGGTACCTCGCCGTCGTCACCGTCCTGTCGTTCGGCCAGAGCCGACTGGAACGCTACTTCGCCAAAGGCGCAGGCAAGCGCTCTTGATCGCCCACGTTGTGAGAGATATCCCCATGAGAAGCATCGTCAAGGCTGTCGGCCTGAACAAATACTACGGCGATTTCCACGCCCTCAAAGACATCAATCTGGAGATCGAGCAAGGCGAAGTCCTCTGCGTCATCGGTCCTTCCGGGTCGGGCAAGAGCACCTTCCTGCGCTGCATCAACCAGTTGGAGAAAGTCGATAGCGGCGGTCTCTGGGTAGACGGTGAACTGGTTGGCTATCGGATGGTAGGCCGCAAGCTCTACGAGTTGAACGAGACCCAGATCGCCCGCCAGCGTCTGGCCACCGGCATGGTCTTCCAGCGCTTCAACCTGTTCCCGCACATGACTGTGCTGGAGAACATCATCGAAGGCCCCTGCCAAGTGCTCAAACGCTCGCCCAAGGAAGCCACCGAAGCCGCCGTCGAACTGCTGGCCCGCGTGGGCCTGGCCGACAAGCGTAATCACTACCCCATCCAGCTTTCCGGCGGTCAACAGCAGCGTGTTGCCATCGCCCGGGCCCTGGCCATGCGGCCGAAGCTGATGTTGTTCGACGAACCCACCTCCGCACTCGACCCGGAACTGGTCGGTGAGGTGCTCTCGGTCATGCGTGACCTCGCCAAAAGCGGGATGACCATGGTCGTTGTGACCCACGAACTGGGTTTCGCCCGCGAGGTTTCCAACCGCGTGGTGTTCATGGATGGCGGCCAAGTCGTGGAAGCAGGAAGCCCCGAAGAAGTCCTGTTGACCCCACAAAACCCAAGAACCCAAAACTTCATTTCTGCCGTTCGCGCCTAGGCGCCAATAACAATCTCAAGAGAACGAACGTCCATGAAAAAGCTGATCCTCTCCTCTGTACTGATGGGCCTTGCCGTTTCCGCGCAGGCATCCGCAGAACTCCCGGCAGCCATCAAGGAAAAAGGCGAAATCGTTGCGGCGATCATGCCCAACTACCCACCCATGGATTTCAAGGACCCGGCCACCAACGAGCTCACCGGTCTCGATTACGAGCTGGGCAATGCATTGGCCGAGCGCCTGGGCGTGAAAATCAAATGGCAGGAAACCGCCTTCGAGCAGATGGTCAGCGCGCTGACCACCAAGCGTGTCGACATCATCCTCTCCGGCATGACCGACACCGTGGAGCGGCAGAAAGCGGTCACCTTCGTTAACTACTTCACCAGCGGCCCGCAGTTCTACACGCTGCAGAGTCGTACTGACGTCAATGAGAGTACCGACCTCTGCGGCAAGAAAGTGGGCACCAGCCGACGCACCACGTTCCCGGCTGACATCGCCGCTTGGAGCAAGGCCAATTGCGAAGCCGCAGGCAAGCCGGCCGTGATCGTGGTCGGCTCCGAAGGCAGCGCCGATGCCCGTGCCCAGCTTCGCCAGCGCCGCCTAGATGCGGCCATGCAAGGCAGCGAAACACTGCCATACATCATGTCCCTGGAGAAGGACACCTTCAAACCCGTGGGAACGCCGATCACCTCGCAGTTGACCGGCCTCGGAGTGAGCAATGCCAACCCCGAACTGGCCCAGGCCGTAGCGGCCGCTCTGCAGAGCATGATCGCCGATGGCAGTTATCAGGCCATCCTGAAGAAATGGGGCCTTGAGGAAGGCGCGATCGAGCGCGTGACCATCAACGGCAAATAACCCAGGAGCGCGCTCATGTCCCCCTCGACCACGCCCAATTGGCCCGGCAAAAGCCGGGCCTGCATGGCCCTGGCCTTCGACGTCGACGGCCCGACTGGCGATGCGATGCTCGACGGATCGATCTGGCGCAAGCCAGAGTACTTCGGCTTCGGCGCTTACGACCCTTATCGCGCTCTGCCACGAATCCTCGACCTGCTCGACGCTGTTCGCATCCCGGCAACATTCTTCGTGCCCGCATGGGTGGTGGAGAACTGGCCCCGTCAGTGCCAGGCGATCGTGGAGCGGGGACATGAGGTCGCCTACCACGGTTACAAACATGAATCTTTCTATGCGCTGGAACTGGAGGAGCAGCGCCAGGTAATGGAGAAGTGTCGGGAAGTCTTCTGGGAGGTTCTGGGTATCCGCGCTGAAGGATTCCGCACACCGTCCGGAGATTGGCACACCCATACACCCGGAATGCTGCTGGACGCTGGGGTGATCTACTCCAGCAGCATGCGCGGCGATGATCGCCCCTATCTGGTCAACGTCGCCGGACACTCCCGGCCGCTGGTGGAAATCCCGGGCCACTGGGAGCTCGACGACTATGCCTCCCTGGCTTACACCAAGGGGCCGAACTTCCCTTCCGGGCTGGACCGCACGGCCAGCTATGAACTGACCCTCGATAACTGGTGCCGCGAATTTGACGGCGCCATGGACGAAGGGTTGTGCCTGACCACCCTGTTCCATCCGAAGATTACCGGTAAGCCCGGCAGGCTCCTGCTTCTGGAGCGCCTCTTCGAGCATATGCGTAAACGTGACGATGTGTGGTTCGCCACCTGCCGCGATGTTGCGCACTGGACTCTGAAGGAGTCATGGCAATGACTGACCTGCCAATCTGGCCCACTCCCTATCGCTGCGCGGTGGTGGTAACCGTTGACTACAACGACACCCACGGCATTCTCACCCAGGCACCTGCGGTAGCTGGCCGCGACAAGACATTGTCCGTCTGGCGTTATGGCACCACTCGTGGCGTCGCCCGCCTGCTGGATACCCTGACGGACCTGAACGTACGCAGCTCCTGGTGCATTCCCGGCATAGTCGCCGAGGAGAATCCCGATCAGATCGATGCGATTGTCAAAGGCGGACACGAGATCGCCTGTGCCGGTTACCGGCACCAGGACTACGACTTGCTCAGCCTCGCTGAACAGGAGGCTGAACTGGATCGCGGCTGCAGCGTGCTGACCAGCCTCACCGGTCGCAAGCCACGTGGTTTCCGTCTACCCGCGGGCAATTGGGCACCTGGTTTTCCCGAGGCCATGCGCCGCCAAGGCATGCTCTGGTCGTCATCCCTGCGTGGCGATGACCTGCCCTTTACGCACTTGCAGCCGGCTGCCGGCGGCGCGCCATTGATCGAACTACCCCTTCACTACGAGCTGGAGGACGAACCCTATTTCGCCTTCAACCTCAGTCCGGCGGTACCCCCGGCGCAATCGCGCATTGCCTCCTACAGCCACACCCTGAAGAACATGCAGATGGACTTCGCCGGGTTCCACCGCTATGGCCTCTGCTACGTACTGCGCTTGCATCCCGAGATCATTGGCACCCCCGGCCGTATCGGGCTGCTGCGCGAACTTCTCGAAGGCATTCAGCAGCATCCGGATGTCTGGATCGCCACTGCAGAAGAGGTGGCGCAGTGGTGGACACAATCCGGCCCCGCACTACCCGACGATCATCCGACCGTTGTGTACGCCGGCCATACCACGGAGCATCAACTGTGACTGCACGCTTCCAAAAAATGGTCCGTTTCGTGGTCGAGACCCACTTCGACGACCTTCCCCCTTCTCTGGTCGAGAAAGCCAAACGGCACATTCTGGATACCTTCGGAGCGACCCTGGCGGGCGCCGATAGCGACATATTCAAAGCCTCCTACCAGCTTTGCGTACAGCACGAAGCGCCAGGCGATACCGTGCTGTGGGGCACCAACCATCGCGCCACTCCGCGCAATGCTGCCCTGTTGAATGGTATTGCCGCACACGCCCTAGAACTGGACGATGCCGGCGGCTGCGACCATTCCGGCGCGGTTGTTCTGCCCGCCGTGATGGCAGCGTTGCAGGCCAGTGGCAAGGCAATTTCCGGGAAGGAATTGCTGGTGGCCGTGGTCATCGGCTACGAAATCGGCCGGCGTGTGCTCGAAGCCTGCGGCAGCTACTCCGCGCACAACGGTGCAGGGTGGCACTCGACCGCCACTTGCGGTGTGTTCGGCGCCGCGGCGGCATGCGCACGCATATTCGGGCTGGACCAGGCGCAGACCCTCTCCGCACTGGGTATCGCTGGCAGTTTCAGTGGCGGCCTGTGGGCATTCATCCACGACGGCTCCCAGACCAAGAAGCTGCATACCGGCCGTGCGGCAGAGGGTGGTTTGCTCGCCGTCATGCTGGCGCAGCAAGGGATCACCGGACCGTCTTACCTCTTCGACGATGTATGGGGTGGGTTCCTCAAGACCCTGGCGGGAGACGACGCCGAGCCACAAGCCCTGGACGAAACCCTGGGTGAAATCTGGAAACTGGCGCGTTGCTCTATCAAACCCTATGCATCGTGCCGGGGCACCCATGCCGCAATCGATGCCGTGGGATTGCTGATGGAGAAGCTGGACATCACGCCGGACCAGGTAGCCGAAATCCGCGTGGAAATGTGCAGCTTCCTCAAGGACATGTGCGGCCATAACCGCATCGAGACGCTGGCCTCGGCGCAGATGAGTCTGCCGTATGCATTGGCGGCGAGGCTCACCTTTGGCCACGCAGGGCTGGATGCCTACGAAGACGAGTGCCGAGAGAATCCGGCAATTGCTTCCTGGTTCGAGCGCATCCACCTTGAGGTGAACCCGACACTGTCCGAAGACGGTGAGCCTATCGTCACCCTGCGTACTCACGACGGTCGCGAGGCCAGCCTGTGCGTTGAAGTGGCACTTGGTGCGCCCGCTAATCCCATTAGCGACGAGGCACTGCTGGACAAATTCTACAGCCTGGCGAACCGCGTGCTCCCACCTGCCAGGGTCGCTGAGTTGGCCAAGCTTCTCCTGACACTGGAAAACGTGTCCTCCACCGAACAGCTACCCGAGTTGCTCTCGGCCGCATAGCGCAACAGCACTCAAACAGTGGAACCAGAGTTTCCAGCGCGTGAAAACCGCGCCGGAGGGCCTTGTGCATGGACGCGTAAGGCGAATCTGCCCAGGAGCTTCGCTTGCAGTACGTATCGGCCGTCTGGCCAACAAGAAGTAATCGCCTAACCAATCACAAGAAAAGAAAGGACATTACCCAATGACGAACGCACGTAGCACCCTGAATGTCGCAGTACGGATCGGTTCCCTGGCAGCCCTCCTCGGGCTTTGCATGGCAGAGGTCAATGCCGCCTCGCTGGAAGTACCATCCAAGGTCAAGGAGCGTGGTTATCTGTTGGTGGGGATCGAATCTACCTACCCTCCCATGGCCTACAAGGACCCGGCAACCAATGAGCGGGTAGGTTTCAACGTCGACCTGGTCAATGCCCTCGGTAAAGAGATCGGCCTGCCGATCAAGTTCGAGGAAATGAGTTTCGAGCAGCTCATGGCCTCCGTGACCACCGGCCGCATCGATGTGATCGGCACCGCCATGAGCGACCTTCCTTCTCGGCGTGAGAAATTGACCTTCGTCAACTACCTGACCACTGGCGCGCAGATGTTCACCACGGCTGCCAATGCTCAATCCGCCTCCGACGTCACGAACTTCTGCGGCAAGAAGATCGGTACCCCGCGCTCCACGAGCTTCTACGGCGAGACCCAATCCTGGAGCGAGCGCGACTGCTCCGCTAACGGCAAGCCGGCTGCCGAGGTCATGGGGATTTCCGGTGCTACCGCGACCCGCGTCGACCTCAAGCAAGCTCGACTCGACGCAGCCGTGCTCGGCCCTGAGTACGTCAGTTACCTCATGAAGCAGGAACCCAACACCTACGTCCCCGTGGGCAGGCCCATCTCTCAACAACTCCTCGGTCTGGCCGTAGCCAAGGGCGACAACGAGATGCGTGATCTGATGGCCGACGCGTTGGAACAGCTCCTCAAAAATGGCGACTACCAACAGGCGCTCTCGAAGTACGGGCTGGAAAGCCAAGCCGTGTCGAAAGTGACCATCAATAGCGGCGAATGATTGCACCATTCCCTATCAGACAAGGAAACCCATCGTGAAGGTCGCGATATTTGAACAAACTGGAGGCCCGGAAGTCTTGACGTTCGTTGAGCGTCCAGATCCGAAGCCCGGTGCAGGCGAAGTGCTCATTGATGTGCACGCAACGGCACTCAATTACGCAGACCTGCTGCAGCGTCGCGGGACCTACGGCTTGGTGAGTGGAGACGCCGAAATCGTGCTGGGCCTGGAGGTTTCCGGCACCATCGCAGAGATCGGCCCCGAGGTAACAGGCTGGAGGGTCGGCGACCAGGTCTGCGCATTGCTCGCTGGTGGAGGTTATGCCGAACGTGCTGTGGTGCCTGCGACTCAGGTCATGCCGTGCCCCAAAGGACTGGATATGACCGAAGCGGCCGCGCTGCCGGAGGCTGTCTGCACCGTTTGGTCAAACGTGTATGACATCGGTCGGCTGAAGCGGGGGGAAGTTTTCCTGGTTCACGGCGGTGCTGGTGGCGTCGGCTCCCTCGCCATTCAGTTGGCTCGTCAGTGGGGTGCACGCGTGTTCACCACTGCCGGCTCGGCAACCAAACGCCAGCGTTGCACGGAGCTTGGGGCGGACCTGGTCATTGACTATCACTGCCAGGACTTCGAGGTTGTTGTTCGGCAAGCCACCGATGGCGCGGGTGTCGATGTAATCCTCGACAACATGGGGGCTGAATACCTAGGCCGCAACATCGATGCCCTGGGCCAGGATGGCCGCCTGGTGATCATTGGACTGCAAAGCGGGCGGGAAGCGCCTGTCCATCTCGGCAAGATGATGGGCAAGCGCGCGTCCCTGCATACGACATCCCTACGGGACCGTTCGTTGGCGGCCAAGCAAGTCATCGTCGCGGGCGTGCTTCGTGACGTGTGGCCGCATATTGAAGCCGGACGGGTCAAGCCGGTGATCGACGAGGTGTTTAGCTTCGAAGACATCGTTGAAGCCCATCGGCACATGGAAGCAGGCGGCCACATCGGGAAAATCGTGATTCGCATGTCCGGCCGATAAGCCGCACGCAATCACGTATGCATGGCCTCGTTTACGAGGCCATGCATTGAGTTAACTCCCACACCCGTGCCCGCAGAATGTCCAGGACAGACAGGATCTCTGTGACTACTTACTCGCTTGTCATTCGCCGCCTGATGGTGTGCTCGCTGATGATCGTTATCAGCCGGGCCATTACCAGTCCTTTGCTAGTGCTCTTCATCAGTACCCAACTTGGGCTTGAGCAGAAAGACGTTGGGCTCCTGGTGGGGATTGCCGCCTTTACCGGCACATTGCTTGGCCTGTATGGCGGTTATGTAGTGGACCGTTTTGAGAAACGCCGGCTGCTTATCCTAGCGATGCTTTCCAGTTCAATCGGGTTCCTTCTGCTGACCTTTGCCAGCAATCTGTATCTGGCAACGCTGACCTTGGTCATCACCGAATCAGCCGCAGCACTGTTCGTCATAGGCTCCAAGGCCATCCTTAGCGATAACCTTCCCATCGAGCAGCGGGCGAAAGCCTTCTCCTTCCGCTACACCCTGACCAACATCGGATACGCCACTGGCCCGATGCTTGGCGTAGTCCTTGCCGGCGCTCAACCCATGGCACCTTTCTGGACCGCTAGCGCCGTCGCCTTTCTAAGTGTTTTCCTAATGAGCGCAGTGCCGCCCAGCCAGCGTTCAGCGGCTGCCACTCAGACCCAGCCACCAAGCTTCCTGGCTGCGTTGGCCACGCTCAGAAACGACCGCACCCTGATCCTGTTCACCCTGGGTAGCCTGCTCAATGCTGTGGTCCATGGTCGATTCACTATCTATCTGTCGCAGTACCTGCTGGTTGGCTATCCATCCGAGGAAGCCATGCAGATTCTCTCTGCAGTACTGGCCTGCAACGCGATTACGGTGATTGTCCTGCAGTACCAGTTCGGCCGCCTGCTTAAGCGGGAGCACCTGGCGTTCTGGATGGGTATCGGCTCGGCGTTGTTCATCAGCGGTCTGCTGGGCTTCATGTACGCCGAGAACATGGTGAGCTGGTGCTTGGCGATGTTCGTTTTCACGCTTGGTGAAATGATCGTACTGCCTGCCGAATACCTTTTTATTGACACCATCGCGCCAGAGCATCTGCGTGGCAGCTACTACGGTGCCCAGAACCTGGCAGCCCTTGGTGGGGCACTCAGCCCTATTCTGTGCGGGTACCTCCTGACCTATGCCATACCCGCCAGCATGTTCCTTGCCTTGATGGGGCTTTCCGCATTGGGTGGTTTGCTCTGTTTCGAAACCGGAAGGCGAGTCCGCGCGAAGACTTGACCGACTTTTTTGGCAGTAACGCTTCGCGTCAGTTGGAGCACAAAGGCTACAAAATGAATAACAACCAAGAATTCCGATTCATCAATGGGGCCCCTAAGCGGTTGCTACTGGTTATCGAGCCGCTTTCCAGCGAGTTCTGGATCGAAAGCCATGCCTCGGTGAGGATTCTCGTAGAAGGGGACGATGTACCTGCGACCTTCGATGTTGAGTACCTGGCAGGCGGTATGGTGGTTTACACCTCCGAAGGAAGCCAGGTGCAGGTTTTCAAAAATGGTCGCCACCTGCCCCAAGGAAAACGCTCTAAACGAATGGTTTCGAGGTTAATTCGTAGTTGATGCCTGAATCTACTTTCGCCGAGGCACCCGATCTGGACCGTTTTTCGTATAGTCGCAGAAGAAATTCCAGATGCTTGAAAGCCTCACATAACGTGACCCGATGGCGGTCGAACTGCTCTGGAAGGGGATGCCAAGGACCTGCTGCACAACGAGCAGGTACAAGGGGCCTATCTGGGCGAATGAGGCGGATCTCAACTGCGTCCTGCAAACAGATTCAGCTTTGATTCCCACGTGAGGGCTTGGTGAGGCGCACTTTGTGTCGGCTCGCTCCTCGCAGGTCCTCATTTTGCCCCAGCAATGCTGGGGCACTTTTTTGGTGGCGTTGTCGCCAAACACCACAAGCCACAAGCTGACTGGTGATCTCTTTAGCAAAAGCCGTGTACCAGTCGAGGCACCAAAAGTGCCTCGATTCCCTGTCTGAGGACATTGATGAATCAACGGCCGGGTCCTAATGAATTCCTGCCCCCAGCGACAGAACGTTTGAAATCCTCTTCGTCAATTGGCAGCTTTTGGCCCAGGCTGTGTAAAAACGCAGCGAGTGATGGATAGCTGGACATTGCATGGTTTTAGCAGCGTCCAGCGGCCTCGTGGTTGCTTGGCGTGTCCATCCGAGGCATTCAGGTGATTCGGGCAAGTGCGACTTGCACGATGCTGTGCGACGAGTTCAGTGGGCAGCAAACGGGATTTCAGGCCTTCATTGCCGCCATCAGCGCACTATTGCCCATCAGGTTCAACGCCCGTTTGAAGTTGTAGCCGAGCACATGCAGGCTCATTTCCGTACTCACCCGTTCGAGCGTCTTGGTGAGGAAATGGGTGGCGCCCATCCAGGCCTTCAACGTGCCGAACGGATGCTCCATCGTCTGGCGGCGGATGCGCATCATCTCCGGTGCCTGATCCAGGCGGGACTGCATCGCGTCGAGCACCGACTCATGTTCCCAGCGACTCACCCGACGCTCTGAACTGGGTGTGCAGTGCTCCTTCAACGCACACCCTTGGCAGTTCGAACTCCAGTAATGGTGCATCTTCAGCCCTTTCTCGACGCTTGAGTAGCGCCAGGTCAGGCTTTGCCCTGCCGGGCAGCGGTACTCGTTCTTGGCTCCGTCATAGATGAAGTCACCTTTGCCAAAGCGGCCAGCCGCTGTTGCTCCCGAAGTCAGTGTCTTGGGCACGAAAGCGGTGATGCCAGCTTCGTGGCAGGCGAGGATTTCCTCGCTCTTGAAATAGCCCCGGTCGGCGACCACTGAGAGTTCCTCGACGCCCATGGCTTCCCGCGCCTGCGTGGCCATGGCACTCAGTTGGTCACGGTCAACGCCGTCGTTGGTGACTTCGTGCGTCACGATCAGATGATGCTTCGTATCGACTGCCGCCTGCACGTTGTAGCCAACCATTCCG
Source organism: Pseudomonas sp. GCM10022186 (assembly GCF_042656385.1). Taxonomy (NCBI): domain Bacteria; kingdom Pseudomonadati; phylum Pseudomonadota; class Gammaproteobacteria; order Pseudomonadales; family Pseudomonadaceae; genus Pseudomonas; species Pseudomonas sp. GCM10022186. The sequence goes on from NZ_JBHSOU010000032.1 coordinate 58,360, forward strand.
CTGCCGCGCGTCTTCATCGAACGGGCATCGGGATCGGTCAGGGAGATCTGCTTGTCTGGGGTGGCCTCAAGCTGGGTCTCGATGGCCTGGAGTTCCTGCATCTTGGCTTTCAGCGCCGCGATCTTGCTGTGCAGGCGTTCGGCCTTGGCCTTTGCCACCGCCGGCTCCTGGCGGTCGGCAGTGTCGAGCGCGGTGAGGTAGCGGCTGATGCTGGACTCGATCTCCGCCATCCGCCGTTGCAGCTTGGCACTGGTGAAGTTGCGGTCGCGATTATTGACCGCCTTGAACTTGCTGCCGTCGATGGCCACCAACGCCTCGGCGAACAAACCGAGCTGCTGGCACAGCACCACGAACTGCCGGCAGACCCGACGAATCGCCGTGCCGTTGTCCTTGCGGAAGTTGGCGATGGTCTTGAAGTCCGGCATCAGGCGGCCGGTGAGCCACATCAGCTCGACATTGCGTTGCGCCTCGCGCTCGAGGCGGCGACTGGACTGGATGCGGTTGAGGTAGCCGTAAATGTAGATCTTCAGCAGAACAGCAGGATGGTAAGCAGGCCGACCAGTTTCCGCCGGGACCACGCCGTCGAAACCTAGTCGGCCAAGGTCAAGTTCATCGACGAATACATCGACCACTCGCACCGGATTGGTGTCCGCCACGTAGTCATCCAGGCTCTCGGGCAGCAGTGTGCTTTGGCCTCGACACTCACCCTGGATGAAACGCTTCATGGACCGCCCCCGCTATGAAACTCGTCGGCAGCATAGCAAGGGCGCTGGCCACGTTTTTACACGGTCTGGGCCGATAGCCGCCGGTGAAGAACGGCTGCTATCGGCTGTGAATTCAATCGGTCGACGCAACACCTGCTGAATGCTTTAGCCAATCTGTTGCGTCGACCGATTGAATCCGCAACTGTAAGCAGCCATTGGTGAGTCACTAGCTTCAACTTGCTGGCAGGGCCGTTGCGCCCCCAAAAAAGAGCCGCCAAAGCGGCGGCTGAAGGGGCTGGTTCGGGGTTCTTGCCGAGCAGAGGAGATGACCTTTTCCTCTAACGTGGTCTGACGCGGACTGAGCAGACGCAGGTCGTCATCGGCCCAATGCCGGTTGTCTTCAGGCGTCTGGACCTGAAAGTCCGTTTTAAACCAGCGCATGCCGTGGTATTCGCTCACCCCTATCTCCTCTGCGTTCGACGTCTCACCCGTAATGGTTCTGCCCCCTGCCTCCACGCGCTGGCTCAGGTCGTTCGCCCCTGAAACTTCGCGTTACACGACGCTCGCGATTGATGGCGCAGCAATATTGAAATGACTCTACCTTGCCCCTATGTCGTTCGGGTAGAGCGTGGGGCTCTGCAAGGGAGCGGCACCCGCTGCCGTAGCCGCAAAGAGGGATGGCTAATGGCTACCAACACTGGCGAGGGTTACCGGAAGGGCTCGGTCAAAGACCGCACCCAGACCTACAACCCTCAGAGCGACACCTACGTGAAGCGCGACACCGATACCGGCCGCTTTATGGACGTGAAATCCGATGGCACGCCGTTTAAGGGCGTGGCTCAGGAGCGAGACGGACGCCGTAAGTAGGGTCCGGCAGGAAGAGCCTTGGGGCTCTTCCTGTTTGTTCGAGCGCACCACTTCTCGGCAAGCCCGGCGGGCCTGTCGACGTGACGCCTGACACGTACTAACTACATTGCTCTTATCCCACCAGACAGGATTGTTACGTGGAAATAAAGATTTCTGATCTCATTTCGCTGTTCAGTTTGTGCATAGCTTTCCTCGCTTATAGACACTCAGTAGGTAACGCCAAATCTACTAGCCAACAAATTCACGAAGTATCCAGCAATCATCTAAGGCTGGCCTCAGATATCGCCCTAACTGGTGCAAGTCAAAAATATGTAGTTTTAATCAGCGAGGTCAGCAAGGAGTTCGAAGAAATAGTTGGCACACTATCAGGTCCAGCGCTCAGAGCGAGTATCAGGATAGGTGAGAATCTCGACAAATTTGACACCTCGGACGCCGGCCACCCTTACCTTAGGCATTGCTTCCACGCAGCGATAAACGTGGTGATGAAAGCATACGACCCTGAACTTACCTATCAAACTGGGCTAAACTTAACCAGCCGGATCAGGTTTTTAAAGTTCATCAAAGACGATGCGCTCAGGTACGAACAGGCTTCAGCGAGGCCCTCTTTTCTTTCACTCTTCCACAGAAAGAAATCACAAACACCAGAGGAATACGTACATAGCTCAAATGACTTCTTGGACAATATAAAAGAGCTGTACGCCAGGATACCCGCCGATAAAGAACCTGACGTTTTCAGCGAAACTCTTGAAGCATTAAAGGAGTACCGAGAACTCCACAATCTTCATCGACCACGTCTTGAGCAGCTTGAGAACAGACTTGATCAAGCCCTAAAAGAGAATGCCTTTGAGATGTTTGATCTCCTCCAAGTACCCAATCTTGGAGACAGGTTTGAGCGAATCCGCGGGGACATAGGACGCTATCGAGCGCTGTACTTCCCGGAATTCTACAAGATCGAGCAGTTCCCCATTTATGAAGGCATCGCACTCTCAGTGTACGCCGGCAGCATTGCCTTCATCGCCTCACAGCACTTTATGTGGGGCAAAACCTATCGATGACGAGGACCCGACCGGCGAACGGAGAGAGGATCGGCACCCGCGGGCTATGTCCAAGCCCGGGTACAGGCAACGAGTCGGCCCAATTGATAGGCCTCACTGTGCTTACAGACACGGTGAGACATGAAGATTGGTGTCTGAGCCTGGAGTGAGCGGCCCCCTTAGCCATGAGTAACGCCGGCAACCTCATCTGCGGCTGCAGCTATGACACGAGCCGGTGCGACTGTGAGGAGGTCCTGGGGCCGATTGCCACTAAGGCAGCTGTTTACTGATGCAAACCAGTACGCCAGTCCCCAGCCATCCTTCTGCCCGTCAAACACTTTCAATACCTCGGCCATGGCCGGAAGCGGGCGATACCCCGCCTCCTTGTCCAAGGCATAGATCGGGAAGTAGTCGCTGCCGTTGTGGCGGATGGCGAAGATTCGTCGCTCTCGCTTCCATCGGTTCGGTTGCGAGCTCGAGTTCCTGGAAGTGAATCCGGCCAGGCTCGCGATGTCTCCCGCAGACACCCAGCTGCCGCTCTCCAAGACGGTCTTTTTGGCCTTGGCCAGCATCTGCGCTTCCGTGAAGACTGCCGGCCGTATGGGCAGCTTGGGCACCAGCAGCGAAATAATCTGTTCCACAGTAGCTTGCTGGGTCTTGAGCATGGTGTCGGTGATGAGGCGAGCTGCCGTTTCCAGCGCTTCGCCCAACGCAGCGAGTGTTTCCCCCGAGGCATGATCCAGTGTGATGACGACCGCTTGCTCAGCCTTTTCCGCTCGCAGGCGCGCGGAGAGGGCTTTCATGTCGCCCGTCAGGTTGGATCGAATCTCGACGCGTTCAGTGATCAGGCTCATAGCTGCCTCACAACCTGCGATCATGGATATCTAAATTCAATGATATTCAATCTATCCGTGGTTGACTGCTGGCAACTGACGGAAAGGCGTTGCATAGGGGAATGTATTTTTGGCGTCAGAATCCGTTAGCGCGGCTGATTTATGAGCAATTATGGTCGCGACCATAATTCTATGCGGCAGGCAGAGTCAGCCATAACAGGCGTCGCGGCTGAGCCCAGCACATCAGGTGAGACGCATGTTCGCTATTCGCGGCGCAACTCGCCAAACGGCATCTCCGGCTCGACATAGCGCAAGGCGGTCTTGGCATCGCGCCAGCCGACATAGCTCATCAACGCTTTGGCACTCCACCGGTTGCGACTGGCCCAGGTGGCAAAGCCGCGGCGCAAGGAATGGCTGCTGAAGCGCTCACCCTCCAGGCCACTGCGCACCATCGCCCGGCGGAGGATGCGCGAGGTGCTGTAGGCGTGCAGTCCCGTCTCCCCCAGGTGGCCCCAACGATCCACCGCGCGAAATACCGGCCCTTGGCGCAAGCCCGATACCGCGAGCCAGTCGAGATAGGCCTCCACCGGACACAGACGTTTCAAGGCCGGCACCGTGAACGACCGCCCAGTGTTGTCGCGGTCGCCCTTGCTGCTGGGCAAGAACAGCTCCATTCCCTCCCCTGGCCGCGCGTCGATGAACTCCACGCGCAGCCGGCACAGGTCATCGCTGCGAAACGCCCGCCAAAAGCCGAGCAGGATCAGGGCGCGATCCCGCCGGCAGTGCAATAGCGCCCGGTCATCCGTTTGTTCCTGCGCCATCAGCCAGTCGATGCAGCGGGTCAACTCGCTCAACTGCAGCGGCTCTGCCTGCCGTTCCAGCCGAGGGTGCAAGGCCTGGATGCCGCGGAGCACCTCGCGCACCTGCGGCGCCTTGGTTGGATCGGAGAAGCCCTGACTGACGTGCCACTGGGCCAGGGCGGCGAGATTCGCCCGCAAGGTCGAGCTGGCCAGGGTCTCGGCATAGTCCGCGAGGTAGCGGGCAATCGCCTCACTGCTGGCCGGCAAGAAGCCGCCCCAGGTGTCCTCGAAATGCGCGAGCGCCTGCTGATAGCGGCGCTCGGTGCTCTCGCGTCGCGCGGCCTGCCGGTAGCGATCGACCTTCTCCGTCACCGTCTCGCCCTCCTGCGTACTGGAAAAACTGCCCTTCCCCGCTTCCATCCCCGCTGAGGTTTGAGAATGCCCGCTTCACAAGCGTCAGTTCGTCCGGCCAAACCCTCCAAACTAAGGTACCGGTACAGCTGTACTTCCATACTCCATGTCACACCACGCAATCGTCGGAGTGACAGCGCCATGGCGCGTAGCGGCATCAACAAGGCGTTAGTGCAGAAGGCCCGGGACGCACTCCTGGCACGCGGGGTCCGCCCCAGCATTGACGCCGTGCGTATCGAACTGGGGAATACCGGGTCGAAAAGCACCATTCAACGCTACCTCAAAGAACTCGATACACCTGTGCCCGAAGGCCCGGGCTTGAACGAAGAGATCACCAGCTTCATTTCCGGTCTCTCAGACCGACTCCGTCAGGCGGCCGAAACCTCCGTCGCGGCGGAGCGAGAAGCGGTCGCTCGCCAACAGCAGGAATACCGCAGCCATCGGCAGTTCAGTGCCGAGCGGATCGAGCAGTTGCGAGCGGACAACGACCAGTTGCGGCTTCAACTCGACAGCCTGAACACCGACTGCGGCCTCCTGCGCAGTCAGCTCCATAGCAATGAAGTAGATCGCACGCGATTGCTGGAATCCCAAGCAGGTTTGCAGCAGCTTCTGGACGAGCGCGCCGCTCAATTGCGCTCGCTGGAAGACAAACATCAGCATGCGCGTGATGCGCTGGCCCATTTTCGGGAAGCCAGCCAGGTGCAGCGCGACCAAGAGCTGCAGCGGCATGACAGTCAGACTCAACACCTACAAGCTGAAATCCGGACACTTCAGCACACCCTGTCAACTCGATTAGAAGAGCTTGCTACGCTGAATCGGGATAACGAGCGGCTACTGGCCGCCAGCAGTGAGCATGTCAAGCAACAGCGCCTTCTGGCCCAGGAACTACAAAAGCAACGTGCGACGATCAACACCCTGCAACAAGACTTGATCAACCGGCAGACTGAACGAGCGGCTTTGGAAGAGCGTCTCCAGCAAAAGCAGGCCGAGCTAGCACTTATGCAGCAACACGGTGAGCAACAGCGTGTACAACTACTCCAGTTACAAAAGCACCTCCTGAAGCGCTCCATTGCTGCGGATAGCCCGGAAGTCCAAGCCTCTTCAAAATCAACCAATAGCGGCACTCTGGATAGCGAGTGAAACAGGTAACCTTGCGAACACAGCCAGCAGTGAGCGCGCCTAAAACGGCATCTTTCGAATGTTGCCGTAGTACCCGTCTTAAACGACGGACATTGAGCTGTCTTCACCGCGAAAGTGTTCCAATTTCCAGCGAAGTGATTGTATCTCTTTCTGCCACTCACCCAGCGCGCACACTTGACGGCGGACCCGTGCCGCAATCCAATCAGGTTTTCTACAGTGCAGCAGTTCGGGAAGCTGTTTGAAGTCACGTGGGTGGTTAATCAGCATGGCCATAAATATCGATAGGTCCCGACTTTTATCGTCGAACCACCCCCTACCCGTTAACTCCCCGATAAGTTGACGGTACTTGTCCACGCCAGCGTGAAAGTATTCGGACGAATGCGGCCAGTCCGAATGATTCCTGAGTTCGTAAAGGTTTTGACGCCGAATAAGTGTATCAACTATCTGATAGAGTTCGTCGGCAATATACGATAACGGAGAGGTAACGCAGAGCACCTGCAGATACTTGGTAAACAAGAGACTAGCACGCACTCGACTTGCGGTATACCAGATCGACTTGGTTCGAATTATTAGAAATAGAATACTCAAATAATTTAACGACACACACCTCGACAGCCAGCCAACCCCCTTGGATGTGGCGAGATCCAACCTGAGCTCCTCACCAAGCTCATTAGATAGCGCCCCCCAGGATGCCCCACCCCGAGCGTCGGTGCACAGAGTCGGCCAAAGGATGTTGCTCAACACCTCACGAAGAACCGGGAAACGTGCGGTTAACTCGGCTTGCAAGTCTTCGGAAAGGACTCTTCCTTTGAAAAACAGCCTCCAGCTTTTGTCACTTCGTTCACAGTAGCCCTGCCCACCCTGGTGCTCATACCAGCGCGCGAGGGCGGCTCCGGTGTGGTCGACTCCAGCCTGCTCCGCCAAAGTATGGACTAACAGCTTGCCCAGGGCCTGCCGGATGGGCGATTCAAGTTCACGAGGCGTGTAGTAAGGCGCGGTGTACACGATATGTCTCCCCGGTGCACAGGACGTAATTCCGTACGTAAGGGTTTAGTACCGTTTGGTGTACACGGTGAGGTCGCCGACGCATGCGAAAACTTTTTATCCCGAGATAGAGCGGTATTGGCCCCATAGCAGGGGCTAGCGGGAGTATGACCAGAGGGGGATCCTAGTAGTACACGGATATCGTTCCGCCGCCCGCGAAGCCGCTTCCAGCGCTCATTCGCGGAAAAGGCGGCAAGTGTCCGGAGGGAAGTGCAGAGAGCGCCCGCACATCAACGATGGGGACAGCCCAGCCCCGTGGGCAAACACAACCCGCAGATTCGGCTCGGGAGGGTGGGCCGCTATGATCTCAATACCGGATGAGCTGAAAAGCACACTTTCTTTGTTGCCAGCCCCGCAACTCCGCCGGGGTAAGTACGGTAAGCACGTCACCTTTATTCCGTCACGCAAGAACGGTGGAAACGTCGCCTGTGAGTCGCTCCTCGAAGCCGCATTTTGCTTGGAGCTTGAACGCCTTCCGATCATCACCACCTACCACTCGCAGCCATTTACTCTGGCACTGACCCACCGCCGGCAACGCTACACGCCAGATTTCGCCGCAAGGCTTCGGGACAAACGCGTGGTCGTCTATGAAATTAAAACGAATTCAGCGCTAAGCGATGCCCCAACCCGCGACCGACTGAGCTACTTTCAGACCCTCCTCGCCCAATGTGGTTATCCGTTGGAGTGTATTAGTGACAGCCAATTTTGGCACCCTGTCAGAACACCGAACCTGCACTTGCTCTACCACAAAAGCTTTGGAGCTGATCGGCGATCGGCCTCCCACGTTTCCTCACTCATTTACGAGTCACCACGGCGAAAATTGACTGTCCAGGAACTCCTGGACCACCACGCCTCTCCCCAGGACATTGCTTTTGCAGTGTTCTATGGACTGGTTGTAGCCGACCTTCAGCGCCCTTTTGACACCCGGACACAGCTTCAGTGCAGAGGCGACCATGCATAGTGAGAGCGAGTGCGAGTGCGAGTGCGAGTGCGAGTGCGAGTGCGAGTGCGAGTGCGAAGGTGACAGCAATAGCGACCGCGCCGATAGCTTGGAACTCAAGGTTGGCGAACGCTACCAGTATCGTATGCAGTTGTTTGAAATCATCGCCATTACTGGAAAACGCATTCAACTCAGGAGTGTGCAGCAACGGAAAAATATCTGTTTCCAAAGCTACGACACACTGGTTATAGCGCACCGAAGAGGATATTTCTTCAAAGTACAAGAGGCACCCTTACTGGCAGAAGTCAACAAGATCATTGCCGGCCTTACAGAAAAAATCAGGGAGCGATTAAATAGACGCCTGGCCTACGTCCACGGCGTTCTGGAAGAACTTAATGGGTCTTTACCGAAAGAACGGACCGAAGAACTCGCAGCGGAAATCGGCGCTCAAATCGGTGATGCACACCCTCCAAGTTACATCAGTATATACAATTGGACGACAACCTACCTTCGCGCCGGGGAGAATCCAATATCGCTGGTATCCTTGCGAGCTAAAAAGAAGACGTACAGGATACAAAAACAGCCAGAAGAAATTCAGGACCTCATAAACCACAACATTGAATTACTGTACCATTCCGAGACACCTGCAACTATCAGCGCAGTAGTTGAAGCGATAACTTTCAGTATTGAGGACCTTAATAGCAAGCGATCAAGTGCCGACCAGTTGATGGTGCCTAGCGAGTCTACGCTTCGTCGAATAATACGCGAACTCGACAAATACGAAACAGAATTCCATCAGCTTGGTCGACGCACTGCAATCAAGAATCAAAGTTGGAGCAAGAAGATTCGTAGATTGCGACACTTACTAGAACGCGCAGAGTGTGATACCCAAGTTTTGGATATTATTGTCGTCAATGCGTATGGTGAAGTCCTGGGCAGGCCGTATTTGACAGTTGTCCTTGACGTTCGTTCGCGACGCATCATCGGCTGGGACATTTCCCTAAACCCTCCCAGCATCGAGAAAACGATACGCGCGATCAAAATGTCACTTTCTAGCGAATATGAACGCAACGGCCTGGCCATGCTCTACGTCGCTGACAATGGTCCTGAGTTTGTTGCCAAAAAACTTCGTGACTGCCTGACCTTACTGGGTGCCGAAATCATGTTCTGCGAACCCGGAGAACCTAACCAGAAGCCATTCGTCGAGCGGTGGTTCAGGACACTTACGACTGGACTTATCCATCACATGAAGGGCACTACATTTTCTAATATTCAAGAACGGGGAGAGTATGATTCAGAAGCCGAAGCCATCTTCACCTTGGAACAAGTTCGTGAGAACTTCCAAGACTGGCTAGATTCTGTCTACCACAGCGACTTTCATCTTGGCTTAGGCACATCGCCGGATAGATTCTGGGAAGCCCATACAGACCCCGCCTTCCCTGCAAAAAGATACTCTCGCAAAGATCTCAAAATGCTGTTCCTTAGTAGGAAGGTCGCCACTCCGGCTAATGGCCGCATCGGTTTTGATCACTTGCAATGGACCGGCCCCGCCGTAGCTTATCTCAGTACATTGAATAGTAAAAAAGACAAACTTACACTTTACTATGACACCAGTGAACTTGGCACAGCTTGGGTGTGCCATCCTGATGCCCCGGACGACATATATAGCATCGATGCTGTTGACCCCGACTACCAGACCGGCTTAACCATGCACATGCACCGGTTAGTAATGGCCGAACTGAAAGAGAAGGAACGGACATTCGACTTTCGAGAAGCGAGAGACAATCGTGTACGAATCAACCTCAGGCTAGCTAACTCCAAAGGAAAGCGCGCCCGAAAGAAACGGGCTCGTTCGGAAGAAAGTGGTTCGTCCAATTCTAGCCTACCCACCGCAAATAATGGATCGGTCAAGAAATCAAAGACCCGATCCAAAATCGACCCCCAAAAGCACTTAACCAACAGCCAGATCCCTGCTGTCGCTCAAGTCATGGAGGTGCACCTTGACCAATGGCATAGATGAGATAGATAACAAAGTTAGATTGTTTGAGACGAAAATTGTCTTCTATCCCAGCTTTCGAACAGCCTACGCACTCCTCGAAAAATCCGTGGAGTGTACCCGGCGCCGAGGTATTCCTTCATCCGCAATCGTCATCGGCCCATCAGGAAGCGGAAAATCAACTCTGCGTGAATTGTTTTGCGAAATATATTCAAGATCTAAATTAGAAGTGAATGTCGACGGACTATACCAGACCATCCCTGCACTTCAGTGCGAGGTTCCTGCAGAAGCAACCATAAAGTCGTTTGCAAAAGAACTGCTGATTGGCTTGCAATGCCCGGATCCTCAAGGAGACACCGTTGACCTGGAGTTCCGCATTCTTGAACTCCTGAAAACGTGCCGAACAGCGTTCGTTATTATTGATGAATTCCACTTACTAGCTAGGCCAGAAACTATAAAGACAGCTAAACATGTAACTGACTGGCTTCTTAGCCTGCTCAACAGATCCAAAATACCCATAATAGTAGTCGGATATGCAGACTGCAAGGAAGTAATATACAGAAATCCCGCACTTGCAAGGCGCTACCCATTCATCGCAGAGCTTCAGCACCTGGCTTTTGACGAGCGTAAAGACTCAGACTACTCACTGACACTGCAGTGTTTGGACCAGGAACTCTACAAAATAGGAGAGTTAAGAAAAGGACTCCACCTAACTGACCCAACTATTGCCACGCGACTCTTCGTAGCAACACAAGGAAACCTTGAATACTTAAGATTGATACTCTCAAATGCCTTTCAAATATGCCTTGAGCGTGGAGACCGAGTACTAGGCCTCTCAGACTTTATCGAAACTTGTTCATTTATCGAGCTAGAATCCAGCCTAGCCAAAGACGACAACCCCTTTGAACTTAGCCTTACTAAAAGTTACTCCATTATCCAAGACAGTCTTAGATGAAAGATCTTGCCTTTATTCCGCTCCCCCTACCAGAGGAAAGCCCTACAAGCTTGCTGAAACGGGCGGCAATCAGAAACGGCTACCGCTCCATCGATAGGTTTATTTCATTTTATTTCCACGACTTGCCTGTGCGCTTCAACTTACTGAGGCAGGACTCTATTGTAACAGAGCATCTAAGCCATCAAGCCGGAGAGTATGCTGAACCATTAAAACTCGGCTTCTATAAAGCCGCCCACAGGGTGCTATCAAATTCAAACCTAATGATCAACAATATTGAAGTCAAAAAACGCCTGATCCGATTCAAGGGCGCCGCCATATGTAGCGAATGCTGCAGTGAGGGCTGGGAAAAAATCATAAAAGATTTCTCACTAGCAGAAAATTGTCCTTACCATTGCCGGAAATACCTACACTCTTGCCCGAAGTGCCAGCGCAGATTCACGTGGCACAATCAAATAACAGTCGAATGCAAATGTGGAGAAAAGATCAAGTCCCCTCGATGCTCCGAGGCGGAAGCTCGACCGGAGAAACAATTACTTAGACTACTTAGAAGCAACTCTCAACACTCGTTTGATTTGTTCGCCTCCACACTTCAGAGTCTTGGGCTAGGGAGCCAAAATAGTAATCCATCCATAAATAGAAGAATATTTACCACTGCATTAGCCATAGCCGTTGAGGATATGGAAATAATCGTCCCAAGTCTTCAGAACCTATTCAGCAGCATAAGCTTAATTGACGAGAGCCTCATTGCTGCCAAGCTAAGCCACCTCACCCCGCCACACATAAAATCATTCATATTAAACCAGCTATCCAGTGATAGACCTGCCCCACGTCATCCTTCAGACCTGACCCTCGCCTTAACTACACAACAACTTCTCAATCATTTCGGCATAAACAACAAACAATGGAAAATTATTCGCAAGCACAAACTGTTCCCCAAAAAAGAAAAGAGATGCTCCACCTTCAGCCAACAAGAAGCAGCAACAATAAAGCATATTCTTGAATTGATCACCTGGAGGCGCAGGCTTGCTCCCCCGAAGAAGGAGATTGGCAAATTCGTCGATCTACCCACTGCGGCCCATCATCTAAAGGTATGCATGCATGTTCTCAGAGAGTTAGTAAATTCCGGTTTGCTTGGCAAGAAGTACACGCCAATTAAAGGCCCTCACGAAATTTCATCAGCCGCTGTCCGAAACTTCGATCGTAAATATGTATGCATTCAAACAATTGCCCACGAAACAAATTCCACCATCAACACCATTAAAACAATAGTCAAACATCTAGCCATCACGACAATTCCACTGGCGCATGAATCAAAGTTCACCACCGTGATTTCAAGAAAATCTGCAAAACAAGTGATAGCAACTCTCAACGAAAGCTACCCACCACGTACGCGCGAAGCACAGCACAAGTTTTCCGCCCAACTCCCAACAATAGAAAGCAACGAAAGAACTAACTATTACAGCACATCAGAAGCCAGCAAATTACTTGAAATTGACAGAACAACAATCAGGCAATTCATAAAAAATGGCGTACTGAACGCCACTCACAAGGCCAAGTTTGGAGAATACCTGATACCCAAAATTGAAGTAGAAAATTTCAATAAAAAATATATAGGCGTATCCGAGGCATCTAAAACCCTGCTACTCCCCCGCAACAAGACCACAGCAATACTGGCTGCCCACGGGATCACTCCAGTAACTGGAAAAACCGTCGGCAGTGGAGATACAACATTGTTCGACAGAAGCGACATATGCAAAGAAACAATTAAAACAACAGAAACCAATGCTCAGACTTTCTACAGAGAGCACTCAAGCAACAGGCTGGTTAAATTCTCCGAGGCATGCTCCTTGACCGGAACGACAAGAAAAAGCCTGTCTATTATTACGAAAGCAATCATCCTCCCCTACCGCCAAAAGCATTATCAATCAATAAAGAAATTCTCATCCATCGAACTTAAAGCAATTCAGGACTATCTGAACAGGATAACTCCAGCATCCAGAATACTCGAGCAGTATAAAATATCACTTCAATCTTTCAGCAAACTCTTTCTTCTTAGCGGCTACATAAAGCACATCAAAATTGATGGCATCCTATATCTAGAACCTGAAGACAAAAGTAACGTTATCAAAGTCCTGGAAGAATTCTGCACATGCACTCAGGCAGATTCTATGCTGGGTGCCACTCCGAGATTCACAAGAAACCTGATTAAATGCGGAAAGATTGAAACTGCAAATCCTCCCAGCGGCATCCCACTATCCCCCACTCTTCTAGAGAGAAAACTGGTACTCGACCTTAAAAACCAAAACAATTAATGAAGAAAGCTCACACAATCCAAATATCCATTAAATAAATATCAACGCTGCGCCCTCGCACACAATACAAGCGCCATCCCTGGCCACTTTCCCCATCGCGCGCGCCCTCGACGCTATCTGTCCTACCACTGCTCTGGGACTAACGTTACGCTTTTTTGAGCTCAATCGTGCTTTTGCAAATCGGCGCTCAGGCAACCCTGAATTCAGCATTAGTTGACAGCACAATTGACGATTTCACTTTTTTTGACAATTCATTTCAGTTTTGGCTGAAAAACGCACCCCTAAGTCATTGATTTACTTAACGGGGATTTCATCGTTTTCTGAAAATCTATGGCAAGCGTAGTTTTTCAACAAACACTGAAACTTTTTCACTGAATGTTGAAACGGATGCACCGAGACGGTGCGCAACCGCTGCCTGGGGAGGCAGCGGCGCCGGTCCAGGCTGGCGTTTGGTAACAGGGCAAGGCCATTAGCCCCAAAAGGAATTGGGGTAGAAGAGAGTAAGCGAAAGGGCCGGTGGGCAACGCTCACCGGCCCTTTTCATTGGTGGGCAGCTCCAATTTCGGCTAGGAGCAGTCAGTCGTCAAGCCCATAGCGGACGTTTGGGAATTGCCGCAGACAGCCACAAGCGGCCATCCAATGAGGTTCCGAATCGTCTACGAAGCTCGAGCGCCTCAAAACAGCCATCGGTAAATCCGTCCCCGGAATGGAGTGACCCTCCCGGTGCAGGGAGGGCCTTGAACAACTACAACCAACCTTTGATCTGGCTTGCCACAGCATCGGTCGAAATGCCGTAGCGGTCGTGCAGGGTTGGTAGAGCACCAGCATCGAGGAAGGCATCAGGAAGGGCGATCTGACGGAACGTGGGGGTAACGCCATTGCGCATCAACAGCCCGGCGACGGCTTCTCCCAGACCACCCACGATGGAGTGGTTCTCCGCCGTGACCACCAGCCGACCTGGCTTTCGGGTCTCGGCAAGAATAGTGGCCTCGTCCAGGGGCTTGATCGTTGGCACGTGCAACACGGATACGTCGACGCCATCTGCCTGGAGCTTCTCGGCCGCTTCCAGAGCGCGCATGGTCAGCAAACCAGTGGAGATAATCAGCACATCGCGTCCGCCCCGCAGGGTTTGCGCCTTACCGATCTGGAATTTGTAGTCGTAGCGGTCTAGCACCAGGGGCACGTTGCCTCGCAACAGCCGCATGTACACCGGGCCCTGATGCGCGGCGATGGCAGGAACTGCCTGCTCGATCTCCAGTGCGTCGCAAGGGTCGATGATCATCAAGTTGGGCATGGCGCGGAAGATCGCCAGGTCGTCAGTGGCCTGGTGACTTGGACCGTAGCCGGTTGTCAGCCCCGGCAGACCGCAGACGATCTTCACGTTGAGGTTTTCTTCGGCGATGGCCATGCAGATGAAGTCATAGGCTCGGCGCGAGGCGAATACTGCATAGGTGGTGGCGAAGGGCGTGAAGCCTTCGCGGGCCATGCCGGCGGCGGCACTCATCAGCAACTGCTCGGCCATGCCCATTTGGTAGAAGCGTTCCGGATGTTCTTTGGCGAAGATATGCAGGTCGGTGTACTTGGACAGATCCGCCGACAGGCCGACGATGTCGGCGCGTTCGCGGGCCAGCCCCGCCAGCGCATGCCCGAAGGGGGCCGGACGGGTGGGCTGCCCCTCGGAGGCGATGGAGGCGATCATCGCCGAGGTGGTCAGGCGCTTCTTCGGGGGGGTAGCGATGTTCATTGACGGCTCCCAGCTTCAAGGGCTTCCAGGGCAAGGTCCCACTCGTTTTCGTCGACGCGGATGAAGTGAGTTTTTTCGCGGATTTCGAGGAAGGGCACGCCCTTACCCATGCGGGTGTCGCAGATGATTACCCGGGGCTGTGGCCCGTTATGGTCGCGTGCGGCGTCGAAGGCCTGCACCAACTGCTCCAGGTCGTTGCCATCCACGCGCTGGACAAACCAGCCGAATGCCTGCCAACGGTCGACGATGGGCTCGAAAGCGAGTACCTCGGTGGAGTAGCCATCGGCCTGCTGGTTGTTCACGTCGACAATGGCGATCAGGTTGTCCAGCTTCCAATGAGAGGCGGACATCGCCGCTTCCCAAGTGGAGCCCTCGTTCAGTTCGCCATCGGACAGCAAGTTGTAGACGAATTGGTCAGCTCCCTTGCGCTTCAGGCCCAGGCAGGCCCCCACCGCGATGCCCAATCCGTGGCCCAGCGAACCGCCGGTGATCTCCATGCCGGGGGTGTAGGCGGCCATGCCGGACATGGGCAGGCGGCTGTCGTCGCTGCCGTAGGTTTCCAGCTCCTCCTCCGGAATGATCCGGGCCTCGATCAGTGCCGCATAGAGAGCGATCGCGTAATGGCCGATCGACAGGTAGAAACGGTCTCGGCCTTCCCACTCCGGGTTGGCCGCGTCGTAACGCAGCGCGTGGAAGTAGGAGACGGCCAGCAGGTCGGCGGCACCAAGGGCCTGGCCGATGTAGCCTTGGCCCTGGACCTGGCCCATGCGCAGGGCATTGCGCCGGATGTTGTAGGCGCGCTCTGCGAGGGAGAGCGAACCGGTATCGGTGGAAACGGAACTCATCGTCGGGACTCCTTCGATCTCAACGGTTGACCAGATTGGCCGGCACGCGGGAGACCAGGAAGGCTCCGAACACCAGCACGGCGGTTATGAGGTACATGCCAATGGCGTTGCTGCCGAGGGTGGTCGTCACCCAGCCGATCAGGTACGGCGAGCAGAAGCCGGCAAGGTTTGCAAAGCTATTGACTGCGGCGATACCCGCCGCGGCGGAGACACCACCCAGCAGGGTGGTGGGAAGCATCCAGAACAGCGAGGACGCCGAGAGGATTCCGGCCGCTGCCAGGCACAGACTGAGAATCGACAGTGTCAGGCTGCTACCGAGCGCAGCGGCCAGTGAGAGGCCCAGGGCACCGGCGAGCATCGGAATCGCCAGGTGCCAGCGACGTTCCCGGTGCTTGTCGCCACTACGGCCAGCCAGCAGCATCGCCACGATGGCGCAGAGGTAGGGCACGCTGGTCAGCAGTCCGATATGCAAGGGCTCGGACACACCGGCGTTGCGCACCAGGGTCGGCAGCCAAAAGGTGATTGCGTACTGCCCCATCACTACGCAGAAGTAGATACCAGCCAGCAGCCACAGGCGTCGATCGCGGATGAAGGCGGCCGGCGAAGCATGTGTCACTTTGTGCTTCTCGTCCTCGGCCAGCTCCTTGCGGATTAGCGCCTTCTCGTCGTCGTTGAGCCAGGTTGCCTTATCCACCCCATCCTTCAGGTAGCTCAGCACCAGTAGGCCGACTAGCACCGTGGGAATGGCCTCCAGCACGAACATCCACTGCCAGCCGGCCCAGCCGTGGACACCAGCGAAACGCTCCATGATCCAACCTGACAGCGGTCCGCCAATCATTCCCGACAGCGGAATGGCGATAAACCAGAGCGCGGTCATCTTGGCGCGGCGATAGGACGGGAACCAGTAGGTGAGATAAAGCAACAGGCCCGGTGCCAAACCCGCCTCAGCAACCCCAAGCAGGAAGCGCAGCGTGTAGAACTGCCATGCGGTTTCTACAAAGGCGAAAAGACCGGAAATGATGCCCCAGGTGATCATGATGCGGGCGATCCAGCGTCGTGCTCCGACCTTGTGCAGGATGATGTTGCTGGGTACCTCACAGAGGAAGTAGCCGATGAAGAACATGCCGGCACCCAGGCCGTAAACGGCCTCGCTCAGGGCCAGATCGTCCATCATCTGCAGCTTGGCGAAGCCAACATTGACACGGTCGAGGTAGGCGCAGAGGTAGCACAGCATCAGGAAGGGCATCAGCCGCCACGCCGTCTTGCGGTAGGCATTGCTGCGTGCGGCCGAAGCCGCATCGAGGGCTATCGTCGTCATGTTGATCTGATCTCTTGTTTTTATTGAAGATCCCGGCGGCTGGAGGCACGCCGGGCCTCAGATTTCGAACATCGCGAGCCGAAAGGCAGGGCTCGTCAGTGGATCAGCATTCCACCGTTCACATCCAGCGTGATGCCGGTCAGGTAGCTGGACAGGTCACTGGCCAGGAACAGCGCCGCGTTGGCGACGTCGCTTGCCGCACCCAGGCGGCCGAGGGGAATGCCCTCGATGATGGCGTGGCGACGCTCGTCATGCATGAGGCCGCCGGTGATATCAGTCTGGATCAATCCCGGGGTGATTGAGTTCACTCGGATATTGTCCGCACCCAACTCGCGGGCCATGGCTTTACCCAGACCCAGTACTCCGGCCTTGGCGGCGCTGTAGTGAGGACCACCGAAGATGCCGCCGCCACGCTGGGCGGAAACCGATGACATGCAAATGATGCTGCCGGACTTCTGCACGCGCATGGTGGGGATCACAGCCTGGGACATCAGCAGCGTGCCACGCAGGTTTACATCCAGGATGCGGTCGAAATCCTTGCCAGTGATTTCCAGGGTCTTCACCGGCTGGGTGATGCCAGCGTTGTTCACCAGCACATCGATCCGGCCGTACTGGGCCAACACCTGGGCTACGGCGTCGCGCACTTGAGCTTCGTCGGCCACGTTGGCGGCCAGGCCGAGATGACCTTCTCCCAGTTCCGCTGCCGCCTGGCGGGCAGCCTCCAGGTCCAGGTCCAGGATGGCCACACGAGCACCTTGCTCGGCGAAGACCTTGGCGGTAGCGCGGCCGATACCGCGTGCAGAGGCAGCTCCAGTGACAATTGCGATTTTGCTTTCGAGTAGCATTTTTTGCTCCGGATACTTGTTGTTATGGACGCCGGTTCATGGAGAACCGATGGGCACAGATTCAGTCCACAACCCCATCCGGGCAACGCAGCCCGACTCAACCTATGCTGAAAAAAATTCAGCACTGGGCAGTCCCGTGGCAGAGGTGCAAAGTTCGCGCGTCGCCGCAAAGCCCCGAAAGATGCAGGAGATGAGATGCAACACGAGTCGGATAAAAAGCCCATTCAGCTACCGCCGTTCAAAGCGATTCAGGCCTTCGAGCAGGCAGCGCGGTTCGGCAACGTCGCCCGCGCCGCCGAACAACTCAACCTCACGCCCTCTGCCGTCAGCCATCAAATCGCCAATCTCGAAAGCTTGATCGGCCGCCCGCTGTTCCTGCGCACGGCCAAAGGCGTGACGCTCACCCCGGCCGGCGAGCAGTACCTGCGGGACGTGTCTGGCGCGCTACAGAGCCTTGCCATCGCCACCGAGCGGGCGGGCAGCGCGACAAGCTCTGACTATCTGCGCCTGCACTCGGCGCCCAGCTTCGGCCTGCTTTGGTTGTTGCCGCGCCTAGAACAGTTCCGCGCCAGCCACCCCGATATCCAGATCAATCTGTCCTGTTCCTACGAGTCGTTGCACTTCGGCCGCAATCAGATCGATCTGGATATCCGTCACGGTTATCCGAACTGGCCGAGCCTGGAAGTACGCACTATCCGCCACGAACAGTTGACGGTATTGGCTTCGCCTTCGCTGCTGGCACGGGCGCCGATCCAGCAGCCGCAGGAGCTGCTGCGACAAAATCTGATCCTGTCGGAGGCAGCGTTGGTGCAATGGCCCCAATGGTTTGCACAACAGGGACTTTCGCTGCCTGAAGCCCCTTATGCGCTGAGTTTCGACCGTTCGTACATGAGCCTGGAAGCCGCCAGCCACGGGTTCGGCTTCGCACTGGAAAGCTCATTGCTTTCCCAGGATTACGTGAGTCAAGGCAGATTGGTGCCAGTCTTCGAGAAGCGGCTCCGGAGTTCCGTCAGCGCTCATCATCTGGTCTTCCCCCGAACGCATGCGGAGCTACCGAGGGTGCGGCGCTTCCTGGAATGGATGCAGCAACAGCTTGGACACGACTTCAATTACTGATCATCGGCAAATTCGGTGCATGGCTGCTGAATCGCCCCTTAGCCTGTAGACGCTGAGTGACTGCTTCTGGCCGATTGTGTTGAAAATGTCGGTGTTGCTCCGCTCCACCCGCACGGAATCGCAAAAAACGTCCGTTTTAGGCGTTGCTACGCGAAATCTGGAGCAGTTCGGCCTCGGCACCTCGGCAACGACTAAAATTTCAACCTCAGCCACGTACTTCTGTGCGCGAAAGTCGCAAAGGGAGTTTTTCAACAAGGCCCGACTCACCCGAGCGAGGAGATGACCTTACCCACCCGAGGTTCTGTACGAAAAGTCGGTACAGGTAGAATCGCCGCCATGATTGGCCGGAGGCCCACATGGCAAGGCGCTACCCCGATGCAGCTTGGGAGTTGATCAAGGATCTGGTTTCCCCGGAGCAGAAGATGGGACGCCCGCGCAGTGATGATCGGCTGGTACTCAACGGCATCTTCTGGATTCTGTGCTCTGGAGCCGCTTGGCGCGACCTGCCAGAACGATTCGGCCCGTGGTCGACGGTGTATCGGCGTTTCCGTGACTGGCGCGACGACGGTACGTTTGACCAAATACTCGAGCGCTTGCACGTCCGGCTGAATCAGGAAGGGTTGATCGACCTGGACACCTGGATGATCGACTCCACCGTGGTACGCGCAACCCGAGCCTCCTCAGGCGCCGGGAAAAAGGGGGGCCGGAAGAACCGCTAGACCATGCCCTGGGGCGCAGTCGAGGCGGGCTGACTACCAAGATTCACCTGGTCTGCGATGCCAACGGCGTCCCTCTGCGCTTCCTGCTTTCTCCCGGACAAGCCAGCGACATTGCACAGGCTCAGCCACTGCTGGAACCGGTGCGCATTCCCGGAAAGCCGGGGCGGCCTCGCAAACGCTGCCGCTGGTTACTGGCCGACAAGGGCTACGATGCCGAGCATCTGCGCCAGTACTGCGACCGCTACCGCATGCAGCCGGTGATTCCGCAGCGCACCATGAAGCGTAAACCCAAGCCAGGGCTACCCCGGCTGTTTGACCGCCCGAAGTACCGACAGCGGAACATCATCGAGCGCATGTTTGGCTGGTTGAAAGAGAGCCGGAGGATCGGCACCCGCTACGACAAGTTGGCCAGGAGTTTTGCCGCGATGGTCACGCTGGCCTGCACGCTGCGCTGTCTACGGCAGTACTTTTCGTACAAAACCTAGCACTTGGGGCCTGCAGTGGAAGTACTTGGGACGGCTTTTCGGCTACAACTGCGGCCCCATGCCGTCCAGCGTGTGTTCCTGCGCAACATGACAGTGCTTGCAATGGACCTGAAGCCTCTCCAACTGCCGACTCCGATGAGATGTTCTTCGTGACCAGAACGCCATCTGAGGTCCGAGTTTTTACATCCCGAGGTCCTCGACCTGCCTCCCCAAACTGAGCTGAGTCTTAGCTGGAGATGCCGGCAAGCCTCGGCCAGCACCAAAGCGAAGAGCTTCAACCTGCCAAAGCCATCTCATATCGGCTCATGAGTACCTCGCTATCCGTCACTTGACACAACCGGTAGATATCCGGAAATTACGCATTACGGAATCAAATTACGCATTCTGAAATCAATACTCAGAAGCATCTCAGCGGAAATCCGCCCTCCTCACAACAGGAACCAGCCATGGCCAATATTTCCTACAACCCCATGGGCCTGATGGGCTTTGAATTCATCGAATTCGCCTCGCCCACCCCGAACACCCTGGAACCCATCTTCGCGATGATGGGCTTCACCAAGGTGGCCACCCACCGCTCCAAGGACGTGCACCTGTATCGTCAGGGCGAGATCAACCTGATCCTCAACAACGAGCCCAAGAGCCAGGCCGCCTATTTCGCCGCCGAACACGGCCCGTCCGTCTGCGGCATGGCCTTCCGTGTGAAGAACTCGCACCAGGCCTACGCCCGCGCCCTGGAACTGGGCGCCCAGCCCATCGACATCCCCACCGGGCCGATGGAACTGCGCCTGCCGGCGATCAAGGGCATCGGCGGCGCGCCGCTGTATCTGATCGACCGCTTCGGCGAAGGCTCGTCGATCTACGACATCGACTTCGAGTTCATCGAAGGCGTCGACCGCCATCCCAAAGGTGCCGGCCTGAAGCTGATCGA
>NZ_JBHSOU010000032.1:79405-90304 GCF_042656385.1 Pseudomonas sp. GCM10022186
CACCCACAACGTCTACCGCGGCCGCATGGCGTACTGGGCGGACTTCTACGAGAAGCTGTTCAACTTCCGCGAGATCCGCTACTTCGACATCAAGGGCGAGTACACCGGCCTGACCTCCAAGGCCATGACCGCGCCGGACGGCAAGATCCGCATCCCGCTGAACGAGGAATCCTCCAAGGGCGCCGGGCAGATCGAAGAATTCCTGATGCAGTTCAACGGCGAAGGCATCCAGCACGTGGCCTTCTTCACCGACGACCTGCTCAAGACCTGGGACGCGCTGAAAGCCCTCGGCATGCGCTTCATGACCGCACCGCCGGCCACCTACTACGAGATGCTCCAGGGCCGCCTGCCCGACCACGGCGAGCCGGAAGCCGAGCTGCAGGCACGCGGCATCCTGCTGGACGGCACCACCGAAGGCGGCAACAAGCGCCTGCTGCTGCAGATCTTCTCGGAAACCCTGATGGGCCCGGTGTTCTTCGAGTTCATCCAGCGCAAGGGTGACGACGGCTTCGGCGAGGGCAACTTCAAGGCCCTGTTCGAATCCATCGAGCGCGACCAGATCCGCCGTGGTGTGCTGACAACCGACTGAAGGGAGAATGAGTGATGCAGGCTGTCGTAAGGAAAATCCATCACGCCGCCTACCGATGCAGAAATGCACTCCTGACGGCGCGCTGGTATGAGCAACACCTGGGTATGAAGCTGATCCTGTCCATCGCTGAAGACGCCGTGCCATCTACCGGAGAAAGCGACCCGTACATGCACATCTTCCTGGATGCAGGCATGGGTAACGTGCTCGCCTTCTTCGAATTACCGGCTCGGCCTGAAATGGGGCGGGACGAGAACACGCCGACGTGGACCCAGCACCTGGCGCTGGAGGTTGAGTCAATGGATGTGTTGCTCGAAATCAAGGAGCAACTGTTAGAGGGTGGCGTTGAGGTGATCGGTCCGACTGACCATGCACTGTTCCAGTCGATCTACTTCTTCGACCCCAATGGTCATCGCCTTGAGTTGGCCGCCAACACTGGGTCACCCAAAATGCTGGAGGCCTTGGACAAGGTGAAATGGGAAATGCTTGAAGAGTGGGATCAGACCAAGCGCGCACCGCATCACGCCGCCTGGATGCATGACGGCCGCTACAAGGAAATGTTCCAGTAGCCCTGCATTGGTCTGGCTGACGACTTATGGTCCCGTGGGGCGTCAGCTACCCTCCCCTACCCGGCGCACTTTCAGCCTGCGCCCCCAAGGGAGTTCCGTGCGATATGCACGGAACTCTCCAATCTGGGCGACGGCCCAACCAGCGCGAGATAACTCACGTGACTGCGCGCGCGATTAGGTCGACTTTCCCCTCCAAGGGAACACATCCGCTGGCTGGCAGCTTGTCCAGCGCCCTAGCCACCCCCGCCAGGTCAACTGCGGAAGCCCGGGCGAACAAATAGAGGCGAGAACCTCCATCCGGGTTGTACACGTCTGCCCAGATTGGTTTCACCGCCTGCATTTTGTGGCGCTCGCACCATTCGTCTCGCTCGACAACAGTACCCGGCGTCGACGCGTCAACTTCGTAGGGTTCGTCCGACAGCACGAAGGACCTGGTCGCGGGGTAGTACCAGCAGGCCATGTGGTCACTACTCGGGATGGCGTGGGAGTCATCGGTATAGCCGACCGTTGGGTACGCCCGGCTCCAGGCCCGACTGGGCCTAGGCCCAGTTGCCTGCATGAACTGCAGACACCGCTCCATCAAGCAGGCCACTTCTTGAGCCGCAACTTTGCCGGAGACCATGTGCTGTTTTTCGATCCTCGCCGGATTTACCACGACGAAGTCCGACAAACGATAGGACTCGCTGAAGTCGGTACTCGGCAGCAATTAGGACAAGGGCGTCTGCAACCGGACTTCCAGAATCTCCTGGCCGAAGGCACCGGTGTCGAAGTCCCGCCATCCGTCCACCACCAAGAGCCGAAGAAGGCCATGGGTATGAAGTATGGAGCGATGAAACAGCAGTGCTACGGCGTAGCTTTGCGCTGACGGATGGCTGGCCTCTGCAGGACCGCATATAGGGAACCATACCGCCACGGTTATATGCACGAGAGTGGAACCACCATCACGTGGAGAGTGGCAATTCACTGCTGCAAAGCTTCAGCTGGCCCCGTTAGACCAGGCGTTGCTGGCCGCAGCAGCCTAGTTACCCAAACACGGCAGCTCGAGCGTCTGCCATTCCGCAACCTGGGCGCTTCGGGACGAAGGGCACCGTAAAAAAAGCCGCCCTGGCCAATATCAGGGCGGAGAAAGCGCGTCACCTTCGACCCAAGAAGTGACGCGGAGCAACGAGCTTGGAGCAGTTTTCGAGAGGAGATCCGCGTGGTCGGCCCCAGGCAGTAACGGACCACCATTGAGCGGCCGGTCAGCCGACCGCTACCAGCTTGGCCCTCTGTTCAATTGTCAGAAATTGATGACGTAGGCCAGGATCACTCGATGCTCATCGGCGCCATCAGCGAAGTTCGAGCGGTTGCTCGCATAGCGCCACCGCATGGAGAGATTCTTCAGCGGACCGTCTTGCACCACGTATGTCAGGTCGGTCGCGCGCTCCCATTCACGGCCCTCCTTGCCGCTGGCGCGAAGACGGGCGCCCTCGACCGTGCGCACGTTGGCGGGATCGACTTCATCGCCCTTCACGTATCGCAGGTTGAACGTCAGGCCAGGGACGCCGAGGGCAGCAAAGTCGTAGTCGTAGCGAGCGTGCCAGACACGTTCGTTGGCGAAGGCGAAGGTGCTCACCTGCATCTCACTGAAGAGATAGGTATCGCTCCCGCCCAGGTACATGTAGGCGGTGTCGCCGGAGACTTTCTGATAGCCGCCGCTGAAGGTATGTGGGCCTATGGAGTAGCCGAAGTTGCTGCTGAACGTGCGGTTGTCCACCTCCCCCACCAGCTCCTTGCCGGTTTCCCGCGCATCGAAGTAGCGCAGCTCGGCAAAGGCCTTGCCCGGACCGACCTTGGTGCTGAACTTCAACCCCAGGAAATCGCGGCGGAAGAAGTCTTCCAGTTCGCTGGCGTGGTAGCTCAAGGTCAGATTGGGCGTCACCTGATAATCCACGCCGCCATAGGTGAAGCGATCGGCACTGACGCTGGTGGAATACGCGCCCAACTGGCTCATGACGGTCAGGTCTTCGTAGTTGGTGGAGTCACGTTGCTTGACGCCATTCACCTGCCCCAGAGTGAATGTGAACGCGTCCAGGTCCTTACTGGTGAATTGGCCTCCGTTGAACACCTGGGGAAACAGCCGGCTGCTGTTCGAGGCAATCAAGGGCAGCACAGGGCTCAGAGCCCCCACTTGCAGGATGCTGTCTGCAACCTTTGCCTTGGCCGTCAGGCCCAGCTTCGAATAGTCGTCCTCCGCACGCTTGTCACTGCCACGGGGAAGCAGGCCAGTGCCGGTACGATCGGGGCTGGAGTCCAGCTTCACGCCCAGCATGCCGATGGCGTCGAGGCCAAAGCCGACCGGCCCCTCGGTAAAGCCCGACTGCAGTCTCAGGGTGAATCCCTGGGCCCACTCTTCGCGCTTGGATTGGGTTGCGGTGTCATCGCGGAAATCACGGCTGAAGTAGAAGTTCTTCAGCTCCAGACTGACCTTTCCGTCTTCGATGAAGGCGGCAAAAGCGTTCGGCAGGGCCCCCAGGCCAAGCATGGCCGTGATCAGTAGATGAGGCTTTCTTGTCATTGTGTGTGTCCCATTCACTTCGGTTGAAACGCATTTCCCAGGACGAGCGAACCCGGGAGACGCTGTTGTCAGCATCCCCGGGAAGGCTCGTGAGTCAGGCGGTTTTCGGATTTCTTACGTAGCGTGCGATGACGTAGCAACTGACCAGGAGGAGCGGTGCGATTGCCAGCATGCCCATGTAGGTTTGACCCGTGAGGTCGTTGATGTAGCCCACCATGGCGGGCGCCACCATGCCACTGAGCTGGCCCAGGGAGTTGATGGCCGCCGTACCACTGGCGATGGCAATGCCATTGAAGGTTGATTGCGGGATGGTCCAGAAGACTGGGATGGCGATGAAGGAACCTGCCGTGGCAAGTACGAGTGCCATCATCAGCACCAGCGAGTTGTCGAAGAACAGGCAGGCCAGCAGATAGCCCAGGGCCGAAGCCACCATGCACATCAGCAGATACGACTTGCGGTCGCCGGTGCGGTCAGAACGACGGGTAACGAGGATCATGCCGATGCAAGCGACCACGTACGGCATCGAAGTCAGCATTCCCACCAGCGTCATGTCCTTCACGCCAGACTGCTCGATCAAGTGGGGCATCCAGAAATTCAGGCCGTAACTTGCCATCTTCACGCAGAAGTAGATGAAGGCGAAGATGGCGACATCGCGAGTCAGCAACACTTTCCAGAGAGAACTGTGGCTAGCCGGCGCCTTGCTGCGATCGTGATCAAGGTTGCGCTGCAGAATGCCCTTCTCTTCCTCGCTCAACCATTTGGCTGCCTGAATATCGCGATCCAACTTCCACAGCACCAGCAGTCCCAGCAGCACGCAAGGGAGTCCAGAGAGCAGGAACAACCAATGCCAGCCGGCCAGGCCCAGAACTCCGTTCATCTTGGCAAGGATCAGACCAGCCACGGGGGCTCCGATGGCACCTGCGAGGGGGACGGCCAGAAACCAGAAGCCGTTGATGCGTGCCAGGTACTTCTTCGGGAACCAGCAGGCCAGGTAGAAGAGAATGGCCGGGCCAAACCCCGCTTCCATGACCCCGATGAGGAAGCGCAAGAAGTACAGGGTGTATTGGGTGTAGGCAAACATCAGGGCGGCGGTGGCCAGGCCCCAGGAAATCATGATTCGGCAGATCCAGGCCGGTGCACCGTACTTCTTGAGGCCGATGCTGCTGGGCACCTCGAAGAGCACGTAGCCGATGAAGAACATGCTGGCAGCCAAGCCGTAGGCGGCATCGCTAAGACCGAGTTCGGCCTGCATCTGCGCTTTGGCAAAGCTGATGTTGATTCGATCGAAATAGGAAAACAGGAAGCAGATGATTGCGAGCGGTACTATGCGCCAGGCCACACGACGGTAAAGCAGCAATTCCTTCATGTGTGCGTCGTCCTTGGCCTCTGCGGCCACGGATTCGGTGATGGTCACCATTTTGTTTCTCCAGTTTTTGTATTTGTTGGAGAGAGGGCGCTTGTGGCGCCCCCCTATTCAGCTTATGTCACGCAATACGCGGGCCCAGGCAATGGACCCGATAGGGCTCAGCTGATCCGTACCAGCCGGGTCTTGTGCAGTTGAGCCCGTTCCACATAGTCGCGCGCGTTCTCGTGAAACTTGGCGACAGCAGCCTCATCCAGCTCGCGCAGGACTTTGGCCGGAGCTCCGATGATCAAGGAGTTATCTGGGAACACTTTGCCTTCAGTCACCACCGCACCGGCACCCACCAGGCAATTGCGGCCAATGACCGCGCCATTAAGGATCACGGCCTGGATGCCGATCAGCGAGCCCTCGCCGATGCTGCAGCCATGGAGCATGGCCTGGTGGCCGATGGTGACGTTGTCGCCCACTTTCAGCGGGAAACCGGGGTCGGTATGCAGCACGGCACCTTCCTGGACATTGCTGCCGGCGCCGATGTCGATGACTTCGTTGTCGCCGCGCAAGACCGCCTGGGGCCAGACGCTGGCGCCCTCACGCAGCACCACCTTGCCGATCACCGTGGCGTCCTCGGCAACGTAGGTGCTCTCGTGTACATCCGGCGCACTGCCGTCGAACTGGTAGATAGCCATTGTTCTGTCCTCAATCGTCGGTGCGGAACACGCCGGCGGCGCGCAGTTCTTCAATCTGGGCTTCGCTGTAGCCGAGGCCGAGCATCACCTGCCGGGTATGCTCGCCAATGCGCGGAATGGAGCGGCGCGGCTGCAGACGATCACCATCGAGGGACAACGGCAACAGCGGCATCTCGGTGCGTGAACCGTCTTCCAGCTCCAGGCTGGCCAGCCCGCCGCTTTCGATCAGATGCACGTCGTCGAAGAGTTCTTCCGGCTTGCGGATCGGCGCGAAAGGAATGCCGTTGGCTTCCAGCTGTATCGCCAGGGACTTGGCATCCATGGTGGCGAAAACCTTGGCCAGGTGCTCCAGCAGGCGCGGGCGCTGCAACACGCGATCGTTGTTGGTGGCCAGTGTCTGGTCGTCCAGCAGAGCTTCTTCGCCCAGCAGCTTGCACAGGGTCGTCCACTGCCCTTCCCCGGTCGCCGCCACGAACATCTGCTCACCGCCGGCGAATTCGAACACGTCGTAGATGGCCCAGGCGCTGATGCGGTTCGGCATGGGCGCAGCCGCCTGCCCCGTCACGACGTACTGTTGCATGTGCTGCGCGGCCAGCAGTACGCAGTTCTCATAGAGTGCGCTCTGCACTTCCTTGCCGACTCCGGTGCGATTGCGTTCGTTGAGCGCGGCGAGCACGCCTATGGCACCGAACATTCCACCCATGATGTCGTTCACCGAGCTACCGGCGCGCAGCGGCCGTCCAACCGGACCGGTCATGTAGGCCAGGCCGGCCATCATCTGTACCACTTCATCCAGTGCCAGGCGCTTGTCATAGGGACCGCTGAGGAAGCCCTTGTGGGACGCGTAGATCAGCTTGGGGTTGCGTTCGCGCAGGGCTGGATAATCGAAGCCCAGGGATTTCATGCGGCCAGGCTTGAAGTTCTCGATGAACACATCAGCGGTGTCCACCAGTTGCAGGATGGCTTCGCGGCCCGCCGAGCTGTCGACGTCGACGGAGATGCTCTGCTTGTTTCGGTTGAAGGTGCGGAAGAAGCCCGCACCCGCCCCCAGCAGTCGCCGGGTACCGTCGCCGCGAACCGGTTCGACCTTGATCACTTCGGCGCCCAGGTCGCCAAGGATCATGCCGCAGGTCGGGCCCATGACCATGTGAGAGATTTCGACGACGCGCACGCCATCGAGCGGGAGTTTGGACATGTTCATTGCTCCGGTCGGTGCGCCACTCAAGGGCGCTGGCAGATCGCGTCGAAGTTCTTCGGCAGCCCGGCTCGGGCGATGTAGCCGTAGAGCTGCTCGTCAGGTAACGAAGCCTTGAGCAAGTCGCGGGAGGCGATCAGGCGTTCCAGGTCGATGCCGGTGTCGAAGCCCATGCTCTGCAGCATGAACACCAGGTCCTCGGTCACGGTGTTGCCCGACGCGCCCGGTGCAAAGGGACAACCGCCCAAGCCGGCGAGCGAGGAGTCCAGCTCGCGAATGCCGTGCTGGACGGCAACCAGGCTGTTGACCAGGGCCATGCCCCGGGTGTCGTGGAAATGAGCCGCCTGGAGGCGGTCGCCGGCGATAGCCCGCACCGCGTCCAGGGTCTGACCAACCTGACCGGGCGTCGCGTAGCCAGTGGTGTCGCCCAGGGACACTACATCGCAGCCGGTTTCCAGTACATGTCGGGTCAATTCACAGAGGTCTGCCAGGGGTACGTGCCCCTGGCGAGTGCAGCCGAAGGCTACGGACATGCCGGCGATCATCTGTACCTGGCGGCCGGATTGGTTGCGCAGTTCACACATGCGAGCGAACTCTTCAACCATCTCCAATGGAGTGCGACGAACATTTGCCAGGCTGTGAGCAGGGCTGACCGAAATCGGGGCAATGATGCGGTGCGCGCCGGAGGCCAGCGCGTTCTCGGCGCCACGCAGGTTGGGGGCAAGAACTGTAACGGTGAGGTCCGGATAAGTCAGGGCGTGGGCCACGACTTCCGTGGCGTCGGCCATTTGCGGGAGCAACTTGGCGGGCACGAATGACGCGACCTCCATGAAACGTACGCCGGCCTCGTAGGCCGCGTCGATCCACTTCTGTTTGTCGCAGGTGGGCATGGTGGTGTGCAGGCTTTGCAGGCCGTCACGCATACCCACTTCATTGATGATTATTCTTGTCATGAGTGGCTCTCAGGCGGTGGTGCGTGAGGCAAGACTAAGCAGTCACCGCCTGAGCGAAAAGACGTTATTGGCGGGGGTATCCATCGCGATCCGAGATGGATAAAGGGTCAGCCTGAATGGCTTGGCACACGTGCCAGCAGGTGATTCAGCAGGCGGCGGGCCGACAGCGACAGTGCATCTGCATCGCGGACGCAGATAACAAATTCCCCTACTGCCCAGTCATCCACCAAAGGGATCACATGTAGTCCGAACAGGTCGGCGTAGCGACTCACGGCTTCTTGGGGAAAAATGGCCAGGCCCAAGCCTGCCTCGACCAGTCGATAAGCCGCGTCGAACGACGAAACGTAGGTTCGGAAGCGCAACTCCCTACCCTGCTCCTGGGCGATCTTCTGCATATAGGCGTTCACCGTGGCGTACACAGACAACCCCAGGTGTTCGAACTCCAGCGTCTCCGCGAAGCTGATGGAGTCACGTCCTGCCAAGGGATGCCGACCATCCACAACCACGGCGAGATGGTCCGTCCGGTAAGGAATGAACTCCAGGTCGCCCACCGCCATCGATTTGCGGCAGATGCCAAGATCCGCATGACCTTCGGCCACGCCGCGAACCACATCCAGGCTGAAGCGCTCCTCAATGTCTACTTGGATGTGCTCATTGGCCAGCATGAACTCGGAGAGCTCTTCAGGCAGGAACTCCATGATCGACGATACATTGGCCAGGATGCGCACGTGCCCACGTGCGCCGTCCGCATACTCGCTGAGTTCGCCCTGCAACCGCTCCATGTCACGCATCAGCTGCCTTGCATGGCGCAGAAGCGCTTGGCCAGCCGGCGTCGGTTCCACGCCTTTCTTGCTGCGTGTAAGCAGCGGTGTGCCGAACGCTGACTCGATATCAGAAATGCGCTTGCTGACCGCTGAAGGCGCAATGAACTCCCGTTCTGCCGCGCCGGCGATGGTGCCCTCCTCGCAGGCGGCGACAAAGAGTCGAAGAGATACCGGGTCCAACTGCCACATCGAAATTGCTCCATCGTGCCCACGGGGACTGGCTTGCTGACATGACATGTCGAAGTTGTTTCGACCGCCCTGCCCTGGATTCCGCGAAGAATAGCGCCGCGCAACCTGGCCGTGCAGATTGCGCGAGCCGATCAGATGCCTCGCGCTAGCTTGCTGGCACAAACACAACAATCAGAATGGCGCAGAGCAACCCGGCATTTGCGGAAACCACCAGCGTCAATCGGCTGCGCCACGACAAACCGGCGCGACGGGTCATCAAGCAGGCGCGCTGGCTGCTGCTGCGCAATCCGGAAAATCTGCACCAGCCTGAGCAGCAGATCCAGCTGCACGAGTTGCTGAGCGCCAACTAAACGTTGATGACGCTCTTTTCATCCACGGCCTTCCGAGGCACCAAGCCCAAAGACTCAGGAGGAGTCATGTCCAATTACCGCCGCGCACGGATGCCGGGCGGCACGTATTTCTTCACCGTCAACCTGCGCGACCGCCGCGATGATCTGTTGGTGCGCGAAATCGACCTGCTGCGCGCCGTGGTCCGCACGGTCAAGCAACGTCACCCCTTCCATATCGATGCCTGGGTCGTGCTGCCCGAGCATATGCACTGCCTCTGGACCCTGCCTCCCGGCGACAAGGCCTATGCGGATCGCTGGAAGGCAATCAAATTCGCCTTTTCCAAACGGTTGGCGAATGCGGAACAACGCACCGATGCCCAACAAAAGCGTGGGGAACGGGGAGTCTGGCAGCGCCGCTATTGGGAACACCTGATCCGCGACGACCTCGATTACCAGCGGCACTTCGATTACATCCACTTCAATCCGGTGAAGCATGGTCATGTGCAATGCGTGCGGGATTGGCCGTATTCATCTGGGCTGCTCCTTGGGCTCGGTGTGTGTTCGCAACTATCACCGTAGACCAAGAGCAGCCTTTCTTTTTCCAATCAATCAGTTAGCCCTAAGTAAGTGCCATTCAAATCTGTCCCCTTTCCTCCCACGCCACTCACCTCCATGGGTGCAGATAAAACCAGAGCAGAAAATTAATCTGTCCCCGTTTCTTGGTCCCCGTTTATTTTGCGATTGCGTCATCCCTCCAACGTAGGCCTCAACTGCTCAACGACTTCTCTGTCCAAGCAAACGAGTACTTTGGAGTCTTGAGAAAGGCAAAGTCTTTCGTCACTGGTTGCCAGAACAAAAATGTCACGGGAGGCGACACGGAACCAACCCGCTCTTATTCCATACATGGCGACGCCATTTACCCGTGTGCTTTTCGCCAGATCGGCCTGCTCTTCGCTGACTACCTGAAGTCTTCTGTTCGGCCAAGAGGCGCTATAGAAGCCTGAACGGACATGCAGCATCTCTTTGTCGAGAGATACGCGGCCACTTATCCCTTGAAAAACCACATATCCCTGAAGCGCGGCAAAAACCACTAAACCTACAATCGCCCCAGCCGCACTAACAGACTTTGTAATTAGAAACTCACCTACAAGCAGAACAACCACCGGAAGAAGGGCCACAAGCAGACTACTGATAAGCATCGATTTAAAGCTCATAACCACACCAATCGTATTCATTTAGATCCCAGCCATTCGAAACGTAATTTTCGACACCAGATCAAATACTTGCTTTCGATTCGCCCTTGGTAATTTGATCAAGCCTTGCTCATGCGCAGCATAAAGGCAAGAAATAACCTCTCTCCGCACCTGTTTGCGCATGCCTTTAAACAAAAATCGGCTATTACCATTAATCTGGGCAACCTTGATTGCCGCAGTCTCTATATCAATATTCCGCTGCGGCGAAACAGCGTGACAACTGTAACACTTAGGTCCTCCACCGCCCCCACCACCAACTCTAACAGCCATACTTATTACGACACTTATACTGATCGTGTCCCACCGAGTGGTGTAACTGCCATGGTTCTGGCAGTTGAGTTTGCGGGGACTCAGCTGATCACAGCAGATAGCCGAGCAGTTTGATTGTCACTGAG
>NZ_JBHSOU010000033.1:0-10741 GCF_042656385.1 Pseudomonas sp. GCM10022186
ATGATCGCCGACTTCACCCTGGGCCAGGACCGGCTCAACCTGGAGAACCTGGGAATCACCACGGCCAACTTCGGGGCCAACGTGAGCATCGTCGCCGTGGCGGCTGGCACGCAGGTCAATCTCGGGGCCGACAGCATTACCCTGGTGGGGGTAGCCGATCCCAACAGCATGACCTTCGGGGACTTCATCCTGGTGGGCTGAGGAGGCACCGCCAGCCATATTGCTCAAGGGAAGAGGGGGGAAGCACTCGGTGCTTTCCCCCTTTTTCATAGGGACGCTTTCCTGTTTCTGGTGATTGGCTGGCGCTATTCCATTCCTTTCTTCTGCCCTGTAAATGCCGCCGGTTTTATGGCGCTCATACCGTGGTTACTGTCATCTCCCAAGCAAGAAAGATGCCTCCGAAATGCCCGGTTTCCTCACTTGAATCAACGGTTGTATTCCGCTGATAAGTGGGGAATGTCAATGGAGTGGCTCTGGAATGGGGGTTCCGTGAGCTTGGAGATAAGCGTGCCAAGACTGTCGGGAGAGTGCTATCGCATGATGAAAGGATTCTTGGGCTATTGCTTTTGAATATTTCTTTTAAATTCAGCAATTTATTATATTTTTACATTTAGAAACATGTTGCGACGTATTCTTGACAGTGCCTGGGCGCAGAACTTTAGTCAGGGTGTGAACGAGCATGACTATTTTCTGGCAGGTCACTGCGTTGCGGGACGTGTCCGCCGCAGCAGCCACCAGAAAGCTAGGGAGAACGTCGTCATGAGCAATGCTTCAGGCTCGCGCGGGGAGTCAGTTGTCCCCTCGACCTTGGCCTCCTCGGGGGTCCGCTTCCACGGTCCGCCCTGCGACTGACCAGTAGTGCCGCTGCCGTCGCCGACGGAGCGGGCAGGGACAAATCACCTGAGTCGAAACTGAGCTTCTACCAAGGCTTGGCGGGTTCGGCTGCGACTTCGATTTGCCCGGCTTGATCGATTTCCTTCGAAGAAACGTGGAGTCCACCCGCGGGGGTGTGATTCGGCCTGACTAATTGCTGTCGGATTGAGGAAACAAAAATGGCCAACTTCATCAAGTCTGACCTCGATTTCATTCTTCAGCAGATCCTCATCGCTGAAGCCCACGCGGCGGGGGCGGACCTGTCGGCGTTGCTGCCCAACGCGCAGGTGCCCTGGGGCCTGCGCACCATTGACGGCTCCTTCAATCACCTGGTCTTCGGCCAGCAGAGCTTCGGTTCGGCGGATAACTTCTTTCCGATGATGCTCCCGCAGGTGTTCCGCAACGAAGGTGACGATTTCTTCGATCTCAACGGCCCAGCCCTGGGCGGCGAGCTGACCAACAACAACTACGCCACTACCGGGCCCGTGGCCGGCAACGTGGTGGACGCCGATCCGCGGCTCATTTCCAACCTGATCGTCGACCAGACCATGAGCAATCCGGCTGCGGTCCAGACATTCCTCGATGCGGGGCTGGGCACCCTGGCCGACGGCACCCAGATCGACCCGAGCACCGGCCTGCCATTCGCGGTCGGCACCCTGCTGGGGGGCGATGGCCTGGCGGTACAGCCGGGACAGCCCCTGGTAATTCCCAACACCACGCCGGACGAAGGGCTGTCTGCGCCTTTCAACTCCTGGTTCACCTTCTTCGGCCAGTTCTTCGACCATGGCCTGGACCTGGTGCAGAAGGGCAACAGCGGTACCATCTTCATCCCGCTGCAGGAGGACGATCCGCTCTTCGTCCCCGGGGCCGCCACCAACTTCCTGGTGCTGACCCGCGCCACCAACGTGGCCGTGGGGGCCGGCGCCGACGGCGTCATGAACACCGCCGACGACGTGCACCGGCACCTGAACCAGACCAGCCCCTTCGTCGACCAGAACCAGACCTACAGCTCGCACCCCTCGCACCAGGTGTTCCTGCGTGCCTACGTGTCGACCGCCAATGGTCCGATGGCCACTGGCGAGCTGATCACCAACCGCAACCTTGTGGATGGCATCTTCGGCAATGGTAACGATATCGATATCGGCGGCATGGCCACCTGGGCGGTGGTCAAGGCCCAGGCCCGGGACATCCTCGGCATCAACCTGACCGATGCCGACGTCAATAACATCCCGCTGCTGGCCACCGACGCCTACGGCAATTTCATCAAGGGGCCGAACGGTTTCCCGCAGGTGGTGATGAAGGGCTTCGACGAGATCGCCGGAACCGCCGACGACGTGCTGGTGGAAGGCAATCCGCTGGCGCCCATCAGCCTGGTCAATGCCGTGCGTACCGGTCATGCCTTCCTCGACGACATCGCCCACGCCGCCAACCCGTTCAACAGTCAGACCGGCGCGCCGCTGGCAACTGATGCCGACGGCGTGGCCGGGGCCGACGACGCCAATGCCGCCACCTACGACAATGAGCTGCTGGATGCCCACTACATCGCCGGTGACGGCCGGGTCAACGAGAACATCGGCCTGACCGCCGTGCACCATATCTTCCACGCCGAGCACAATCGCCTGGTACAGCAGACCAAGGACGTGGTCCTGGCGTCCAATGACCTGGCCTTCCTCAGCCAGTGGCTGCTGCCGGGCACCGCGCCGGCGGTGTTCCCCACCACGCCGGAGGAGATCGCCGCGCTGCAGTGGCACGGCGAGCGCCTGTTCCAGGCCGCCAAGTTCGGCACCGAGATGCAGTACCAGCACCTGGTGTTCGAGGAGTTCGCGCGCAAGGTGCAGCCCAATGTCGATGAGTTCCTGGCACCCAATGGCTTCGACTCCACCATAGATCCGTCCATCGTTGCCGAGTTCGCCCATGTGGTCTATCGCTTCGGCCACTCCATGCTGACCGAGACCATCGACCGCCTGGACCCGAACTTCGCCAACAGCGAGATCGGCCTGATCCAGGCCTTCCTCAATCCGCTGGCCTTCGCCGCCAGCGGCCCGACACCCGATGAGGCAGCCGGTGCCATCATCCGCGGGGTGACCCGGCAGCAAGGCAACGAGGTCGACGAGTTCGTCACCGAGGCGCTGCGCAACAACCTGCTGGGCCTGCCCCTGGACCTGGCCACCATCAATATCGCCCGCGGCCGGGATGCCGGCGTGCCTTCGCTGAACGCGGCCCGCAAGACCTTCTTCGAGGCCACCGGCGACAGCCAGCTGAAGTCCTACACCAGCTGGGTGGACTTCATGGGCAACCTCAAGCATGAGGCGTCCCTGATCAACTTCATCGCGGCCTATGGCACCCACGCGAGTATCACCGGGGCCGCGACCCTGGCCGCCAAACGCCTGGCGGCCATGGAGCTGGTATTGGGCACGGACCAGAACGGTGACGGGGTCGTGGCGGCCGATCGCCTGGACTTCCTCAACAGCACCGGTGCCTGGGCCAGCGACCTGCCGCTGGATCCGATTCGGCCCAAGGACCTGGACGGTGTCACCACCACGGGCTTGGGCAACGTCGACTTCTGGGTCGGCGGCCTGGCCGAGAAGCAGATGCCCTTCGGCGGCTTGCTGGGCTCCACCTTCAACTTCGTCTTCGAGACCCAGATGGAGGCGCTGCAGAACGGCGACCGCTTCTACTACCTGGGGCGCCTGGCGGGCCTGAACTTCCTCACCGAGATGGAGAACAACTCCTTCGCCAAGATGGTGATGGCCAATACCAACGTCACCCACCTGCCGGCGGACATCTTCTCCACCCCGGCCTTCACCCTGGAAGTCGATCCGACCCGGCAGTTCACCGGCCTGGGTACCCTGGGGCGCGACGATCCCACTGACCCGGAGGCCATGTTCGCGCTGGTCATCCGTGACAATCCCGACACCGTCGGTCCGGATACCAACTACCTGCGCTACACCGGCGAGGACCACGTGGTACTGGGTGGCACGGCCGGCAACGACATCATGATCGGCAGCATCGGCGACGATACCCTGTGGGGCGATGAAGGCAACGACCGACTGGAAGGTGGCGACGGT
This sequence comes from Pseudomonas sp. GCM10022186, assembly GCF_042656385.1. NCBI lineage: Bacteria > Pseudomonadati > Pseudomonadota > Gammaproteobacteria > Pseudomonadales > Pseudomonadaceae > Pseudomonas > Pseudomonas sp. GCM10022186. Next base: position 3,942 of record NZ_JBHSOU010000033.1, read on the forward strand.
GTCGACAACATCGAAGGCGGCGCGGGCGACGACATCATCACCGACCTCGGCGGCGACGACACCATCCGCGCCGGGGACGGCAACGACGTCCTGCACGGTGGCAACGGCCTGAACCTGCTGCTGGGCGGAGCTGGCGACGACTTCATCGTCACCGGGGAAGACGTCTCCGACACCTTCGGCGGGCCGGGCAACGACTACATCTACGGCGCCAAGACCAACCTGCAGACCGCAGGCAACGAAGGCGACGACTGGATCGAGATCGGCACCCAGGACGGCGCGCCCGGTGACAACTTCGCTCCCTTCGCCACCGATGACGTGGCGGGCAACGATGTGTTCATCACCGGTGGCGGCTTCGACGAGCTGATCGGCGAGGGCGGCGACGACATCATGGTGGGTTCGGACGGCGCCGACCACCTGGACGGCGCCTCCGGTTTCGACTGGGCCACCTACGGCCGCGAACTGCGTGGGGTGACCGCCAACCTGCTGATCGACGACTTCGTCGAGCCCCCGGTGACGGCGTCCAACGCCGGCGTGATGGACCGCTTCGCCGAGGTGGAGGGCCTGTCCGGCTCGGCCTTCGGTGACGTGCTGAAAGGCGACAACTCCGATGCCACGACCATCCCCGGTGACGGCACCAACGGCAGCACCCTGACCAACATCGCCCTGATCAACGGCCTGCAGGCGCTGTTCGACCAGGCCTTCGGGCCCGGCGTCATCTCCTTCTCGGCCGGCAATATCCTCCTCGGTGGCGCCGGCAGCGACATCATCGAAGGTCGCGGCGGTGACGACCTGATCGATGGCGACCGCTGGTTGAACGTGCGGGTCCAGGTGGCGGGCGACCCCAACGACAGCGTGCTGAGCATCAGGGACCTGATCCCGCGCATGCTCTCCGGCGAAGTCAACCCGGGTCAACTGAGCATCGTCCGCGAGCTCCTGGATGACGACGACAGCCTGGATACCGCGGTCTATTCCGGTCCCCGCGCCAACTACACCGTCACCACCCTCAACGGCGTCACCACGGTCACCGACAACGTCGGCACGGCCGCCCTCACCGAGGGCACCGACACCCTGATCAACATCGAACGCATCCAGTTCTCCGACCAGACCCTGGTGTTCGATCCGGTCACCGGCCAGTTCGTCGAGCCCGATCCGCTGCTGGGCCTCAACAGCCTGCCGGTGGGCACAGTGACCATCCTCGATGCCAATGGCAACGCCGTGGACAATACCCCGGCCGTCGGCCAGCTATTGCGGGCCTCGGTGGCCGGCGTGACCGATGCGGACATCGCCGGCGGTACCCTGGCCGGGAGGCCGGTGACCTTCGTCTGGCAATTCGAGGTCACCCCGGACTCCGGCATCTTCCAGGACATAGTCACCCTGGGCGGCGATGCGCCCTCGACCGCATCCCGCGACACCTTCCTCGTCACCGGTGACCTGGACGGCGTGGCGATCCGGGTCAAGGCGATCTACCAGGACGATGAGGGCGTGATGGAGACCGCTTTCTCCACGCCCACTGCCGCAGTGGAGGGCATAGTGCCCACTACGCCGGTGGCGCCGATCCCGGAAGAGAGTCCCACCGACCCCATCAACGGCGGCGTGCACCTGATCCGCGGGGACCTGCAGTTCATCCTCGACCAGATCAAGATATCCGAGCGCCATGCGGCCGGCGAGAGCCTGACGGATATCCTGCCGAACACGCGTGTGGCCATGGGCCTGCGCACCGTGGATGGCTCCTTCAATAACCTGGTGACGGGGCAGGAAGAGTTCGGTGCCGCGGACAATCCGTTCCCGACGATGCTCGACCCGTTCTTCCGCAACGACCAGGACGGCGATACGTTCGACAGCAACGGTGGGGCGCCCGGTGGCGTGATCGACAATACCAACTACGCCTCCACCACGGATGTGGTCGACGCCGACCCGCGGCTCATCTCCAACCTGGTGGTGGACCAGACCATCTCCAACCCGGTGGCGGTGCAGGCCTTCGTGGATGCCGGGCTGGGAACCCTGGATGCCAATGGAGTGCTGCTGGACCTCAGTGGTGTGCCGATTCCCGCCGGACAGCCGCTGTTCATCCCCAACACCGCACCTGACGAGGGCCTGTCGGCCGGCTTCAACTCCTGGTTCACCCTGTTCGGCCAGTTCTTCGACCATGGCCTGGACCTGGTGAACAAGGGCGGCAACGGCATCGTCTTCGTGCCGCTGGCCAACGACGACCCGCTGGTGCTGGGGGGCGATGGCGTACTGGGTACCGAGGACGACCTGCCGGTGGCGCAGCGCTTCATGCTGCTCAGCCGCGCCACCAATACCCTGGTGCAGGCCGGCGCTGACAATGTGCTGGGCACCGAGGACGACATCCACCTGCACAACAACCAGACCACCCCCTTCGTCGACCAGAACCAGACCTACACCTCCCATGCCTCTCACCAGGTGTTCCTGCGCGAGTACGAGCTGAATGCGGCGGGGGATCCGGTGGCCACCGGCAACCTGCTGGACGGCGCCACTGGCGGTCTGCCCACCTGGGCGGAGGTCAAGGCCCAGGCGCTGATGCTGGGCATCATCCTGACCGACGCCGATGTCACCAACCTGCCGATGCTGGTCACCGACGCCTATGGCAAGTTCGTGCCCGGCGCCAACGGCTTCGCCCAGTTCGTCACCGCTACCGGCCCCGTCGAGGGCGTGGCCGGCGGCCTGGCGGTGCCTGGCAACGTGGTGCGCACCAACCATGGTTTCCTGGATGACATCGCCCACAGCGCCAACCCGCGCAGTTCGACCGGGGCTCTGTTGACCGCCGATGCCGACGGAGTGGCCGGGGTCGACGACGGCCTCGCCGGCACCTACGACGACGAGCTGCTCAACGCCCACTTCGCCACCGGCGACGGGCGCGGCAACGAAAACATCGGCCTGACCGCCGTGCACCATGTGTTCCATGCCGAGCACAATCGCATGGTCGAGCACATCAAGGCGGTGGTGCTGGCCAGCAACGATGCGGCCTTCATTGCCGAGTGGCACCTGCCGGACGGCAGCTGGAACGGCGAGCGGCTGTTCCAGGCGGCGCGCTTCACCACCGAGATGCAGTACCAGCACCTGGTGTTCGAGGAGTTCGCCCGCAAGATCCAGCCGCAGGTCGACATCTTCTTTGCGCCGACCCAGGTCTATGACACCAACATCAACCCGGCCATAGTCGCCGAGTTCGCCCACGTGGTTTACCGCTTCGGCCACTCCATGCTGACCGAGAGCGTGGACCGCCTCGACGCGAACTTCGTCGACAGCTCCATGGGCCTGATCCAGGCCTTTCTCAACCCGTTGGCATTCAACCAGCTGAGCAACGGTGCGGGCGGCACCGTCACGGTCAGCGCCGATGAGGCGGCCGGTGCCATCGTCCGTGGCATGACCCGTCAGCTCGGCAACGAGATCGACGAGTTCGTCACCGAGGCCCTGCGCAACAACCTGCTGGGCCTGCCGCTGGACCTGGCCACCATCAACCTGACCCGGGGACGGGAAACCGGCGTGCCCTCGCTCAACGCGGCCCGCCAGGAATTCTTCACCATGACCGGGGACACCCAGCTCAAGCCCTATGCCAGCTGGCTGGACTTCGCGATGAACCTGAAGCACCAGGAGTCGGTGGTCAACTTCATCGCCGCCTACGGCACCCATACCTCGGTGACCAGTGCCACCACCCTGGCAGCCAAGCGCGCCGCGGCCTTCGCCCTGGTGTTCGGCGGCGACGGTGCGCCGGCCGACCGGATCGACTTCCTCAACGGCCCGGCGGCCACCACCGGGGTGAATGACATCGATCTATGGGTCGGCGGCCTGGCCGAGAAGCAGATGCCTTTCGGCGGCCTGCTGGGCTCCACCTTCAACTTCGTCTTCGAGACGCAGATGGAGAAACTCCAGGACGGCGACCGCTTCTACTACCTGGAGCGCACCGCCGGCCTGAACTTCCTCACCGAGCTGGAGAACAACTCCTTCGCCAAGCTGGTGATGGCCAACACCACCGCCACCCACCTGCCGGGGGACATCTTCTCCACCCCGGCCTTCACCCTGGAAGTGGACCCGACCCAGCAGTTCACCGGGCTCGGTGCCACCGGGCGCGATGATCCGCTGGGGGCCAACCCGCTGCTCCCGCTGGTGCTGCGCAGCGCCAACTTCCTCAAGTACACCGGCGAGGACCACGTGGTGCTGGGCGGCAGCGCCGGCAACGACACCCTGATCTCCAGCATCGGTGACGACACCCTGCACGGCGATGCCGGCAACGACCGCCTGGAAGGCGGCGACGGCAACGACATGATCTTCGGTGGTGCCGGCGACGACATCCTCACGGACAAGGGGGGCGACGACAACATCCAGGGCGGCGAGGGTAACGACGTCATCCATGGCGGCAACGGCATCAACCTGTTGATCGGTGGCTTCGGCAACGACTTCATCATCAACATCGAGGATGCCTCCGAGTCCTTCGGCGGTGTCGGCAACGACTTCATCCTCGGCGTGCGGGCCAACGAGTTCGCCTTCGGCAACGAGGGCGACGACTGGATCGAACGCGGGATGCCCGACGGCGCCGCCGGCGACAACTTCGACCCCTTCGGCAACGACCCGGTCATCGGCCATGACGTCTTCCTCGGCGAGTTCGGCATCATCGACCGCATGGACGGCGAGGGTGGCGACGACGTGATGATGGGCAACGGCGGCGAGGGCGACCGTTACGTCGGCCAGTCGGGCTTCGACTGGGCGGTGTTCAAGGATGACCCGGCCGGGGTGAGCATCGACATGCGCCTGCGCGCCTTCAACGAGGCCCCCATCGCGCCCGGTGCCACTTCCGTGCTGTCGCGCTTCGAGTCCACCGAAGGCCTGTCGGGTTCCCACTTCAGCGATCTGCTGCACGGTGACGACGCCGATGCGGCGTTGATCGCCACCTCCGGCGCCCATGGCAGCGTGCTGACCAACTTCAGCCTGATCAGCGGGCTGCAGGCGTTCCTCGGCACGGCGGCGGCAGGGGGGGACGGCGAGGTCGGAACGACCGACGACCAGTTCGGCAGCGGCAACATCATCCTCGGTGGTGGCGGCAGCGACACCATCGAGGGCGGTGGTGGCGACGACCTGATCGACGGTGACAAGTGGCTGAACGTGCGCATCAGCGTGCGCCAGAACATCGATGGCACCGGTCCGGAGATCGCCAGCTTCAACAACCTGAAGGAAATGGCTCCCTTCATGGTCAACGGCACCTACAACCCGGGCCAACTGGTGATAGTCCGGGAGATCCTCCAGGCTACCGGGCCCAACTACGACACGGCGGTGTTCCGTGGCAACGTCGGCGAATATGACATCCAGATCGACAACAACGGCACCACGATCGACTTCAGCGATGACGTCATCATCGTCACCGACTCGGTCGCCGGCCGCGATGGCACCGACCGCCTGACCGGTATCGAGCGCCTGCAGTTCGCCGACGATGTGCTGTTCGCCGCTCCCGGCGACAACAGCCTGCCGGAGGGCCTGGCCAGCATCAATGACATGACGCCCGAGCTCGGCACCCTGCTCAAGGCCTCGGTCCCGAATGTCAGCGATGCGGACAACCCCGGCGGTAACATCACCGGCAACGTCGCCTACTTCTGGCAGGTGGACAACGGCACCGGCGTCTTCGTCGACATCGATACGCTGGCAGCGGGTGGCGAACAGAACGCGTCCGCCGGGCCGACCTTCCGCGTCACCGCCGACCTAGTCGGGTTGCAGATGCGGGTCAAGGCGGTGTACCGCGATGCCAAGGGCGTGATTGAGACCGTGTTCTCGGCGCCGACCCAGGCCGTGCTGGCCACCGCTGCGCCGGACGCACCCACTGGCACTCCGGGCATCAGCGACATGAGTCCGACCCAGGGCCAGGGGCTGATTGCCGGGCAGGGCACCATCGATGACCCGGATGGCCTCACCACCTCGATCTTCACCTACCAGTGGCAGTCGTCGAGCAACGGGGTCACCTTCACCAATATCGCCGGAGCGACCAACCGTGGCTTCACGCCGACTGCGACGCAGATCGGCCAGCAGCTGCGGGTGGTCGCTACCTTCACCGATGATTTCGGCTCGACCCATTCGCTGACCTCGGCTACGACGGCTGTAGTAGGCGCTCTTATCGCCGGTACTGTCGGGGTCGACGATCTGGTCGGAACCATCGGGGCCGACAGGATCGATGCGGGTGACGGTAATGACCTTCTGCAGGGCGGCCTGGGTGACGACACCCTCGTTGGCGAGGGCGGCGACGATCTGCTGATGGGAGGACCCGGGGCCGATACGATGGTTGGCGGTGTCGGCAACGACATCTATGTGGTCCTCGAGGCCGGCGACACGGTGACCGAACTGGCCGCCGGCGGGCACGACACGGTGTCGACCGCCCTGGCCACCTACACCCTGGGGGCCAATGTCGAGGGGCTGTTCTTCGGCGGCAGCGGCGACTTCGTCGGCATCGGCAACGCGCTGGACAACGTCATCGCCGGCGGTGCCGGCAATGACGTGCTGGTCGGTGGTGCCGGAGCCGACACCCTGGTCGGTGGCCTGGGCAACGATGCGTACAACGTCGACAACGTCGGGGATCTGGTGATCGAGGCGGACGGCGGCGGCGTGGATTCGCTGGTGACGACCCTGGCCAGTTACACCCTGGGTGCCAACATCGAAAACCTGGTCTTCGACGGCGGTGCCGATTTCACCGGTATCGGCAATGGGCTCGACAACGCCCTCACGGGCAACATCGGCAACGACCTGCTGATTGGCAATGGCGGTGCCGATACCATGACCGGCGGCCTGGGTAACGATATCTA
>NZ_JBHSOU010000034.1:0-5908 GCF_042656385.1 Pseudomonas sp. GCM10022186
CGCTGGCGCTGGAAGCCCAACAGCGTAGCGATCTGGGACAACCGCTCCACCCAGCACTACGCCGTGATGGATTACCCGCCCTGCGTCCGCAAGATGGAACGCGCGGCCATCGTCGGCGACAAGCCCTTCTGATCTCTCCGAACCTCACAACAATCACTGCACTGCCGATCCCAGGAGTAACTCATGAACTTCATCGATGGTTCCCTGTTTGTCGAAAACATGGAAAAGCTGGTCATCACCGCTGCCCCCTATGGTCCGGAGTGGATGCCGGCAGACTTCCCGGAAGACATCCCGGTGAGCATGGAGGCGCAGATCCAGAAAGCCGTGGACTGCTACAACGCCGGCGCCACTGTGCTGCACGTTCACGTACGTGAGGAGGACGGCAAGGGTTCCAAGCGCCTGTCCAAGTTCAACGAACTGCTGGCCGGTATCCGCGAAGCCTGCCCGGGAATGGTTCTCCAGGTCGGCGGATCGATCTCCTTCGCTCCGGAAAACGAGGGCGACGTCGCCAAGTGGCTATCCGACGACACCCGCCACATGCTGGCCGAACTGACGCCGACCCCGGACCAGGTCACCATCGCCATCAACACCAACCAGATGAACGTTTGCGAGCAGATGACCGCCGCCGACATCCGCGGCACCTCGCTGGAAGACCCGGTGATGCTCAGGGCCTACCAGGAAATGACCATTCCGGCAGGCCCGGCCTGGGTCGAGGAGCACATTCGCCGCCTTTCGGCCAAGGGCATCCAGACCCACTTCCAGCTGGCCAACATCACCCAGCTCAATACCGTGGAGCGCATGATGCGCCGCGGCGTGTGCAACGTGCCGCTGATTCTCACCTGGGTGGCCATCGGCGGCGGCTTCGACTCGCCGAATCCCTATGACATGGCCAACTTCGTGCGGGCCTGCCCGGACGGTTCCGTGCTGACCTTCGAGACCAGCATGCGCAACGTGCTGCCGCTGAACATGATGGCGATCGCTCTGGGTCTCCACGTCCGCTGCGGCATCGAGGACAACATCTGGAACCAGCGCCAGACCGCCAAGATGACCACCATCGAACAGATCGAGCAGTTGGTGCGCATCTCCCGCGAGTTCGGCCGTGAGGTAGCCAACGGCGAGGAAGCGCGCAAGATCTACAAGATCGGCACCTTCTACAAGGACGCCGACGAAACCCTGGCCAGGAACGGCTTTGCGCCGAACCGCAAACCAGGACAGGTCGGCTTCACCCAGCACGCGTGACGTCTTCATCGGCCGGCGCCGCTGCCGGCCGGATACTGCTCCTTTTGCTGCTACTCGCGGCAGGCCCCGTACGATAGTGCGGGCCTGCCGCTTCCTTGCGCCCGGAAAGGCTCAGGCTCAGAAGAACGCCTGGATGCCGGCGCCCCGGGTGATGCCGTAGCGGGCGGAGATCAGGCAGGTGAAGGGGCCATGCAGCCCTCGTACGTCGGGGAAGGCGTTCTCTTCCGGGACGAAGACGTTGTCCATCACGATCTCGCCGGTATCGGATGCCGAAGGCGGCAACGCACCTGAACCGGTGTCGGTGCCCGGAGGCGTAATGGATCACCGCCGTTCAGTCATCCTCATGCAAGCGCACACCGCGGGCATGCAGCAGATGCGGAACCAGCAGAACCATCAATGTCAGCGCGAATACACCGGCAGAGATGGGGTGGGTCACGAAAACCGACCAGTCCCCTTGGCTGATGGACAGGGCGTTGCGCAATTGCTTCTCCGCCATGGGCCCCAACAGCATCCCTACTATTACCGGGGCAACGGGGAAATCGAGGCGTCGCATCAATACCCCGACCCAGCCGATGGCCAGCATGAGCAGCAGGTCGAAGGAGGATTGCCGCATCCCGTATACCCCGATGCTGGCGAACACCAGGATCCCGGCATTGAGGTATGGGCGAGGGATTTTCAGGAGCTTGACCCAGATGCCGACCAGCGGGAGGTTGAGCACGAGGAGGATCGCGTTGCCGACGAACAGCGAAGCCACCAGCGTCCAGACCAGGTCTCCCGAGGTCTGGAAGAGCAGTGGCCCCGGCTGCAGGTTGTAGTTCTGGAAGGCGGCCAGCAGGATCGCCGCCGTCGCGGAGGTCGGGATGCCCAGGGTCAGCAACGGCACCAGCGACCCCGTTGCGCTGGCATTGTTGGCCGCTTCGGGCCCGGCGACCCCCTCGATCGCCCCCTGCCCCTTCCCGGCGGAAAACTCGTTGGGGTAGCGGCTGAGCTTGCGTTCTGCGGAATAGGACAGGAAGGTGGGAATCTCGGCGCCCCCTGCCGGGATGGTGCCGAACGGAAAACCGATGAAGGTCCCCCTCAGCCAGGCGGGTATCGAGCGCTTCCAGTCCGAACCGGTCATCCACAAGGACGTCAGACGATTGCGGTCGCCCTTTTCCTCCTTCTGGTACAGCACGCCATACAGCGCCTCGCCGACCGCGAACAGGCCGACCGCCACCAGAACGACCTCGATACCGTCGACCAGCTCGGGAACCCCGAGGGTGTAGCGGGCGATGCCGGAGATGGAGTCCATCCCGATCAGCCCCACGGCCATTCCCATCCCCAGCGAGACGAACCCACGCAACATGGACGCGCCGAGGATCGCGGATACCGTGGTGAACGCCAGCACCAGGATGGCGAAGTACTCGGCGGGACCGAACCTCAACGCCAGGTTCGCCACCGTGGGCGCGAACAGGGTCAGCAGCACCGTGGCGATGGTCCCGGCCACGAAGGAGCCAATGGCAGCCGTTGCCAAGGCCGGGCCCGCCCGGCCATTGCGCGCCATCAGGTTGCCCTCCAGGGCGGTGACCATGGAAGACGACTCGCCCGGCGTATTGAGCAGGATGGAGGTGGTGGAGCCGCCGAACTGGGCGCCGTAGTAGATACCGGCGAACATGATCAGGGCACCGGTAGGGTCCACCTTGGCGGTGATCGGCAGCAGCAGCGCCACCGTCAGTGCCGGCCCTATCCCCGGCAGCACACCGATCGCGGTACCCAGCAGGCAGCCGACGAATCCCCACATGAGATTGACCGGCGCCAGCGCAGCGGCGAAGCCTGTCGCCAGGCTCGAAAGAATGTCCACTACATGTACCTCCCGAACCAGCTCAGAGCCAGGCATTGACGAGGCGCGGCAGGGAAACCCCCAGCCCGGCGGTAAACAGCCAATAGACCGGCAGTGCCAGGGCGATGCCGATGGCCAGGTCGCGAAGCGGATGACGGCTGCCGAAGCCACGCGCCGCGCAGGTGAAAAGCAGCGCGGCCGACAGGACGAAGCCGATGTGGGTGATGAGCAGGGCAATGCCGATCAGCCCAGCGGTTATCCAGGCAGCCCCGGCCTTGCCGCCCACCAGCACTTCGACAGGTTCCTCGCCGTCTGCCAGCCCGCGAAATCCCCCCGTCAATGCCTGCCTGCTCAACAGCACGCCCATGCCCCCCAGGAAGATGGCAACGGCGTAGGGGTAGACGTAGGCGCCGAGGATGGTGAATCCCGTCTCCACCGGGAAACGGGAGGCTCCAAACGCCAGGATTGCCCCGATGGCGATGACACTGACGCTGACCGCCAGATGGGCCGGCACCATTCCCGGAGAGCGGGCCATGTCAGAGCAGTCCTACCTTGACCAGCATTTCACGCAGGCGGGCATGCTCGTCCTCGACGAACTTGGCGAAGTCATCACCCGTGACAATGCTGGGCGACCAGGCGTTGGCCTGGACGTTGTCCTGCCAGACCTTCGTCTTGGTGGCGGCCAGGACCGCATCGGTCAGTTCCTTGCGCTGCTCCGGCGTCAGGTTGGCGGCGCCATAGACACCCCGCCAGTTACCGATGACCATGTCCACGCCCTGCTCCTTCAGGGTCGGAGCATCGAGCGCGGGAATACGCTCAGGCGAACCGATCGCGAGCACCCGGAGCTGACCTGACTTGATGTACTGGGACAGCTCGGCGTATCCCCCCGTGATGGCCGTGATGTGCCCACCCAGGACCGCGGAGACCACTTCACCGCCGCCACCGGAGGCAATGTAGTTCACCTGGTTGACGGGAACGTTCAGCTTGCCAGCCAGTTCCGCGATGCCGATGTGGTCCACCGATCCCTTGGAACCGCCTCCCCATTTGACGCTGGTGGGGTTGGCCTTGAACTCTTTGAGCAGGTCATCCAGGGTCTTGTACGGGGCGTCCTTCTGCACTGCGATCACGTTGTACTCGGTGAACAGCATCGCGATCGGCGTCACGTTGGCCATGGTGATCGGTGGTTTGTTCTGCTCCACCGCGGCGACCATGATGGCGCCTACGACGATCAGGGCATTCTGGTCACCCTTGGTGCTATTGGCGAACTGGGCCAACCCCAGGGTTCCGCCGGCGCCGCCCTTGTTCTCATAAGTGACGGCTTCGGCCGCCTTGGCCTCCATCATCGCCTTGCCCAGGACCCGGGCGGTCTGGTCGTAGCCACCGCCAGGCGAGCCGGGGGCCATGACCTTGACGGTTTCCAGCGCGAGGGCCGGAGTTGCGAGGGTCGCTGCGGTGATGGCAGCTGCCAGGAAGCGACTGAATCGACGATTTGCATGGAACATGACCTTTCTCCCCAAAAGCGGTTTTGTTCTTGGTGAGGTTGCTTGCAGGTTCACCCATGGAGATTTGCTGTTCAGCGGTTGCGCCTGTGTTAAAGCCTAGGCCACAGGCTTTTCGTAGGCCTGCTTTCAGAGGGCTGATTCGAAGAGGAAGGCCATGGCGAAGTGGCGGCGGCCAAGTACCGGCTGAAGACCCTCGAAATCCTGGTCGGCGGCCAGGAGGACATGATCGTCGACGTGGCGCTGGAGCTGCTGGCCACGCGCCGGTCCTGATCCGCCACGGTCGGTGCACACAGCGCACCCTACGGTTGAGCCTTTCGCCCGTAGGGTGCGCCGCGCGCACCAGCTTTAATGGCGAACTCATACGCCACCGACGGCGCAGTCTGTAGGGTGGAAATCCCTTCCGGGATTTCCACCATCGGCGTCTTGCCCGGCTTCACTGGTGGATAGAAAAGCGCTATCCACCCTACAGGGCTCGGGGTCGGTGCGCACAGCGCACCAGCTGTAATGGCGAATTGCGGCAGGCTCAAAAGAACGCCTGGATACCGGTCTGGGCGCGACCGAGGATCAGCGCGTGGACGTCGTGGGTCCCTTCGTAGGTGTTCACCACTTCCAGGTTGACCAGGTGGCGGGCCACGCCGAACTCGTCGGAAATGCCGTTGCCGCCCAGCATGTCGCGGGCCAGGCGGGCGATATCCAGGGCCTTGCCGCAGGAGTTGCGCTTCATGATCGAGGTGATTTCCACCGCCGCGGTGCCTTCGTCCTTCATCCGGCCCAGGCGCAGGCAGCCTTGCAGGGCCAGGGTGATCTCGGTCTGCATGTCGGCCAGCTTCTTCTGGATCAGTTGGTTGGCGGCCAGCGGACGGCCGAACTGCTGGCGGTCCAGCACGTACTGGCGCGCGGTGTGCCAGCAGGCCTCGGCGGCGCCCAGGGCGCCCCAGGAAATGCCGTAGCGGGCGGAGTTCAGGCAGGTGAAGGGGCCGCGCAGGCCGCGCACCTCGGGGAAGGCGTTTTCTTCCGGGACGAACACGTTGTCCATCACGATCTCGCCGGTGATCGAGGCACGCAGGCCGACCTTGCCGTGGATGACCGGCGCGGACAGGCCCTGCCAGCCCTTCTCGAGAATGAAGCCGCGGATCTCGCCGGCATCATCCTTGGCCCAGACCACGAAGACATCGGCGATCGGGCTGTTGGTGATCCACATCTTGGCGCCGGTCAGGCGGTAGCCGCCGTCGACCTTCTTCGCACGGGTGATCATCGAGCCCGGGTCGGAACCGTGGTTCGGCTCGGTCAGGCCGAAGCAGCCGATCCACTCGCCGCTGGCCAGCTTGGGCAGGTACTTCTGCTTCTG
>NZ_JBHSOU010000034.1:6133-9250 GCF_042656385.1 Pseudomonas sp. GCM10022186
CTCCAGCACGCGCGGGGCCAGCTTGTCCTGGGCGAACTGCTGGGCGCTGTCACGCACCATGCGCTCTTCTTCGGTGAGTTGCTGGTCCAGCAGCAGCGGGTCGATCCAGTTGAAGCTTGCTTTGTTGGCCATGGGGAAGTTCTCCGAATTCATGATTGTTGTGGGGCGTTCGGCTCAGTCGAGGCGCTCGATAACGCAGGCGATGCCCTGACCCAGGCCGATGCACAGGCTGACCAGGGCGTAACGCCCGCCGCTGCATTCGAGCTGGCGGACGGCGGTGAGCACCAGGCGGGCGCCGGATGCGCCAAGGGGATGACCGATGGCGATGGCGCCGCCGTTGGGATTCAGGCGCGGATCATCGAAGGCGATCCCCAGTTGCCGGGCGCAGCCCAGCACCTGGGCGGCGAAGGCCTCGTTGATCTCGATCAGATCCATGTCGGCCAGGCCCAAGCCCGCGTGCTGCAGCGCCTTGGCGCAGGCGGGCACCGGCCCCAGGCCCATGAGCCTTGGCTCGATACCCGCCACCGCTCCCGCGAGGATGCGAGCGCGCGGCTTGAGGCCATGGCGCTCGCCGATGGCCCGGGAACCGATCAGCAGCGCGGCGGCGCCGTCGTTGATGCCCGACGCATTACCGGCGGTGACCACGCCATCGGCGAACAGCGGCTTGAGCCGGGACAACGCCTCGAACGTGCTCTGCGGACGCGGATGCTCGTCATGCGCAATCAGCAGGGGCGGTTGCTTGCGACCTTGCGGCACTTCGATGGGCAGCAACTCCCCGCTGAAGAAACCTACCTGTTCAGCCTCGTGATACAAGGCCTGGCTGCGCGCCGCGAAGGCATCCGCCTCTTCGCGGCTGATGGCCAGCTCACGGGCGACGTTGTCGGCCGTCTCCGGCATGGAATCGGCGCCGAACTCGGCCTCCACCCGGGGATTGGGGAAGCGCGCGCCAATGGTGCTGTCGAACACCCGGAAGTCGCGAGAGTACGCACTCTCCGCCTTGGCCACGACAAATGGCGCGCGGCTCATGCTTTCCGCGCCACCGGCGATGAACAGCTCGCCCTCGCCGCTCCTGACCGCGCGTGCCGCATCCAGCACCGCCGCCAGCCCCGAGCCGCACAGGCGGTTGACGGTGAGGCCGCCGACCGCCACGGGGAGGCCAGCGAGCAACGCGGCATGGCGGGCCAGGTTGCGGCCGTCTTCACCGGCCTGGCTGGCGCAGCCGGCGATCAGGTCTTCGTACGCCTCGGCGGCGAAGGGATTGCGCGCCACCAGGGCACGCACCACCGCCGCCAGCAGGTCATCCGGGCGCACGCCGGCCAGGGCACCGGCATGGCGGCCGAACGGCGAGCGCAGGCCGTCATAGATATAGGCAGTCATGCGCCCTCCTCCGCGGTGGTCAGCGGCAGGCCGAGCTGCACGCGACGGCGCAGCCAGGGGCTGATGCGATAGCGCGGCTCCTGGTAGAGCTCATGCAGTTCGCGAAGGATCTGCGCGATCTTCGCCGCCCCGTAGTGATCGCCGAAACCCAACGGGCCATGGGGGTAACCCAGCGCCAGCCGCACCGCGCGATCCAGCACGGCAGGCGCGGCGATGCGCCGCTGGGCGATCTCGCAGCCCAGGTTGACGATTCCGGCCAGTACCCGCTGGGCGATAAAGCCGGGGGAATCGTTGATCACCTCCACCGGCACCCCATCGGCGCCCAGCGCCTGCCTGGCCTGGGCCAGCACCTCGGGGTCCAGCGCGGGCTGGCGCATCAGCACCCGGCGCTTGTCGAAGCCGGCAATGGTCTCCAGTGCCAGGGTGCGGCGAGCCGGCAACCGGGTGCGGGCAATCAGGCTGCTGGCGTCTTCGCCCAGGGGCGTGACCAGGCAGATCGCCTGCGGGCCGGGTTGGCTGCCCTGCTCCAGCTCCGCCCCCGCGGCCGCCAGCACGGCTGCCACCTGATCGCGCACCGTCGCGTCGCGGGAGTCGAGCCAGAATGGCCGGTCGATCGGCACCGGAGCCTGCGCCACCGGCTCGTCGGGCACCACCTTGCCCTCTGCGTATCGGTAAAAGCCCCGGCCGCTCTTGCGCCCCAGCAGGCCGCTGGCCAGGCGCGCCGGCACCAGGGCCGACGGTGTATAGCGCGGGTCCTGGTAGAACTGGCCGTGGATCGACTCCATCACGGCGTGGGAAACGTCCAGCCCCGTCAGGTCGAACAGCTCGAAGGGCCCCATGGGAAAGCCCAGGCTGTCCTTGAGGATGCGGTCGATCTGGGCTGGCGTGGCAATGCCTTCGGCAAGGATGCGCAACGCCTCCGGGCCATAGGCACGGCCCGCGTGGTTGACCAGGAAGCCGGGCGAGTCCGGAGTGACGGCGGCGAAATGCCCGGCCCCTTCGGCCAATGCGGCCAGGCGCTCGATCACCTGCGGGTCGGTCAGCTCACCGCGCACCACCTCGACGACCTTCATCAAGGGCACCGGGTTGAAGAAGTGGAAGCCGGCAACCCGCTGGGGGCGCTGACAGGCACTGGCGATCAGGCTGATGGATAGCGACGAGGTGTTGCTCGCCAGCACCGCATCGGCGCCTACCAGCTGTTCCAGCTCACGAAACAGCGCCTGCTTGGCGTCGAGGTTCTCGACTATGGCCTCGATCAGCAAGTCGCATCCTGCCAGCTCTTCCAGTCTGTAGGCCGGCTGCATGCGTGCCAGCGTGGACGCCAGCGCGCCGGCGCTCAGCTTGCCCTTGGCCGCCGCCCGCTCCAGCAGGTCGCGGTTGTAGGCCAGGGCCTGCTCGATGGCCTCGGTGCGGCTGTCATGCAGCAGCACTTCCACCCCGGCGCCGGCGAACAGTTGGGCGATGCCGCGCCCCATGGCGCCACTGCCGATCACGCCGATTCGCTTGAATGCATTCATGGGCGCCTCCTTACAGGGCCTTTTCCAGTTCCGGCACGGCGTCGAACAGGTCCGCCACCAGGCCGTAGTCGGCCACCTGGAAGATCGGCGCTTCCTCGTCCTTGTTGATCGCGACGATCACCTTGGAGTCCTTCATGCCGGCCAGGTGCTGGATGGCCCCGGAGATGCCCACGGCGAGGTACAGCTGCGGCGCGACGATCTTGCCGGTCTGGCCGACCTGCAT
>NZ_JBHSOU010000035.1:0-1153 GCF_042656385.1 Pseudomonas sp. GCM10022186
CGTCCTGGCCGATCAGCCGCGAATAGACGGCCTTGCCCAGCTCCTTGCCCAGCTCCACGCCCCACTGGTCGAAGGCGTTGATGCCCCAGAGCACGCTCTGCACATAGACCTTGTGCTCGTACATGGCGATCAGCGCGCCCAGGCGGCGCGGGCTGATGCGCTCCATCACCAGGGTGTTGCTCGGGCGGTTGCCGGGGATCACCTTGTGCGGCGCCAGGCGCTGCACCTCCGCTTCCGCCAGGCCCTGGGCGCGCAGTTCGGCCTCGGCCTCGGCGCGGGACTTGCCGAGCATCAGCGCCTGGCTCTGCGACAGGCAGTTGGCGAACAGCCACTGGTGATGGTCGGCCACCGGGTTGTAGCTGGACACCGGGACGATGAAGTCCGCCGGGATCAAGTGGGTGCCCTGGTGCAGCAGCTGGTGATAGGCGTGCTGGCCGTTGCAGCCGACGCCGCCCCAGATCACCGGGCCGGTGCCGGCGCTGACCGGGCTGCCGTCCTGGCGCACGCTCTTGCCGTTGGACTCCATGTCCAGCTGCTGCAGGTGGTCGGTGAAGTTCCGCAGGTAGTAGTCGTAGGGCAGGATGGCATGGCTGCGGGCGCCCCAGAAGTCGCCGTACCAGACGCCGAGCAGGCCGAGGATCACCGGGATGTTGCGCTCGAAGGGCGTGCCCTGGAAGTGCTGGTCCATGCTGTAGGCGCCGGACAGCAGTTCCTTGAAGTTGGAGATGCCGATGGACATGGCGATCGGCAGGCCGATGGCGGACCACAGCGAGTAGCGCCCGCCGACCCAGTCCCACATGGGGAAGATGTTCTCTTCGCGGATGCCGAAGGCCACCGCCGCGGTGCGGTTGCTGGAGACGGCGATGAAGTGCCGGTACAGCTCGGCTTCGCTGCCGCCCTGGGCGAGGTACCAGGCGCGCGCGGCCTGGGCGTTCTTCAGGGTTTCCAGGGTGCCGAAGGACTTCGACGAGACGATGAACAGGGTGGTCTCGGCGTTCAGCTTGCAGGCCAGTTCGCGGAACTCGCTGCCGTCGATGTTCGCCAGGTAGTGGCAGCGCACGCCCTTCTGGGCGAAGGGCAGCAGGGCCTCGGACACCAGCTGCGGGCCGAGGAAGGAGCCGCCGATGCCGATGTTCACCACATCGGTGATGGG
>NZ_JBHSOU010000036.1:0-608 GCF_042656385.1 Pseudomonas sp. GCM10022186
CCACCCTTCCTGGAGCCGCGTCGCACCGCCGAGAAGGCGCTCGCAGCGGTGATCCAGGAAGCCTACGTGCAAGGCGTCTCGACCCGCTCAGTGGATGAGCTGGTGCAGGCCATGGGCATGAGCGGCATTTCCAAGAGCCAGGTATCACGCCTGGCCGGCGAGATCGATGAGCGCGTGCATGCCTTCCTCGACCGGCCCATCGAGGGCGACTGGCCCTACCTGTGGATCGATGCCACTTACGTCAAGGTACGGGAGGCCGGGCGGATCGTCTCGGTCGCGGTGATAATCGCCGTGGCGGTGAATACCGATGGTGTGCGCGAAGTCCTCGGCATGCGCGTCGGCCCCTCGGAAGCCGAGCCGTTCTGGACGGACTTCCTGCGTAGTCTGATGCGCCGTGGCTTGCGCGGAGTGAAGCTGGTGATCTCCGATGCCCATGAGGGCCTCAAGGCCGCTGTGGCCAAGGTGCTGAAGGCGACCTGGCAGCGCTGTCGGGTGCACTTCATGCGCAACGCCCTCGCCCATGTCGGCAAGGGCCAGCGCACCATGGTGGCCGCCTTGCTGCGCACGGTGTTTGCCCAGGACAACGAAGCCGAGGCGCGCCGCCAATG
>NZ_JBHSOU010000037.1:0-614 GCF_042656385.1 Pseudomonas sp. GCM10022186
TCGGTGCTCGACTGGGTCAACCTCTACGCCCTCGCGGTGAACGAGGAGAACGCCACCGGCGGCCGCGTGGTCACCGCGCCCACCAACGGCGCGGCCGGCATCGTCCCGGCGGTGCTGCACTACTACAGCCGCTTCGTGCCCGGCGCCAACGACGACGGCGTCGAGCGCTTCCTGCTCACCGCCGCCGCCATCGGCATCCTCTACAAGGAGAACGCCTCCATCTCCGGCGCCGAGGTCGGCTGCCAGGGCGAAGTCGGGGTGGCCTGCTCGATGGCCGCCGGCGCCCTCTGCGAAGTCCTCGGCGGCACCCCGCAGCAGGTGGAGAACGCCGCCGAGATCGGCATGGAGCACAACCTCGGGCTGACCTGCGACCCGGTCGGCGGCCTGGTCCAGGTGCCCTGCATCGAGCGCAACGCCATGGGCTCGGTGAAGGCCATCAACGCCGCGCGCATGGCCCTGCGTGGCGACGGCCAGCACTTCATCTCGCTGGACAAGGTGATCCGCACCATGCGCCAGACCGGCGCCGACATGAAGAGCAAGTACAAGGAAACCGCCCGCGGCGGCCTCGCCGTGAACATCATCGAATGTTGAACAAGCAGCGGGAAGCCGGAAGC
>NZ_JBHSOU010000038.1:0-511 GCF_042656385.1 Pseudomonas sp. GCM10022186
CGGCCGCCTTGGGCCCCTGCAGGGCCAGCAGCGCGCGGCTCTCGAACAGCGATTCGATGGCGCACTGCTCGCCGATCTTCGCCCGCAGGTGGGCCAGGTCCTGCGCCTTGCAGGCGGCGTTGACCACCAGGAACAGTTCGTCCGCGGCCAGGCGCGCGACCATCAGGTCGTCGAGGATGCCGCCGTTGTCGTCGGTGAACAGCGCGTAGCGCTGGGTGCCCAGCGGCAGGTCGAGGATGTCCACCGGCACCAGGCTTTCCAGGGCGCGGGCGGCGTGCGCGCCGCGCAGGATGATCTGGCCCATGTGCGACACGTCGAACAGGCCGGCCTGGTCGCGGGTGTGCAGGTGCTCCTTGAGCACGCCGAGGGGGTACTGCACCGGCATGGCGTAGCCGGCGAAGGGAACCATCTTGGCACCGAGTTCCAGGTGCAGGGAATGCAGGGGGGTTGTTGCCAAAGACATTCGGGAATCCTTCTATTAGCTGGAAGCTGGAAGCTGGAAGCTGGAAGC
>NZ_JBHSOU010000039.1:0-6832 GCF_042656385.1 Pseudomonas sp. GCM10022186
CGCACCCTACCGGATCGGCTTCATCCTGCCAGCCCGGACATTCGAATCGTCACAGGCAGAGCCGCTGACTCATGACCACGTCCTCAGGACGTGGTTTCCCAAGTGCAAATGAACCCGCCCCTGCTCAGAACCCCACGCTGGCCTGCACGAACCAGGTGCGCGGCTGGCCCACGTAGATGCCCGCGTTGTTGTCGCTGGAGCGGGTGAAGTACTGCTTGTCGAAGATGTTCTTCACCCCCACGCCGAGCTTCAGGTTGGACAGCTGCTCACCGAAGTCGTAGGCGCCGCGGACGTTCCAGGTCACGTAGCCGGGAATGTCGCCGAACTGGCCGTCGGCGGTGGGCTCGGTGATGTAATCGCCGGTGAAGTTGCCGTTGGCGTCGATGCCGGTGCCCGGTGCGCGCTGGCCGGACTGGGCGTAGCCGTCGAGGTTGTAGGTCCAGCGGTCGACCTGGTAGCGCAGGCCCAGGTTGGCCACGTGACGCGAGTAGAACGGCAGGTCGCGGGTCTTGAAGCCCGGGATGTCGCCTTCGTAGGTGGCGCGGGTGAAGGTGTAGGTGCCGGTCAGGCTCAGGCCCGCGAGCAGTTCGTCCAGGTTGTAGTGACCGGACAGTTCCAGGCCCTGGTGCTTGGTGGCGCCCAGGTTGGTCCAGCCCACATCGTTGCTGATGAATTGCAGTTCGTGGTCGAAGTCGATGTAGAACAGCGTCGCTTCGCCGCCCCACTTCTCGCCGCTGTAGCGCGTACCCAGTTCGTAGGTCTTGGCCTTCTCCGGCTCCAGGCCGTTGGCCGGGTTATCGCCCACGCCACCCTGGCCGAGCTGGAAGTACTGCAGGCTGCCGAACGAGGTCTCGTAGTTGGCGAACAGCTTCCAGGCGTCGGAGAGGTGGTACATCACGCTGATGGCCGGCAGCGGCTCGTTGTAGTCCTTGCTGCGGTGCTTCTCCTGCACCGGCTGGCCGTTGCTGCCGAGTACCGGGCGATCGTGCCAGTCGGTGTTGATGCTCTCGTAGCGGATGCCCGGGGTGATGGTCCAGTTGCCGACATCGATCTTGTCGTCGATGTAGAAGGCGTTGGCCTCGGTGCCGCCGGTGCGGTCCTGGAACACATGGCCGTCCGCCGACGGCCCGCGGGTGGGCGTCGGGACATTGTTCACCAGGGCCAGGCGGCTGGATTCCTCGTGCATGGCCTCTTTCAGGTAGCGGTAGCCGACGCCCACTTCGTGGGTGCTGTCACCGGCGAAGAAGATGCGCGAGACGCGCGGCTCGAAGCCGTAGGTGTAGTAGCTGCGCGGATAGGAATTGAGGAACTTCTGGTCGCGGCTGGCGATGTGGCTGCCACGGAAGCTGTCGCTGTAGTAGGTCAGCACTTCGACCTGGGTGACGTCGTCCACCTGGCGCAGGTACTTGAGCGACACGTCCTTGCGGCGGCCACTGAAATTGTCCCAGTCACGGTCGGACTGGAAGGGATTGTCGTCGAACTGAGCCTGGGTGAGGCCGCCCGGCATATCGGCGGTGGCGTCGTAGTAATGGAAGTTCAGCGACAGGTCGTCCTGCTCGGTGGGCGCCCAGTGGGTCTTGAGCATGACGTCGTCGATGTCGTTGCCGTTGTTGCGGTCGCGGTAGCCGTCGCCGTTGACGCCCGAATAGAGCAGCGCGGCGCCGATGCCGTTGTCGGCGGTGCCGCCGAGGAATGCACTGTTGAGGTACTTCCAGCCGCCATGGCTGGTGTCTTCCAGGGTGGTGGAGACATCGCCGGAGAATTTCTCCGGGATGGCACGGGTCACGAAGTTGATCACCCCGCCGACGTTCTGCGGGCCGTAGCGGACGGAACCGGCGCCGCGCACGACGTCGATGCTGTCGAGGTTGCCGATGGAGATGGGCGCCATGGACAGCTGCGGTTGGCCGTAGGGAGCGAAGGCCGCCGGCACGCCGTCGATCAGCACGGTGGAACGGGGCGACAGGCGCGACGTGAGGCCACGGACGCCGATGTTGAGGGCGATGTCGCTGCCGCCGGTACCGTTGGACTCCTGCACCTGGACCCCGGGTACGGAGCGCAGCGCGTCACGCACGTTCATCGCGCCCTTCTCGATCATGGCTTCGCGGCGCACCACGGTACGGGCACCGGGGTGGTTCTGCACCACGGCGTCGTCGGCAGTGCCCAGCCAGTCGCCGACCACCGAGATATTCGAGGCCGGCAGCTCCATGGCCGAAGCGCCCTCCTCACCCGAGACCTGCCGCAGGACGGCGGTGTCGTCCGCCAGGTCGAAGGTCAGGCCGCTGCCCTCGAGCAGTGCGGCGAGGACCTCTGCCGGCAGCAGGGTGCCGTCGACGGCCGGGGCCTGCTTGCCGGCCACCAGGTCCGGGCTGAAGAAGAGTTGCAGCGAAGTCTGCTGGCCCAGTTGGCCAAGGGCGCCGGCCAGCGGCTGGGCCGGAATGTGGATTTCCTTGCGCTCGGCGGCCTGGGCGCCGACGCTGCCCACCGCCAGGGCGATGGCCAGGCTCAGGGGCAACCAGCGCTGGGGGCGCGCGGCCTTGCGGGAGGTGGTTGGCGATGCCGGGAATTGCTGTATTTCGTTGTTCACGTTCGTCCGGTCCTGAAGGCAGAGGCGCCCGACTACGGGTGGGCACCAAAAGTCGAAGGAGAAGACGAACGAGGAGAAATAAACCTGAATCTAAAACGAAATAATTTCGCTTGAGCCATCCGGCAGGGTCCTGACCCTGACCGGAAGGATGCGCGGCAAGGCCGTCAGCAAGGCATTGGTGTCGTCGGCACGGAACACGCTGGAGAAACGCAGCTTCGCCACTTCCGGGGCGACACGCAGTGGCTTGTCGCGGTAGCGGGACACCTCGTCCGCCACGTCGGCCAGCGGCACATCGTTGAAGATCAGCTTGCCCTGGCGCCAGGCGGTGATGGTCGCGATATCGACTCGCTGCACCGGCCCGACTGTCCCGTCGGCCGCCACCTGCACGCCGTCCCCGGCCAGCAGCGGCCGGCTGGCCGCGCCCTGCCCGCCCGCCACCAGCACCTGGCCCGACTCCACCGCCACGCGCATGTCCCGGGCGTCGTGGCGCACATTGAAACGGGTACCGGTAACGGTGACACGGCCCGGCCCGGCCTCGACCACGAAGGGCCGCGCCCGGTCCGGCGTCACGCTGAACATCGCCTCCCCGGCTTCCAGCCGCACCAGTCGGCGGTCCGCCGCGAAGAGCACGGTAACGCGGGTACGGCTGTTGAGGTCCAGGGTCGAGCCATCGGCCAGGGTCACCTGGCGGCGCTCGCCCAGCCGGGTGGCATGGGTTTCGCCGCCCTCGGCAAAGGGGTCGAGCAGGTAGGTCGCTCCGCCGGCCAGCAGCAGGCTGGCCGCGGCCGCCATCGCCCCCTGCAGGAAGCGCCGGCGCGACGGCAGCGGCAAGGGCCGGGCTTCGGCGTGGCAGAGCTCTCGCAGGCGCTGCGCGGGAATCAGGTCGGTGGCGCTCCACAGCCGCTCCAGCAGCTCGTACTCCGCCCGATGAGCCGCATCCGCCGCGAGCCAGGCGTCGAATCGGCGCCGTTCCTCGGCGTCCTGTCCGGGGTCGCGGTTGCGGCTGAACCAGTAGGCGGCTTCGTCTCGGACGCTGCAGTCGGCGAGTTGGTTGTGGGTCATGCTGCCATCCGGTTGGCGGGAATCAGGCTGCGGTCGTTGGCCATTTTTCGGGTCTTGGTGCCCTGTTGGAGAGTTCCGGCTCATGTGGCGCCCAGGTCCAGGCGCTCACGCAGGTGGCGAAGGGTGCGGATCATATAGCGCTCGACCATGTTCCTGGATAACCCCAGGCGCTCGGCGATTTCCGCCTGGGTCAGGCCTTCCAGCTTCTGCCAGACGAATACCTGGCGGCAGTTCACGGGCAGCTCCGCCAGGGCCTTCTCGATGGAGTCCGCGAGCTGGACGGCGTGCATGTAGGATTCGGGGTCGTTCTTCGCCTCCTCGCCCGGCTCGGCGATATCCAGTTCCAGCTGGGCGCGGCGTTCCTCACGGCGAAAATGATCCACGGCGATATTGCGCGTGGTCTGGTGCAGGTAGGCACGGGGCTGCCGGACATTGTCCTGGTCCGCCTCCAGGACCCGCACGAAGGCGTCGTGGGCGAAGTCCTCCGCGCGATGGCGACTCCTCAGCCGGCGGGTCCAGGTGCCGATGAGTTCTTCATAGTGCTGGAAGAAGCCGTGATAACGCTGAGGCATCTGGGAAGGGTGGGAGGCGTCGGAAACGAAAGCCGCGAATGATAATAGCTTGCAAGTAATCCCGCAATTTCCCCCTTCCCAACGGCTGGATTCAGACCGGAGAACTCCGCCTGCCGGCCCATTTGGAAACGATGGCCTTTTGCAGGTATCTTCTCTCGCAGTCGCCAGCCCCCCCTCCAGGAAGTGCCTGATCCATGAGCCGTACCGCAATCCGGGCCGCCGCCTTCTGCCTTGTCGCCCTCTGTTCGACCTACACCTGGGCCAAGGTGGAAGTGCAGCCCGTGCAGCACAGCAAGGCCGGCCGGATCCTCGCCGTGCAGATCTCGGAAGACATCGCGCCCGGCGACTACGAGGCACTGATGAAGGGCCTGCGCGCCAACCCCGGCCAGTACGCCCGCAAGCTGGCGCTGCTGGACAGCATAGGTGGCAGCGTCGCGGAAGCCCTGCGCATAGGCCGTCTGCTGCGGGAAACCGGCTTCGATGTGATGGTGCCCAGCGAAGGTGTATGCCAGGGCAGCTGCGTCTACCTCCTGGCCGCCGGCCGCAACAAGACCGTGCGCGGCTACGTGGGCATCCACCGCCCCTACTTCGCCCACGGCGACTCCGCCCTGGCCGACGGCAGCGCCAGCCGCTACAGCCCGACGGCCTACCTCAAGGAAATGAACATCCCCCTCGGCCTGCTGGACGACATGAACAGCACGGACCCGACGCGCATGCGCGTGCTGACCCGCGACGAACTGGCGCGCTACCGGTTGAACTGAACGCGGCACAGCCCCTTGCCTGCGCAAGGGGCCGATGGGAAGCCAGTGCGTAGGGTGCCAGGCTGAGCGCGCCTGGTGGACAGAAAAGCGCTGTCCACCCTACGGGGCCGCTGCGCGGCCCATCGCGAATGAATTCGTGCCGGCACGGACGGCTCCCCTCTCCCTTCAGGGAGAGGGGCTGGGGGAGAGGGTGCCTTTCATTGCCGTCTTCGTTCCGTGGGCCTGCTGGTCAGCGTGGTACGAGGAGCGCACCAGCGGACCGGACGCCACGTTCGAAAAGCCCATCGCGGCGCCCTGCTCGGCGAACCAGGCAAAGGTATCCGGATGCACGAAGCGCTGCACCGGCAGGTGGTTGCGCGAGGGCTGCAGGTACTGGCCGAGGGTCAGCATGTCGATCCCGTGCTCGCGCATGCGCTGCATCACTTCGATCACTTCCTCGTCCGTCTCGCCGAGGCCGAGCATCAGGCCCGACTTGGTCGGCACCTGGGGCACGCGCTGCTTGAAGTTCTCCAGGAGGTCCAGCGACCACTCGAAGTCCGAGCCCGGACGCGCAGCCCTGTACAGGCGCGGCACGGTTTCCAGGTTGTGGTTGAACACGTCTGGCGGCTCCTGCTCGGTGATGGCCAGCGCCACCTCCATGCGCCCGCGGTAGTCCGGCACCAGGGTTTCCAGCTGGATACCCGGAGACAGCTTGCGGATTTCCCGCAGGCAGTCGACGAAGTGCCGGGCGCCGCCATCGCGCAGGTCGTCGCGGTCCACCGAGGTGATCACCACGTACTTGAGAAGCAGGTCGGCGATGGCCACTGCGAGGTTCTTCGGCTCGTCCGGGTCCAGCGGCTTCGGCCGGCCATGGCCGACGTCGCAGAACGGGCAACGGCGGGTGCAGATGTCGCCCATGATCATGAAAGTGGCGGTGCCGCCGGAGAAACACTCGCCGAGGTTCGGACAGGAGGCCTCTTCGCAGACGCTGTGCAGCTTGTGCTGGCGCAGCAACTGCTTGATCCGCGCCACTTCCGGCGAGGCGGCGATGGGCACCCGGATCCAGTCCGGTTTGCGTGGTACCTCCTCGGTGGGAAGGATCTTCACCGGGATGCGCGCCACCTTCTCGGCGCCGCGCAGTTTGACACCGGCCTGCAAGGGTTGCGGGCGAGCGGCGGTCTGGGGTTCTGTCATGCCTTTGCTCCGAAAGGGGACGCTTTGGTAGGAGCGAGCTTTGCTCGCGAACGGCCACCCGGCCCAAAGCTTCGCGAGCAGAGCTCGCTCCTACACACAACTACGAGCCTTCAGCCGCGGTAGTAGCGCTGCGGCACGAAAGGCGTACGGACAACGTGCATGGGCAGCGGCTTGCCCCGCACCAGGGCGAAGACCTCCGTCTCCAGCGCCGCGTAGCGGCTATCGAGCAAGCCCATGGCCAGGGGGCCACCCAGGCTGGGGCCGAAGCCGCCGCTGGTGACTTCGCCTATGACCTGTTGTTCGGCGTTGACGATCTGGGTGCCCTCGCGCACGGGCGCCCGGCCGCTCGGCAGCAGGCCGACGCGTTTCCGCTCTACGCCACCCTGCTGTTGGCCAAGAATCCGCTCTGCCCCCGGGAAACCACCGGCACGCACGCCATCGACGCGACGGGCCTTGGAGATGGCCCAGGCCAGGCTGGCCTCGATCGGCGTGGTGGTGGTGCTCATGTCGTGGCCGTAGAGGCACAGGCCGGCCTCCAGGCGCAGCGAGTCGCGGGCGCCGAGGCCGATGGGCTGCACTTCCGCCTCGGCCAGCAGGCGGCGCGCCAGGGCTTCGGCCTGCTCGACCGGCACGGAGATCTCGTAGCCGTCCTCGCCGGTGTAGCCGGAGCGGCTGACGTA
>NZ_JBHSOU010000039.1:6842-7571 GCF_042656385.1 Pseudomonas sp. GCM10022186
GCGACACCGTCCAGGCGCACGGCGCGGAACTGCATGAAGGTCATGGCCTGCACCTCCGGCGCCAGGCGGCCGAGCACGGCGGCCGCCTTGGGCCCCTGCAGGGCCAGCAGCGCGCGGCTCTCGAACAGCGATTCGATGGCGCACTGCTCGCCGATCTTCGCCCGCAGGTGGGCCAGGTCCTGCGCCTTGCAGGCGGCGTTGACCACCAGGAACAGTTCGTCCGCGGCCAGGCGCGCGACCATCAGGTCGTCGAGGATGCCGCCGTTGTCGTCGGTGAACAGCGCGTAGCGCTGGGTGCCCAGCGGCAGGTCGAGGATGTCCACCGGCACCAGGCTTTCCAGGGCGCGGGCGGCGTGCGCGCCGCGCAGGATGATCTGGCCCATGTGCGACACGTCGAACAGGCCGGCCTGGTCGCGGGTGTGCAGGTGCTCCTTGAGCACGCCGAGGGGGTACTGCACCGGCATGGCGTAGCCGGCGAAGGGAACCATCTTGGCACCGAGTTCCAGGTGCAGGGAATGCAGGGGGGTTGTTGCCAAAGACATTCGGGAATCCTTCTATTAGCTGGAAGCTGGAAGCTGGAAGCTGGAAGCCTGAAGCTGGAAGCGGAGTGCACTTCAAGCTTCCGGCTTCCGGCTTCCCGCTGCTTGTTCAACATTCGATGATGTTCACGGCGAGGCCGCCGCGGGCGGTTTCCTTGTACTTGCTCTTCATGTCGGCGCCGGTCTGGCG
>NZ_JBHSOU010000040.1:0-1487 GCF_042656385.1 Pseudomonas sp. GCM10022186
CCGGTGAAGGCCACCGCATTCTTGTAGGACTCCGCGAGCGACAGGCCCTGGCGCTGGAACTGCAACTGCACGCTGAGCAGGTACAGCGCATAGTCCACGCCGATCCCCACGCCCAGGGCGATCACCGGCAGCGTGGCCACCTTCACGCCGATCCCCATCACCACCATCAGCGCCTCGCAGAGGACCGAGGTGAGCACCAGCGGCAGCAGCGCCACCAGGGTCGCGCGCCAGCTGCGGAAGGTGACCAGGCAGAACACGGTCACCGCCAGGTAGACGTAGAGCAGCATGGTGCGGTTGGCTTCGCGCACCACGATGTTGGTCGCGGCCTCGATGCCGGCACTGCCCGCGGCGAGCAGGAACTGGCGATCCTCGCTGCTGTTCTCGGCGGCGAAACGCGCGGCGATGTCCACCACCTCGTCCAGGGTCTGGGCCTTGTGGTCCTTGAGGAAGGCGATCACCGGCATCAGCGAGCAGTCGGTGTTGAACAGTTCCGGCGTGTTCACCGAGGCCTGCTGGGCGGCGTAGTTGAGCACGTCCTGGTTGCGCTGCAGGCTGAGGAACTTCGGGTTGCCCTCGTAGGTACCGGCGGTGATCTGCCGTACCGCATTGGCCAGGGAGCTGGTGGCCTGCACGTTGGGATGCTGCTGCAGGGCCCAGGCCAGGCGGTCGGCCTGGATCAGGGTCTGGTAGTTCAGGCAGCCTTCCGGCGCGGTCTTCACCATCACCGCGAACAGGTCGCTGGACAGCGCGTAATGGCTGGTGATGTAGGCGTTGTCGCGGTTGTAGCGGGACTCGGGGCGCAGTTCCGGGGCGCCGGCGTCGAGGTCACCGATCTGCAGCTGATGGCTGACCATGAAGCCGCCCACGCCGATGAGGCAGGCCAGCCCGACCGTGGTCATCGCCCAGCGCTTGCCGGTGAAGCGATCGAGGAAGTCCCAGATGCGCCCGAAGCCCTTGTGCGCGGCGGCGTTGGTGTCGATGCGCAGGGCGCGCTCGGCGGCCTTGGTGCCGACGCCGACATAGGACAGCGCCACCGGCATCATCAGCAGCGTGGTGAAGATCAGCACGGCCACACCGATGCTCGCGGTGATGGCCAGGTCCTGGATCACCGGGATATCGATCAGCATCAGCACGGCAAAGCCCACGGCGTCGGCCAGCAACGCGGTGACCCCGGCGAGGAACAGGCGGCGGAAGGTGTAGCGCGCCGCCACCAGCTTGTGGGTGCCGCGGGCGATGTCCTGCATGATGCCGTTCATCTTCTGCGCGGCGTGGGACACGCCGATGGCGAAGATCAGGAAGGGCACCAGGATCGAATAGGGATCGAGGGCATAGCCCAGCCCGGCGACGATGCCCAGTTGCCAGACCACCGCCATCAGCGAGCAGAGGATCACCAGCAGGCTGCTGCGCAGGCAACGGGTGTAGGCCAGGATGATGAAGAACGCGGTGACCACGGCCAGGCCGAAGAAGGCCATGACCCGCAGCAGGCC
>NZ_JBHSOU010000041.1:0-1151 GCF_042656385.1 Pseudomonas sp. GCM10022186
ATCAGCTCGGTTTCCGAGTGGTAGCGGTTGAACACCGGGTGGCTGAGGATCGCCGACTGGCGCAGCAGGGCGGCCGGCAGGCGGCTGGCGACGCGGGCGGCCAGCTCGGCGAAGTCCGGCAGCGCCTGGCCGTCGGCGAAGATCGCCCAGAGCTGCTCGACGTCGGCCTGGGTGGTGGTTTCGTCGAGGGACAGGCCGAGGCGGTCGGCATCCACTTCGCGCAGGTTGAGGCGCTGGGCGCGGGCCTTGGCGTGCAGCTCGGCGGTCCTGGCGCCGGTGGCCAGGGTCAGGGTGTCGAAGAAGGCTTCCTGCTCCACATTCAGACCCAGCTGGGTCAGGCCGGCGGCGAGGATGGCGGTCAGCTGGTGCACGCGCCGGGCGATGCGGGTCAGGCCCTGCGGGCCGTGGTAGACGGCGTACATGCTGGCGATGTTGGCCAGCAGCACCTGGGCGGTGCAGATGTTGCTGGTGGCCTTCTCGCGGCGGATGTGCTGTTCGCGGGTCTGCATGGCCAGGCGCAGGGCCGGCTGGCCGTGGCGGTCGATGGAGACGCCGACCAGGCGGCCGGGCATGTCGCGCTTGAACGCGTCGCGGGTAGCGAAGTAGGCCGCGTGCGGGCCGCCGAAGCCCAGCGGCACGCCGAAGCGCTGGGCGCTGCCGAGGGCGACGTCGGCGCCGAACTCGCCGGGCGGGGTCAGCAGGGTCAGCGCCAGCAGGTCGGCGGCCACCGCCACCAGGGCGTTGGCGGCGTGGAAGCGCTCGACCAGGGCGCGGTAGTCGAAGAGGTCGCCGTCGGCGGCCGGGTATTGCAGCAGGACGCCGAAGTAGGCGCTGGCGTCGGTGATCTCGCGCTCGTCGCCGATCACCACCTCGATGCCCAGGGGCGCGGCGCGGGTGGCCAGCACGTCGAGGGTCTGCGGGTGGCAATGCTGCGAGGCGAAGAAGGCGTTGCTGGCCTTGTTCTTCGCCAGGCGCTTGCAGAAGGTCATGGCCTCGGCGGCGGCGGTGCCTTCGTCGAGCAGCGAGGCGTTGGCCACCGGCAGGCCAGTGAGGTCGCTGACCAGGGTCTGGAAGTTCAGCAGGGCCTCCAGGCGGCCCTGGGAGATTTCCGGCTGGTAGGGGGTGTAGGCGGTGTACCAGGCCGGGTTTTC
>NZ_JBHSOU010000041.1:1401-9478 GCF_042656385.1 Pseudomonas sp. GCM10022186
GAAGATGTGCATGGCTCATGGCGGCCCCGGCTCAGGCGTTGTCGGCGAGGAAGCGGTCGTAGGCGGCCTGGTCCATCAGGTTGCCAAGGGCTTCAGGGTTGTCCGGGCGGATGCGGAAGAACCAGCCGTCCCCCATGGGCGCCTCGTTGGCCAGCTCGGGGTTGTCGACCAGGGCCTGGTTTACTTCCAGCACTTCGCCGGTCACCGGCATGGTGATGTTGCTGGCGGCCTTCACCGACTCCAGCACCGCGACTTCCTGGCCTTCGTCATAGCGACCGGCATCCGGCAGCTGGACAAACACCACATCGCCCAGTGCCTCCTGGGCGAAGCTGGTGATGCCGACGGTCACTTCACCGGAGGCTTCGACGCGCAGCCATTCATGCTCGGGAGTAAAACGCAGCGTGCTCATGGATCTTCCTCTTGTTATCAGGTGGGGTCCCGAGCGTTTTCAGGCTCGGCTGACCGAACAAGAGCAAGGGCAATGCCAACTCTTTAAAATCCTTATAAATCAGCCACTTAATACATATCCTTATTGATTGTGGCCGTTGGATTGGAACGATATCACTCCACCCAGACAAAGCCCTTGTCGCGGCCCTGAACAGGGAAAGCCCCGGAATCCGGGGCTTTCAGAGGAGTGGAGCGAAATCGCTCCAGCGGAACGTTATCGAACCGAGACACTGGATGGGGTAATACCTGTAGGGGCGAATGAATTCGCCCCTACAGTGTAAACACCACGTTCGTAGAACCTGGACTTGCTCTTGGCCCCCTGGAAGGGGGCGAATCCTCCCCCGTGCACAAGGCCGCCCCCTTTCGCCTGGCCTGGACCCTAGGGTGCGCTGCGCGCACCGATTCCGGGATCGGCTTCGGCACCACGTCAAACCGCCGGTGCGCACGGCGCACCCTACCCCATCGGCTTCATCCTGCTAGCCCGGACATTCGAATCGTCACAGGCAGAGCCGCTGACTCATGACCACGTCCTCAGGACGTGGTTTCCCAAGTTCAAATGAATTCGCCCCTGCAGAGTCAGCGCCTCAGGCCTTGGCGATACCGTACTTGCGCAGCCGCTGCCCAATGGCGGTATGGGAGGTGTTGAGGCGGGCGGCCAGTTGGCGCGTGGAGGGGAATTCGGCGTAGAGGCGTTGCAGCAGATCCTTCTCGAAGCCCTGCACGGCGTCCTCCAGGCTGGTGATTTCCAGGGGGGCGGTCGGCTGGGTGCTGAGGGCGGTTCCGGCCAGCTCCAGGCTATCGCAGTCGATCAACTCGTCTTCGCAGATGGCGGCGGCGCGGAAGATCACGTTCTGCAACTGGCGTACGTTGCCGGACCAGCGATTGCCCAGCAGCAGCGGGTGGGTGGCCGCGGCCAGGCGGCATGGAGGGCGCTGGATCTGCGTGCAGGCCTGGCGCAGGA
Organism: Pseudomonas sp. GCM10022186; assembly: GCF_042656385.1. Taxonomy (NCBI): domain Bacteria; kingdom Pseudomonadati; phylum Pseudomonadota; class Gammaproteobacteria; order Pseudomonadales; family Pseudomonadaceae; genus Pseudomonas; species Pseudomonas sp. GCM10022186. Next base: position 2,810 of record NZ_JBHSOU010000041.1, read on the forward strand.
AATGTTCGGCCAGCAGGAGGATATCCTGGCCGCGTTCGCGCAGCGGCGGCACCATCAGGTTGAGCACGTTGAGACGATAGTAGAGGTCCTCGCGGAAGCTGCCCTCCCCCACCATGCGTTCCAGGTTGCGGTGGGTGGCACAGAGCACCCGCACGTCCACATGCACCTCGCGGTCGCCGCCGATCCGGCGGAAGCAGCCGTCACTGAGAAAGCGCAGCAGCTTGGCCTGCAGATAGGGCGACATCTCCCCCACCTCGTCGAGGAACACCGTCCCGCTGTCGGCCAGTTCCAGCAGCCCCGGCTTGCCGCCGCGCTGGGCACCGGTGAAGGCGCCCGCCGAATAGCCGAACAGCTCGCTCTCGGCCAGGCTTTCCGGCAGCGCCGCACAATTGAGCGCCAGGAAGGGCGCATCGCGCCGCGCGCTCAGGGCGTGGCAGGCTCGCGCCACCAGTTCCTTGCCGGTACCGGTCTCGCCCTGGATCAGCAGCGGCGCATCCAGGCTGGCCACCTTGCGCAGGCGCGCCTTGAGGGCCTTGAGCTCCGCCGACTTGCCCAGCAACGCGTCCAGGCCCTCGGCATGGTCGTGATGCAAGGAGGCCAGGCGCTCACCGATACGACTTGGCGGATAGAGGGTCAGCAGGCCACCCACCAGGGCATCCGACCCGCCGCTGATGGGCGTTGCATCCAGCAGCAGGGACTGGCCCTGGAAGCTCACCTCGCACATCGGCAGGCGGAAACCCTTGTCGATCAGCGATTGCGCCAGGTCGTGGTCGGCGAACAGCGCCGATAGCGCCTCCCCCGTCGGCTCCCGGCCATAGAGGTTGACCAGGGAAGGGTTGGCCAGCAATACACGTCCTCCGGGGTCTACCGCCAGCACCGGGTCGCTGACCGCGGCCAGCAGCGCATCCAGCTGCAAATGCCGGCGCTGCCCGGGCAGGATGTCCACCAGCTCGACCTCGCGCACGCCCTCGACCTGCAGCAGGGCCTGATTGAGTTCGTCCAGCACGGTCCGGGACAGGGTCGGCGCGTCGATGTAGACATTCGGCGGCACCATTTCCACCGCCTCCAGGTTGAGATTGCGTGCGCCCAGCAGGGCCAGGACTTCCTGGGTGATGCCGACACGGTCGTTGAAGGTGACGTGGATTCGCATGAGGGGACCCGGAACAGTTATTCCTGCGCCGCCATCGCGCGGCTGCAGTGCATGAGTTCGTCGAGGAACGCGCGCAGGAAGCCGGCGTAGGCCCCGGAGAGGATCAACATGGCCTGGGCCTCGACGTTGTCCATCGTGGCGGCGGCGACCTCCACGCCCAGGGCCTGGCATTTACATCGGGTTTGGCGATTTGCGCATCGCATCATCGTCATTTTTTCGGCCACGCGTAAAGCCCATGATGCCGCCATGGCCGAGGTACGAACACCTTGTCCGTCGCCCAACAAGAACAAAGTGGAGACGCCTGAAAATGTCCAGCAACAGCTATGAGAACGGCCGCCTGAACCTGCCCTTCGTCGGTCACTGCACCTTCGCCAAGTCGCCCATCTGCACCGACTGGGACGCCCTGAACGCCGACGTGGCGGTGCTTGGCGCCCCCAACGACATGGGCACCCAGTGGCGTTCCGGCGCGCGTTTCGGACCGCGCGGCATCCGTGAGGCATCCACCCTCTTCTCCTTCGGCCACAGCGGCGCCTACGACTTCGAGGACGATGTGATGTACCTCCAGCAGGAGGACGTCCGCATCGTCGACGTGGGCGACGCCGACATCGTCCATACCGATATGAACACCAGCAACGCCAACATCGAGTTCGCCGTGCGCAAGCTGCTGGACGCCGGCGCCATGCCGGTGGTGCTGGGCGGCGACCACTCGGTGCATGCACCGGTGATCAAGGCCTTCGAAGGTCGCGGGCCGATCCATATCGTGCACTTCGACGCCCACCTGGACTTCGTCGACGAGCGCCACGGCGTGCGTTACGGCCACGGCAACCCGCTGCGCCGTGCCTCGGAGATGGATCACATCGTCGGCATGACCCAGATGGGTATCCGCAACGTGTCGTCCTCCAATCGCAGCGACTACAACGCCGCCCGCGAGGCCGGCTCGCAGATTCTCTCGGTGCGTGACGTGCGCCGCTTGGGCCGGGATGGCGTGCTGGACCTGATCCCTGAATGCGAGTCCTACTACATCACCATCGACATCGATGGCTTCGATCCCTCCATCGCCCCCGGCACCGGCACCCCCAGCCACGGCGGCTTCCAGTACTACGAAGTGCTGGAGATCATCCAGGGCCTGGCCAACCGCAGCCAGGGGCGCATAGTCGGCATGGACCTGGTGGAAGTGGCGCCCGCCTACGACCCTACCGGCATGACCTCGATCCTGGCGGCGCAGCTGCTGATGAACAGCATCGGTTTCGTCTTCCACGCCCGCAAGCAGGCCAAGTAACCGCGCTGCCTCCCCCGTGCGACTCCGGCGAGGTGCCCCTCGCCGGCCCCCCTCCGCTCCGCCATCGCGGCTCCTCTCCCATGGCCGGCATCGAGATGCCGGCCAGTTTCCCGTCATGGCGCCCTCCGACGATCAGGGAATAGGCCCATGCCCCATCGTTCTCAGACGGGACTTTGCAACTGACCAGGCCAGGACTAATGTAATAGGAAATACAAATACTGTTGGTAGAGCTACATGAATCATTGGCTCATCCTGGTCATCGGCCTGCCCACCGCCAATGCCACCGAGCGCATGCGGGCATGGCGGGCCTTGAAGGCCTGCGGCGCGGCGGTGCTCCGTGACGGCGTGCATATACTCCCCGACCACCCGAGTTGCCGCGACGCCCTCGGTGCCATCGAACGGGAAATCCTCTCGATCAACGGCACCGCCTACCTGCTGCCGGTGCAGGACCCGCAGGGCGAGCGCTTCATTCCGCTTTTCGAGCGCACCGAGGAGTACGCGGCACTGCGCGCCGAGATCGACGGCTGCCGCAGCCAGTTGACCCCGGAGAACGCCCTGGCCTCCACCCGGCAGATCCGCAAGCTGCGCAAGAGCTTCGCCCAGCTGGCGAGCATCGACTTCTTCCCCGGCCAGACTCGCCAGCAGACGGACGCGGCCCTGCAAGAACTGGAGACCGCCGTCAGCCGCGCCCTCTCGGCGGACGAGCCGAGCAGCCATGACGAGCCTCTCGCGACACTCGAACTGCGGGACTACCAGGGCCGCCTCTGGGCCACCCGCAAGCGCCCCTGGATCGACCGCCTGGCCAGTGCCTGGCTGATCCGCCGCTTCATCGACCCGGGCGCCCGCTTCCTCTGGCTGGACTCGCCCCATGACTGCCCGGCCGATGCCCTGGGGTTCGACTTCGACGGCGCCACCTTCAGCCACCTGGGGAATCGCGTCACCTTCGAGACCCTGCAGGCCAGCTTCCAGCTGGAGGCGCCCGCCCTGGCCAGGCTCGCAGCCCTGGTGCATTACCTCGATGTCGGCGGCGCCGAGCCGGCGGAGGCGGCCGGCATCGAACGGGTGCTGGCCGGCCTGCGGGAAAGCATCGCCGATGACGATCAATTGCTGACCGCGGCCAGCGCCATCTTCGATGGCCTGCTGACCGCCTTTGCCAACGAAGAGAAAAACGATGAGTGAAAAAGCGATGCCGGCGCCCGCAGAGTCGCAATCCGGAACCAGTCCCGTCGGCCTCTTCGAGGCTTTCCTGTTCTGGCTCAAGCTCGGTTTCATAAGCTTCGGCGGCCCGGCCGGGCAGATCGCGATCATGCACCAGGAGCTGGTGGAGCGACGGCGCTGGATCAGCGAGCGCCGCTTCCTCCACGCGCTGAACTACTGCATGCTGCTGCCCGGCCCGGAAGCCCAGCAACTGGCCACCTACGTCGGCTGGCTGATGCACCGCAGCTGGGGCGGCATCATCGCCGGGGCCCTGTTCGTCCTGCCTTCGCTCTTCATCCTGATCGCCCTCTCCTGGGTCTACATCGCCTTCGGCGATGTGCCGGTGGTGGCCGGGCTGTTCTACGGCATCAAGCCCGCGGTGACCGCCATCGTCGTCCAGGCCGCTCACCGGATAGGTTCGCGTGCCCTGAAGAACAACTGGCTGTGGGGCATCGCCGCTGCCTCCTTCGTCGCCATCTTCGCCCTCGACCTGCCCTTCCCGCTGATCGTGCTGGGGGCGGCAGCGATCGGCTACATCGGCGGCCGCATTGCCCCGGACAAGTTCGCCCTCGGCGGTGGCCACGGCGCGGCCAAGGCCGACTACGGCCCGGCGCTGATCGACGACGACACGCCGCCGCCAGCACATGCGCGCTTCCGCTGGTCACGCCTGCTGCTGCTTGCCGTGGTCGGCGCCCTGCTCTGGCTGCTGCCCATGGGCCTGCTCACCCTCCTGTTCGGCTGGCAGGGCACCCTGACCCAGATGGGCTGGTTCTTCACCAAGGCCGCCCTGCTCACCTTCGGCGGTGCCTACGCGGTGCTGCCCTATGTCTATCAAGGCGCCGTGGGGCACTACGGCTGGCTGACCCCGACGCAGATGATCGATGGCCTGGCCCTCGGCGAAACCACGCCCGGCCCCCTGATAATGGTGGTGGCCTTCGTCGGTTTCGTCGGCGGCTACCTGAACCCGATGTTCGGCAGCGGGCAGGAATTCCTCGCCGGCGCCGTGGCCGCCACCCTGGTCACCTGGTTCACCTTCCTGCCATCCTTCCTCTTCATCCTCGCCGGCGGGCCGCTGGTGGAATCCACCCATAACGAGCTGAAGTTCACCGCACCGCTGACCGGCATCACCGCCGCCGTGGTGGGGGTCATCCTCAACCTGGCGCTGTTCTTCGGCTACCACGTGCTCTGGCCGGAAGGCTTCGACGGCTACTTCGACTGGCCCTCGGCGCTGATCGCCCTGGCCGCCGCCGTGGCCCTGTTCCGCTTCAAGCGCGGCGTCATCCAGGTGCTGCTGGCCTGTGCCCTGGCCGGGCTGGCGGTGCACCTGCTGCGAAACTGAAAGTAGCCCTGCGGGGCCGGGAGATGGGCGATGAACCGGATCACCATTTGCGAATTGGCGGAATGGCAAGCGGCGGGGCGCAGCTTCACTCTGCTGGATGTACGCCGCACCGCCGCGCGCGCGGCCGACGCGGCCGAGATTCCCGGCGCACGCTGGTTGGACCCTGACTCGGTGTTCACCTGGAAAGACTCGGTGCCGCGGGACAGACCCGTGGTGCTCTATTGCGCCCATGGCCACGAGATCAGCCAGGGCATCGCCGCCGCCCTCGACACCATGGGGCTGGATGCGCGCTACCTGATCGACGGTTTCGCCGGCTGGCGCGACGCCGGCCGGAGCACTCAAAGCCTGCAGGTCCAGGCGGGAGGCACAGCATGAAATGGGTCACGCGTGAACGTCCGAAGATCGACCGCATTGCCTGCCCCTGGCTAATCACGCGCTTCATCGATTCGACGCCGGAGTTTCTCTACGTGCCGGCGGCCGACGTGCTGCGGGTGGCAGCCGAGCAGGAGGCTGCCCCCTACGATATTCCCGGCGTCGAGCTCAGCCATGAGGGCGAGCTGTGCAGCTTCGATGCCTTCCTGAAGAAGTACGCCCTGGACGATCCGGCGTTACAACAGCTGGCGGCGATAGTGCGCGGCGCCGACACCTCGCGGCTCGACCTCACGCCCGAATCGGCGGGTCTCTACGCGATATCCCTGGGCCTGTCGCACAACTTCGCCAATGACCACCAGATGCTCGAACAGGGTCTGCTGATCTACGACGCGCTCTACGCCTGGTGCAAGTTCTGTCAGGAGGAAACCCACAACTGGCCGCCACGGATGTAAGGACGCCCCCTCATCTGCCCGGCCCGATCGGCAAGGGCCGAGCGCGGGATCAATGGGTGGTCGCGGCGGTAACCAGATAGCTCAGCAACTGCGGGTCGTCATCCGGTTCGATGGCCCGCACCGGCCGTGGCAGTTCGTCCAGCACCGCGCGCCAGAACGCCAGGGCCGTTTCATCCTGCTGGTAGAAACGCACCAGCCAGGCCCCCTCCCCGCTGGTCAGCACCTGCGTGGCCAGGGCCTGGCCGATGCCCAGGCGGCGGTACTTCTTCAGGATGAACAGGTCCGCCAGTTCCAGGGCATCCAGCCCCGGCAGCTCGCTACGCTCGATCAACAGGAAGCCGGCGATGAAGCCATCGACCAGGATCAGGTTGGCGCTCCACTGCGGCTCACGCCAATAGCGCGCCAGATGCTCCTCATGGATGTAGAAGCGGCCATCCACCTCCACGTCCTCCTGCTCCCAGTCCGAGGACTCGTAGGCATAGAACTGGTACAGGTTGCGGATCAGCTCCGCCTGCTCCGGGCCGGTCTCCACCAGCTCGACCGTGGCGCCGCTCATGGCTGGCCCCCGCGCCCGGACAGGGTAGAAAGGAAGAATTGGAAAATCGTCGGCATGACCATCTCGCCAAGGGGAACGGGCAGCGAGGGACCATTCCGGGCTCGCCGTTTTACGTGGCGGTATTGTTCACGGAACGCGCGGCCCCTGCCACCTCAGCCGCGATGCCCTGCGCGGAAGAAGTCGATCAGGCCCTGGGTCGAGCCATCCTCGGCCGGGGCGTCGTCCTGGCCGATCAGCCGCGAATAGACGGCCTTGCCCAGCTCCTTGCCCAGCTCCACGCCCCACTGGTCGAAGGCGTTGATGCCCCAGAGCACGCTCTGCACA
>NZ_JBHSOU010000042.1:0-906 GCF_042656385.1 Pseudomonas sp. GCM10022186
ACCTTGGAGTCCTTCATGCCGGCCAGGTGCTGGATGGCCCCGGAGATGCCCACGGCGAGGTACAGCTGCGGCGCGACGATCTTGCCGGTCTGGCCGACCTGCATGTCGTTCGGCACGAAGCCCGCATCCACGGCGGCACGGGACGCGCCAACCGCGGCGCCCAGCTTGTCGGCCAGGGCGTACAGGTACTTGAAGTTCTCGCCGTTCTGCAGGCCACGGCCGCCGGAGACGACGATCTGGGCCGCGGTCAGCTCCGGACGGTCGGACTTGGCCAACGCTTCGCCGACGAAGGCGGAGGTGCCGGCATCGGTGACGGTGGAGATGGCCTCGATGACAGCGGCACCGCCTTCGGCAGCCGCGGCATCGAAACCGGTGGTGCGCACGGTGATCACCTTCACCGCCGCGCTGGACTGCACGGTGGCGATGGCGTTGCCGGCGTAGATCGGCCGCTTGAAGGTGTCGGCGCTGTCGACGGCGATGATCTCGGAGAGCTGGTCGACGTCCAGCAGGGCGGCCACGCGCGGCAGGTAGTTCTTGCCGTGGGTGGTGGCCGGCGCCAGCACATGGCTGAAGTCACCGGCCAGGGAGGCCACCAGCGGCGCGATATTCTCCGGCAGCTGGTGCGCATAGGCGGCATGGTCGGCCACCAGCACCCTGGCCACGCCGGCGATCTTGGCGGCGGCTGCGGCCACGGCACCGACGCCCTGGCCTGCGACCAGCACGTGGATGTCGCCACCGATCTGTTGCGCGGCGGTCACGGTATTCAGGGTGGCCGACGCCAGCGCGGCATTGGTGTGTTCAGCGATTACCAGGACAGCCATCTCAGATCACCTTCGCTTCGTGCTTGAGTTTGTCGACCAGTTCGGCCACCGACTTGACCTTGACCCCCGCGCTGCGGGCAGCCGG
>NZ_JBHSOU010000043.1:0-1290 GCF_042656385.1 Pseudomonas sp. GCM10022186
GTGTTCAGCCGGGATACATGGGTAACGCCTGTCGGGGGACATGGGTAACGGGTGGATGGTCATGTTGTCCGCTGCCTCAGGTCGACCTGGCGGATGGTTCGGTGAATGAATACCACCTCGTAGACGCCATCCACCGCGGTGGGACGGATGGCGACCCGCTCCCCATACAACCCGCCGCCGACGAACAGGCTCTTGCCGCGAAACGAGACCTGACCGATACGCCCGACCTTGAGCACCTGATCGCCCGGCTCGTACTCGATCTCCGGCAGCTGCTCCGGGTAGCAGCGCCGGCTCGGTTGGTAGCGCGTGATCGGCGGGCGTTGGTCCAGCGCCTCATGCGGACGCTGCTGGTTGTATTGCTCCCGCCAGCGATCCATCACCTGCTGGCAGTGCTGCAGGTCGCTGAACGTGCGCTGCAACAGCTCGCGCTTGAGCGTCTGGTGGAAGCGTTCCAGCTTGCCCTGGGTCTGCGGGTGATGGGGACGGCTGTGGCTGACCTCGATTCCCAGGCGCAGCAGCCAGACCTCCAGCGCCGACAGACCACCGGCGATGTTCGAGCCCCAAGGCGGACCGTTATCGGCGGTCACCCGCTGCGGCAGGCCATAGCGGCGGAACACCTGGATCAAGCGCGGGCGCACGCACTCCAGGCGTTCGCCCTCGCAGGCCGCCAGGCACAGCGCGAAGCGGGAGTGGTCGTCCAGCACCGTCAGCGGATGGCAACGCGGCGAGCGGCGGTCCGCAAGGTGGAAGTGCCCTTTGAAGTCCATCTGCCACAGCGCGTTGGGCTGGCTGTGCTCGAAGCGCTGGATGGCCGGCGCGGGAGCCGCGTCGGCGTGGTAGCGCACCTGGCAGCCCTGGCGGCGGAGGATGGCCTCAATGGTGCTGTGGTGCGGGCGCGCAAACTCGGCCGGCAGCAGGCTGCGCAGCTTGCGGGCCCCCCAATACGGGAAACGCTGGTGCAATTGCACCACCGCCTGCTCCAACTGCGGGTCGCTGCGCCCGGGGCTGTGCAGCGGCCGCCGTGAGCGCTCCTGGAGGCCCGCCTCGCCGTGCTCGCGATGACGGTTCAGCCATTTGTAGGCGGTCTTCGGGCTGATGCCGTACCGCCGACAGAGCTCGCGCACATTGCTCTGCGGTTGCTCGGCCAACAACACAAACTCGCGTCGAATCGACATGGTAGTGCACTCCTGCCACGGCATCGCTCGAACTCCCGCTTCGAAGGATTCCGCAAGCCTAGATGCGTTACCCATGTCTCCCGACACCCGTTACCTATGTCCCCCGGCTGAACAC
>NZ_JBHSOU010000044.1:0-123134 GCF_042656385.1 Pseudomonas sp. GCM10022186
TGCATCATGGCCTTGACGTAGGCCTGCACGTCTTCCTTGAGCACACGACCGTGCGGGCCGGTGGCCGGAACGGCGGTCAGGTCGACGCCGAACTCACGGGCCAGTTGGCGGACCGCCGGACCGGCATGGACCTTGGCGCCGCTGGAGCGCTCCGGCACGCCGGGGCTGCCGGCGGCAGCGGCGGACAGTGCGGCAATGGCCTTGACCTCGGCGGCGGCGATCGGGTGGGCGCCTTCCGGGATGCGATGCACAGGCTGCTCTGCGGCGGGGGCGGCAGCCGGGGCAGCGGCCGGAGCACCGCCCGCCACCTTGAGCTTGAGGATCAGGTCGCCGGTGCCGACTTCGGCGTCCAGCTTGACCTCGACGCTCTCCACCACGCCGGCGGCGGGGGAGGGGATCTCCATGCTGGCCTTGTCGGATTCCAGGGTGATCAGCGACTGTTCGGCTTCGACGGTGTCGCCGGCCTTGACCAGTACTTCGATGACCTTGGCCTTGCCGGCCGAGCCGATGTCCGGAACCCGGACGTCCTGCACCGAAGCGGCAGCCGCGGGGGCAGGGGCCGCAGCGGGTGCGGCGGGTGCGGCGGGTGCGGCGGCGGAGGGCGGAGCGGCAGCGGGCGCGGCGGCCTGGGCGGCCGGAGCGGCGCCCGCGACGCGCAGCTTGAGGATCAGGTCGCCGGTGCCGACATCGGCATCCAGCTTGACCTCGACGCTCTCCACCACGCCGGCGGCGGGGGAGGGGATCTCCATGCTGGCCTTGTCCGACTCCAGGGTGATCAGCGACTGCTCGGCTTCGACAGTGTCGCCGGCCTTGACCAGTACTTCGATGACCTTGGCGGTACCGTCCGAGCCGATATCAGGCACGCGGATTTCCTGCACGCTGGAGGCCGCGGCCGCCGGGGCGGCAGCGGGAGCCGGCGCAGCGGCGGGCTTTTCTTCGGCCTTCGGCGCGGGAGCGGCGGCAGCAGCAGGGGCCGCAGCAGCGGCACCCTCGACGTCCAGTTCCAGCAGCTCGTCGCCTTCCTTCAGGTGGTCGCCCAGCTTGACCTTCAGGCTCTTGATCACACCGGCCATGGGCGCGGGGATCTCCATGCTGGCCTTGTCCGATTCCAGGGTCAGCAGGCTCTGGTCGGCCTCGATACGGTCGCCAACCTTGACGAACAGCTCGATCACTTCACCTTCGCCGCTGCCGATGTCGGGTACGCGAATCAATTCACTCACAATGCGTCTCCTTAGCAGTCCAGCGGGTTGCGTTTTTCAGGGTCGATACCGAACTTGGCGATGGCTTCCGCCACGACCTTGGGTTCGATCTCGCCGCGGTCCGCCAGGGCTTCCAGGGTCGCCAGGACTACCCAGTAACGGTCCACCTCGAAGAAGTGACGCAGTTTCTTGCGGGTGTCGCTGCGGCCGAAGCCGTCGGTGCCGAGGACCTTGTACTCCTTGCTCGGCACCCACTGGCGGATCTGGTCGGCGAACAGCTTGATGTAGTCGGTGGACGCCACGACCGGGCCCTTGCGACCGGCCAGGCACTGCTCGATGTAGGTCTGCTTGGGCTTCTGCTCCGGGTGCAGGCGGTTGTGACGCTCGACCGCCAGGCCTTCGCGGCGCAGTTCGTTGAAGCTGGTGACGCTCCAGACGTCGGCGCCGACGTTGAACTCCTCGCGGAGGATCTTCGCCGCTTCGCGGACTTCGCGCAGGATGGTGCCCGAGCCCAGCAGTTGCACGTGGTGCGCGGCTTCCTTCTTGTCCTCCTCGAGGAGGTACATGCCCTTGATGATGCCTTCCTCGGCACCGATCGGCAGGGCCGGCTGCTGGTAGGCCTCGTTCATCACGGTGATGTAGTAGAAGATGTTCTGCTGTTCTTCGGCCATCTGGCGGATGCCTTCACGCACGATCACCGCCAGCTCGTAGCCGTAGGTGGGGTCGTAGGTGCGGCAGTTGGGGATGGTGGCCGCCATGATGTGGCTGTGGCCGTCCTCGTGCTGCAGGCCTTCGCCGTTCAGGGTGGTACGGCCGGAGGTGCCGCCGATCAGGAAGCCGCGGGCACGGCTGTCGCCGGCCGCCCAGGCCAGGTCGCCGATTCGCTGGAAGCCGAACATCGAATAGAAGATGTAGAACGGCAGCATCGGCTGGTTGTGGTTGCTGTAGGAGGTGCCGGCGGCGATGAAGGAGGACATGGCGCCCGCTTCGTTGATGCCTTCCTCGAGGATCTGGCCCTTCTTGTCCTCGCGGTAGAACATCACCTGGTCCTTGTCGACGGGCTCGTAGAGCTGGCCGACCGAGGAGTAGATGCCGAGCTGGCGGAACATGCCTTCCATACCGAAGGTACGGGCCTCGTCCGGGATGATCGGGACGATGCGCTGGCCCAGTTCCTTGTCCTTGACCAGCTGCGCCAGGATGCGCACGAAGGCCATGGTGGTGGAGATTTCACGGTCGCCCGAGCCGTCGAGGATGGCTTTCAGGGTGTCCAGCGGCGGGGTCGGGATGCTGAAGCTGTTGGCGCGGCGCTGCGGCACGTAACCGCCCAGGGCGGCGCGGCGCTCGTGCAGGTACTTGTGCTCGGCGCTGCCCGGCTCGGGACGGTAGAACGGTAGTTTTTCCAGGTCTTCGTCCTTGACCGGGATGTCGAAGCGGTCGCGGAACTGCTTCAGGCTTTCAACGTCGACCTTCTTGACGTTGTGGGCGATGTTCTTCGCTTCGCCGGCGCCGGTGCCATAGCCCTTGATGGTCTTGGCCAGGACGACGGTGGGCTGGCCCTTGTGGTTGACCGCCTGGTGGTAGGCCGCATAGACCTTGTAGGGGTCGTGGCCGCCACGGTTGAGCTTCCAGATCTCGTCGTCGGAAAGGTCCTTGACCATTTCCTTGAGCTCCGGGCTGTTGAAGAAGTTCTCGCGGACGTACGCGCCGTCCTTGGCCTTGTAGTTCTGGTACTCGCCGTCGACTGCCTCGTCCATGCGGCGTTGCAGGGCGCCGTTGTTGTCCTTGGCGAACAGCGGATCCCAGAAACGGCCCCAGACCACCTTGTTGACGTTCCACTGGGCGCCGCGGAACACGCCTTCCAGTTCCTGGATGATCTTGCCGTTGCCGCGCACCGGGCCGTCGAGGCGCTGCAGGTTGCAGTTGATGACGAAGATCAGGTTGTCCAGCTTCTCGCGGCCGGCCAGGGAGATGGCGCCGAGGGATTCCGGCTCGTCGCACTCGCCGTCGCCCATGAAGCACCAGACCTTCTGCTTGCCGGCGGGGATGAAGCCGCGGCTTTCCAGGTACTTCATGAAGCGTGCCTGGTAGATGGCCTGGATCGGGCCGAGGCCCATGGACACGGTGGGGAACTGCCAGAAGTCCGGCATCAGCCAGGGGTGCGGATAGGAGGACAGGCCCTTGCCGTCCACTTCCTGGCGGAAGTTGGTCATCTGCTCTTCGCTGATGCGGCCTTCGAGGTAGGCGCGGGCGTAGATGCCGGGGGAAGCGTGGCCCTGGTAGAAGATCAGGTCGCCGCCGTGCTCCTCGGTGGGAGCCTGGAAGAAGTAGTTGAAGCCGATGTCGTAGAGGGTGGCCGAGGACGCGAAGCTGGAGATGTGGCCGCCCAGGTCCGGGTCGTGCAGGTTGGTGCGCATCACCATGGCCAGGGCGTTCCAGCGCACCATGGAGCGAATGCGGCGTTCCATGAACAGGTCGCCGGGCATGCGTGCTTCGTGGGTCACCGGGATGCTGTTGCGATACGGCGTGGTGATGGCGTAGGGCAGTTGGGTGCCGCTGCGGGTGGCCAGTTCACCCATGCGGGTCAGCAGGTAGTGCGCGCGGTCTTCGCCTTCTTTGTCGAGTACGGACTCCAGGGCGTCCAGCCATTCCTGGGTTTCGACGGTATCGAGGTCTTGCATGGCTTGCTCCAGGGCGGAAAGGCTTCCAGAATCGGATGCCAGTGGTCACGGCCGGCCTTATGGGGCGGCCGCGGCGAAATTCTTGTTACCGGGGGTAGAGCCGGGCTCGTGTAGTTTTACTACAAATCGACGAAGGTTTCAGCACTCTGGATACAATCTTTCGTAGTAAAACTACATACTGCGCGGCACAGTCGGCTGAAAGCCCCGTGTTAGAGCTGTTCCGCCACCGCTGTGCCAGCTGCGGACCCAGCCTTGGCCCGCAGCCCAGAAAGGATAGACCATGAGCCTGCCGCCGCTGGCCGCCCTGCCGGCCAACCTTCAGCCCAGCGCCGATAAGGCGCTGTCCGTCTTCCGCACCATCCTTGCCGAACGGATCCAGGACTTCGCCGCCTGGCCCGACGAACGGCAACGGGCCTTCGCCTGCGTCGCCGCCGCCAGCGATTTCGTCGCCGAACAGTCCCGGCGCGACCCGGCCATGCTGCTGGCGCTGGCCGCCACCGGTGAGCTGGAGCGCAGCCTGGCACCCGGCGAGCTGCGGGCGCAGGTCGCGGAGTTGCTCGAGGACTGTACCGAAGAAGACGATCTCGGCCGACGCCTGCGCCGTTACCGCAACCGCCAGCAGCTGCGCATCATCTGGCGCGACCTGACCCGGCAGGCCGATCTGGCGGAAACCTGCCGCGACCTCTCGGACCTGGCCGACGCCTGCATCGACCTGGCCTATCACTGGCTCTACAGCCGTCATTGCGCCCAGTTCGGCACGCCCATCGGCCGGCGTTCCGGCCAGCCGCAGCACCTGGTGGTGCTGGGCATGGGCAAGCTGGGCGCCTTCGAGCTGAACCTGTCCTCGGACATCGACCTGATCTTCGGTTACCCCGAAGGCGGCGAAACCGAAGGCGCCAAGCGTGCCCTGGACAACCAGGAATTCTTCACCCGCCTCGGCCAGCGGCTGATCAAGGCGCTGGACGCCATCACCGTGGACGGCTTCGTCTTCCGCGTGGACATGCGCCTGCGCCCTTATGGTTCCTCCGGCCCGCTGGTGTTCAGCTTCAACGCCCTGGAGCAGTACTACCAGGACCAGGGACGCGACTGGGAACGCTACGCCATGATCAAGGCGCGAGTGGTGGGCGGCGACCAGGCCGCCGGCGCCCAGTTGTTGCAGATGCTGCGTCCCTTCGTCTACCGCCGTTACCTGGACTTCTCCGCCATCGAGGCGTTGCGTTCGATGAAGCAACTGATCCAGCAGGAGGTGCGGCGCAAGGGCATGACCGAGAACGTCAAGCTCGGCTCCGGCGGCATTCGCGAAGTGGAGTTCATCGCCCAGGCCTTCCAGCTGATCCATGGCGGCCGCGACCTCAGCCTGCAGCAGCGGCCGCTGCTGACCGTCCTGGACACCCTCGAAGGCCAGGGCTACCTGCCGTCGCCGGTGGTGGCGGAACTGAAGGAGGGCTATGAGTTCCTTCGTTACACCGAGCACGCCCTGCAGGCCATCGCCGACCGCCAGACCCAGATGCTGCCGGACGGCGACCAGGACCGCGCCCGCGTGGCCTTCATCATGGGCTTCGCTGATTGGTCCTCCTTCCATGAGCGGCTGATGTACTGGCGCGGACGCGTCGAGTGGCACTTCCGGCAAGTGATCGCCGATCCGGACGAAGAGGAGGGCGGCGATGGCGAACGCTGCATCGGTGCCGAATGGCTGCCGCTCTGGGAAGAGGCCCTGGACGAGGAGAGCGCCTGCCGCCAGTTGGGCGAGGCCGGCTTTGTCGAGCCCGCCACCGCCTGGCGCCGGATCACCGACCTGCGCAACGGCCCCCAGGTGCGGGCCATGCAGCGCCTCGGGCGCGAGCGCCTGGATACTTTCATTCCGCGCCTCTTGAACATGACCGTGGAGCACGGCAACCCCGACCTGGTGCTGGAGCGGGTGCTGCCCATGGTGGAGAAGGTGGCGCGTCGTTCCGCCTACCTGGTGCTGCTGACCGAGAACCCCGGCGCCCTGCAGCGGCTGGTCGAGCTCTGTGCGGCCAGCCCCTGGATCGCCGAACAGATCACCCGCTTCCCGCTGCTGCTGGACGAGCTGCTCAACGAGGGGCGCCTCTACCGGCCGCCGCTGGCCCCCGAGCTGGCCGCCGAGCTGCGCGAGCGCCTCACCCGCATTCCCGAGGACGACCTGGAACAGCAGATGGAGGCCCTGCGCCACTTCAAGCTGGCCCACAGCCTGCGGGTGGCGGCTTCGGAGATCGCCGGTACCCTGCCGCTGATGAAGGTCAGCGACTACCTGACCTGGCTGGCCGAAGCCATCCTGGAGCAGGTGCTGGCGTTGTCCTGGCGCTACAACGTGGCCAAGTTCGGCACGCCGAAGCGCGCCGACGGTAGTCTCTGCGACCCGGATTTCATCATCGTCGGCTATGGCAAGGTGGGTGGCCTGGAGTTCGGCCATGGTTCGGACCTGGACCTGGTGTTCATCCATGACGGCGACCCCCAGGCCGAGACCGACGGCGCCAAGCCCATCGACGGCGCGCAGTTCTTCACCCGCCTGGGCCAGCGCATCATCCACTTGCTGACCACCCAGACCACTTCCGGTGCCCTCTACGAGGTGGACATGCGCCTGCGACCCTCGGGCGCCGCCGGCCTGCTGGTCAGCTCCCTGGGCGCCTTCCAGCGCTACCAGGAAAACGAAGCCTGGACCTGGGAGCACCAGGCGCTGGTGCGCGCACGGGTGCTGGTGGGCTCGCCGCGGGTCGCCAGCGCCTTCGAGCAGGTGCGCCTGGCGGTGCTGGGGCGCGAGCGCGACCTGCCCAAGCTGCGCGCCGAAGTGAGCGAGATGCGCGCCAAGATGCGCGACAACCTCGGCACCCGCGAAACCGCCGCCGGCACCGCGGCGAATGCCTTCGAGGCCGCGGCCTCCTTCGATCTGAAGCAGGATGCCGGCGGTATCGTCGATATCGAATTTATGGTGCAATATGCGGCCCTGGCCTGGTCGCGACAGCACCCCGAACTGGTGCGTTACACCGATAACATCCGCATTCTGGATGGCCTGGAGCAGGCGGGCCTGCTGTCCGGCGACGAGGTTCGCCTGCTGCAGGAAGCCTACAAAGCCTATCGTTCAGCGGCTCACCGCCAGGCCCTGCAGAAGCAGCCCGGGGTAGTGGGCGGGGACCAGTTCCACGCGGAGCGCCACGGCGTGCTGCGAATCTGGCGCGAGTTGGGCCTGAACTGACTCGACTGACTGAACCAATCGAATTCTTGAGGAGCTGGCAATATGTCGATGGCCGATCGTGATGGCGTGATCTGGTATGACGGCGAACTGGTGCCGTGGCGCGAGGCGAACACCCACGTCCTGACCCACACCCTGCATTACGGCATGGGCGTGTTCGAAGGCGTGCGCGCCTACAACACCCCGGACGGCACCGCCATCTTCCGCCTGCAGGCCCACACCGACCGCCTGTTCGACTCCGCCCACATCTTCAACATGGAGATCCCCTTCACCAAGGAGGAGATCAACGAGGCCCAGCGCGCCGCAGTGCGCGAGAACGGCCTGGAAAGCGCCTACCTGCGCCCGATGGTGTTCTTCGGCAGCGAGGGCATGGGCCTGCGTGCCTCCGGCCTGAAGGTCCACGTGATTGTCGCTGCCTGGCACTGGGGCGCCTACATGGGCGACGAAGCGCTGGAAGCCGGCATCAAGGTGCGCACCAGTTCCTTCACCCGGCACCACGTCAACATCTCCATGACCCGCGCCAAGGCCAACGGCAACTACATCAACTCGATGCTGGCCCTGCAGGAAGCCATTTCCGGCGGCGCCGACGAGGCCATGCTGCTGGATCCGGAAGGCTACGTGGCCGAGGGTTCGGGCGAAAACATCTTCCTGGTCAAGGACGGCGTGGTGTACACCCCGGAAGTGACGTCCTGCCTCAATGGCATCACCCGTAGCACCATCCTGACCCTGGCCGGCGAGCTGGGCATCAAGGTGGTGGAAAAGCGCATCACCCGTGACGAGGTGTACATCGCCGACGAGGCCTTCTTCACCGGCACCGCCGCCGAAGTCACCCCGATCCGCGAAGTGGACGGCCGCAAGATCGGCCTGGGCCGTCGCGGCCCGGTGACCGAGAAGCTGCAGCAAGCCTACTTCGACCTGGTGACCGGCAAGACCTCGGCCCACGCCGAGTGGCGCACCCTGGTCAAATAACCGCAGCCCGAAGCTGGAAGCTTGAGGCTGGAAGTGATGTCCGTCTTTGCTTCCAGCTTCCCGCTTCGAGCCTCCAGCTAAATGAAGATTCTGATCGTAGGACCCTCCTGGGTCGGCGACATGGTGATGGCGCAGACACTCTTCCAGTGCCTGAAAGCCCGCCATCCCGACTGCGAGATCGACGTGCTGGCGCCCGAGTGGAGCCGGCCGATCCTCGAACGCATGCCGGAAGTCCGCCAGGCGTTGAGTTTCCCCATCGGCCACGGCGTGCTGGATATCGCCACCCGGCGCAAGATCGGCAAGTCCCTGCTGGGGCGCTACGACCAGGCCATTCTCCTGCCCAACTCGCTGAAGTCGGCACTGGTGCCCTGGTTCGCGGATATCCCCAGGCGCACCGGCTGGAAAGGCGAGATGCGCTATGGCCTGCTGAACGACATCCGCATCCTCGACAAGCAGCGCTACCCGCTGATGATCGAGCGCTTCATGGCCCTGGCCTTCGAGCCCGGCGCCGAGTTGCCCGAGCCCTATCCGCGCCCCGCGCTGCGGATCGACCCGGCCAGCCGCGACGCCGCCCTGGCCAAGTTCGGTCTCGACCTGGACCGCCCGGTGCTGGCGCTGTGCCCCGGCGCCGAGTTCGGCGAGGCCAAGCGCTGGCCGGCCGAACACTACGCCAAGGTGGCGGAGATCAAGATCCGCGCGGGCTGGCAGGTCTGGCTGTTCGGCTCGAAGAACGACCATCCCGGTGGCGAAGACATCCGCTCGCGGCTGATTCCCGGCCTGCGCGAGGAGGTGACCAACCTCGCCGGCGAAACCAGCCTGGCCGAGGCCATCGACCTGCTGTCCTGCGCCAGCGCGGTGGTGTCCAACGACTCCGGCCTGATGCACGTGGCGGCCGCCCTGGCTCGCCCCCTGGTGGCGGTCTACGGCTCCACCTCGCCGCAGTTCACCCCGCCGCTGGCCGAACAGGTGGAGATCGTCCGCCTGGGCCTGGAGTGCAGCCCCTGCTTCGAGCGCACCTGCCGCTTCGGTCATTACAACTGCCTGCGCGAGCTCGAGCCGCGCCCGGTGATCGACGCCCTGGACCGCCTGGTGCCGGACCCGCTCGAACTGGTGGAGACTGATTGAGTGCGGGTACTGCTGATCAAGACTTCCTCCCTGGGCGATGTCATCCATACTCTGCCGGCGCTGACCGATGCCGCGCGGGCGATTCCCGGCATCCAGTTCGACTGGGTGGTGGAAGAGGGTTTCGCCGAGATCCCTGCCTGGCATCCGGCGGTGGCCCGGGTCATCCCGGTGGCCATCCGCCGCTGGCGCAAGAACCTCTGGCAGACCCTCAGGAACGGTGAGTGGCGCCGTTTCAAGCGGCGCTTGCGGGAAACCCGCTACGACCTGGTGATAGACGCCCAGGGCCTGTTGAAGAGTGCCCTGCTGACCCGTTACGCCAGGGCGCCGGTCGCTGGCCTGGATCGGGATTCGGCCCGCGAACCGCTGGCCAGCCGCTTCTACGACCGCCGCTACAAGGTGGCCTGGGGGCAGCACGCCGTCGAGCGGGTGCGCCAGTTGTTCGCCCAGGCCCTGGACTACCGCGTGCCCGAGGGCGTGGGGAATTACGGCCTGAACCGCGCCCAGTTGGCCGACAGCCAGGGTGGGGCGCCCTACCTGCTGTTCCTCCATGGCACCACCTGGGATACCAAGCACTGGCCGGAGAAGTACTGGCGCGAACTCACCGAGCGCGCCTGCGAGCACGGCTGGCACGTGCGCCTGCCTTGGGGCAACCCGGCGGAAAAGGCGCGGGCCGAACGCATCGCCGAGGGCTTGGAAAACGCCGCGGTGCTCCCCAGGTTATCCCTGGCAGGGATGGCCAAGGTGGTAGCCGGCGCCCGCGCCTGCGTGGCCGTGGATACCGGCCTCGGCCACCTGGCCGCCGCCCTGGATGTGCCCACCCTGTCGCTCTACGGGCCGACCAATCCGGGTTTCACCGGCGCCTATGGGCGGTCGCAGATCCACCTGGGCAGCGACTTCCCCTGCGCGCCCTGCCTGAAGAAGACCTGCGCCTACAAGCCGACGGCGGAGGATCGCCGCCTGTTCGACCTGGAACGCGAACAGCCGCTCTGTTTCACCCGGCTGAATCCGCAGCGTGTGGCGACCCAGTTGGAAGCCCTGCTGCTGACCGAGGATATCCACTGATGCAACTGGCATTCGTGCTCTACAAGTACTTCCCCTTCGGCGGCCTGCAGCGTGATTTCATGCGCATCGCCCTGGAGTGCCAGCGCCGTGGGCATGCCATTCGCGTCTACACCATGATCTGGGAAGGCGACATCCCGGAGGGGTTCGAAGTGCTGATCGCGCCGGTCAAGGCGCTGTTCAATCACAAGCGCAACGAGAAGTTCACCGCCTGGGTCGAGGCGGACCTGGCGCGTCGCCCGGTTGAGCGGGTGATCGGTTTCAACAAGATGCCCGGCCTGGACGTCTACTACGCCGCCGACCCGTGCTTCGAGGACAAGGCGCAAACCTTGCGCAACGGCCTGTACCGGCGCTGGGGCCGCTACAAGCATTTCTCCGACTACGAGCGCGCCGTGTTCGCCCCGGAATCTGCAACCTCGGTGCTGATGATTTCCGAGGTGCAGCAGCCCCTGTTCGTCAAGCACTACGCGACGCCAGAGCGGCGCTTCCACCTGCTGCCGCCGGGCATCGCCGCCGACCGCCGCGCCCCGGCCAATGCCGCGGAGATCCGCGCCGAGTTCCGCCGCGAATTCAAGCTGGGCGAGAACGAGCTGCTGCTGGTGCAGATCGGCTCCGGCTTCAAGACCAAGGGCCTGGATCGCAGCCTCAAGGCGGTGGCCGCGCTGCCCCGCGAGCTGAAGAAACGCACCCGGCTGATCGTCATCGGCCAGGACGACCCCAAGCCCTTCCTGCTGCAGATGAAGGCATTGGGCATTTCCGACCAGGTGGACATCCTCAAGGGCCGCAGCGATATCCCGCGGTTCCTGCTGGGCGCCGACCTGCTGATCCATCCTGCCTACAACGAGAACACCGGCACCGTACTGCTGGAAGCCCTGGTGGCGGGCCTGCCGGTGCTGGTCACCGATGTCTGCGGCTACGCCCACTACATCGCCGAAGCCGACAGCGGCCGCGTGGTGCCGAGCCCGTTCGACCAGGATGGGCTCAACCGCATGCTCGCGGAGATGCTCGCCGATCCGGCCAGCCGCTCCCGCTGGAGCGCCAACGGCCTGGCCTTCGCCGACAGCGCCGACCTTTACAGCATGCCGCAGCGCGCGGCCGACGTGATTCTCGCGGAGCGCCCATGAAACTCGTGCTGAAGGAACCCTTCGAGCGCCTCTGGGCCGGGCGTGATGCCTTCGCCGAGGTGGAGGCGCTGCAGGGCCAGGTGTATCGAGAGCTGGAGGGTCGCCGCACCTTGCGCACCGAAGTGGCGGGCCGGGGCTTTTTCGTCAAGATCCACCGTGGCATCGGCTGGGGCGAGATCGTCAAGAACCTGGTCACCGCCAAGGCGCCGGTGCTGGGAGCCGGCCAGGAATGGGCGGCCATCCAGCGCCTGCATCAGGCCGGCGTGCCGACCATGACGGCGGTGGCCTTCGGCGAGCGGGGCAGCAATCCCGCGCGCCAGCATTCCTTTATCGTCACCGAAGAACTGGCACCGACCATCAGCCTCGAGGACTTCTGCCTCGACTGGCCGCGCAACCCGCCGCCGGTACGCCTGAAGTGGGCGCTGATCGACGAGGTGGCGCGGATGACCGGGACCATGCACCGGGCCGGGGTCAACCATCGCGACTGCTACATCTGCCATTTCCTGCTGCACACCGCGCGACCGGTGAGCGCCGATGACTTCAAGCTGTCGCTGATCGACCTGCATCGCGCGCAGACCCGCGCGCACACGCCGAAGCGCTGGCGCGACAAGGACCTGGCCGGCCTCTACTTCTCGGCCCTGAACATAGGTCTGACCCGGCGCGACAAGCTGCGCTTCCTCAAGGCCTATTTCCGCCAGCCGCTGCGCCAGGTGCTGCACGAGGAAATCGGCCTGCTGGCCTGGCTGGAGCAGAAGGCCGCGCGGCTGATGTCGCGCTACGAGCGCAAGTACGCCGGGGGAGGGGAGGCGTGAGCCACTGGAAGCTGGCCGAAGGGCTGGATGCTGAAATCGCCGAGCTGTTCGGCGACCTCGACAAGGTGTTCGCGCTGCAGGGCGACTGGATCACCAGCGATCCGCTCTCCGAAGTGCTGCGGGTCGAGCACCGTGGCGTGCGCTACTACGTCAAGCGCTACTGGGCCGCGGGCAAGGGCTTGCGCCGCTGGCTCGGCCGGCCGCGGGTCAAGGCCGAGTGGCAGAACCTCAAGCATTTCGCCAAGTGGGGCATTCCCACCGCCCCCCTGGTGGGCTGGGGCCAGGAGCGCCGCGCCGGCGCCTTCCATCGCGGCGCACTGATCACCCGGGAACTCGAGGGCACGGTCGACCTGGCGGAAATGGCCAGGCAGGGCGATCCGCGCCTGGCCGACCCGCGTTGGGTCGACCGCGTCAGCCGGCAACTGGCGAAGGCCACCCGGCAGCTGCACCAGCACCACTTCGCCCATAACGACCTGAAGTGGCGCAACCTCCTGGTGGACGAAGCGGGTGCCCTGTTCCTGATCGACTGCCCGACCGGCACCTTCTGGTGGGGGCCTTTCCTGCACTACCGGGTGATCAAGGACCTGGCCTGCCTGGACAAGGTGGCCAAGTACCACCTCAGCCGCAGCCAGCGCCTGCGCTTCTACCTGCAATACCGGGATCGATCGCGCCTGCACGCCGGCGACAAGCGCCAGCTGCGGCAGATCCTGAAGTTCTTCGAGGGACGCGAATGAGCGACTTCATTGCCGAGGCGGATCGCGACATCCTCGCCCGCCACGGCCTGGACAGCTTCGACGCGCTCTGGGCCTTGCGCCTGGAAGCGGTGGATGAGCCCAATACCGGGCGTGGCGGCTGGAGCAGCGTGTTCCGCCTGGAGCTGGGCGAGGCCGCCTACTATCTCAAGCGGCAGAGCAACTTCCTCAGCCGCAGTCCGCTGCGGCCATTGGGCGAGCCCACCTTCGCCCGCGAGTTCCGCAATATCCGCCGCTATCAGGCGCTCGGGGTTCCCGCCCTGGAAGCGGCGTTCTTCGGGACTCGCCAGGTCGACGGCGAGCGCCGTGCCATCCTGGTGTCGCGGGCGCTGGACGGCTGGCGCGAGCTGGCTGGCTGGCTGGAAGGCTGGGCCGATCTGTCCGCCCGCTCGTGCTCGGCCATCATAGTCGCAGTCGCCGGCCTTGCCCGGCGCCTCCACGAAGCGGGCCAGGTGCATGGCTGCTTCTATCCCAAGCACGTTTTCCTGCGGGAAGGCGGCGTCGGCTTCGAGGCCTGCCTGATCGACCTGGAGAAGACCCGGCCCCTGCTGCTGGGGCGGCGCGACCGGGTCAAGGACCTGGAGGCCCTGGTGCGTCGCGCCGACGCCTGGGGCGAGGCCGAGGTGCGTGAACTGCTGGCCGCCTACCTGGAGCGCTCGCGCGATTCGGCCGAGGTGAACGACTGGCTGGCGCACCTGGTGCGTCGCCGTCGCAACAAGGAACGCAATCAATGACCCTGGCGGAACTGGCCCGGGCGGGCCGCAGCCCGCAACTGCCCATTCGACTGGATATCGCCGGCGGCCTCGAACTGCACAGCCTGCTGCGGGTGCTGCCCGGCCAGCGCTATGTGGGCGTAGCCCTTTGGCAGGGTCGCAAGGTCCTGGCCAAGCTGCTGGTGGGCGGCAAGGCCGAGCGGCATTTCCAGCGCGAACTGTCCGGCACCCGTGCCTTGCACGAGCAGGGCATCGCTTCCCCGGCGCTTCTGGCCGAGGGCAAGCTGGACGGGCAGGGTGGCTGGTTGCTGTTCGATTTCCTCGAAGGCGCCGAGAGCCTGTGGGACGCCTGGCGTCAGGTGGAGCGCGAGGCACCGCTGTCCGACGGGCAGCAGAGCGTGCTGGGCGAGGCCCTGGGGGCGATCGCCCGCCTGCACCTGGCGGGTCTGGCGCAGGAGGATCTGCATCTGGACAACCTGCTGCGCCACGGCGGCAGTCTGCAAGTGATCGACGGCGGTGGCATCCGCGCCGAAAGCCCGGGCAGGCCACTGTCGCGGGACAAGGTCATGGCCAATCTCGGCGTGTTCTTCGCCCAGCTGCCGGCGGAGTTGGACCCTTTCCTGGAAGAGCTGCTGGTGCATTACCTGCTGGTCAATGGCGAGCATGCCCTGCCGCTGGAGGCCCTGGAGAAGGAAATCGCCCGGGTGCGGCGCTGGCGCCTGGGCGATTACATGAAGAAGATCGCCCGCGACTGCAGCCTGTTCAGTGTCGTTCATGGGGCATTCGGCCTGCGTGCCGTGCGCCGGGATGCCGAAGCCGGGTTGGAAACTCTGCTGCAGGCGCCGGATACCGCCCTGGAAGGGGGGCGCTATCTGAAGCAGGGTGCTACCGCCACTGTGGCCGAAGTCACGGTCGCCGGCCGCCAGCTGCTGCTCAAACGCTACAACATCAAGGGCCTGCGCCACTGGCTGACGCGCTTCTGGCGCCCCAGCCGCGCCTGGCACAGCTGGTGCGAGGGCAATCGCCTGGAGTTCCTCGGCATCGCCACGCCGCGGCCGCTGGCCGTGCTGGAGCGGCGCTTCCTCTGGCTGCGCGGCCATGCCTACCTGATTACCGAATATCTCTCCGGGCAAGATATAATCGCGCGTTTTAAACCCTATCTGGACGACCCGGACGGGGCTGGAGCTCCACCGGAAGCCGAACTGCAGGCCCTCGACCGGCTGTTCGCCGCGCTGATCCGCGAGCGCATCAGCCATGGCGATCTCAAGGGCTTCAACCTGTTCTGGCAGGACGGCCGCTGGACCCTGATCGACCTCGATGCCGTGTGCCAGCATCGCAGCCGGCGCAGCTTCGCCCGGGCCTACGCCCGCGACCGCGCGCGCTTCCTGCGGAACTGGCCGGCCGAGTCGGCGCTGCACCAGCTACTGGATAAACGTTTACCGAAAGACAGCTTGAAGCCGGAAGCTTGAAGCTGGAAAAGAAAGCCCGCCGGGCTATGAACTGGACCACTGCTGTGGCTTAAAGCTTCGAGCTTCAAGCCTTCAGCTGCTTTTAAGAGGCTATATCTGTGGCATTGACGATTCTCGGCCTTTCCGGCGCCCTCAGCCATGATCCCTCCGCCGCGCTCTATATCGACGGCAAGCTGATCGCGGCCGCCGAAGAAGAGCGCTTCGTGCGCGACAAGCACGCGAAGAATCGCATGCCGTACGAGGCGGCCAAGTTCTGTCTGGAACAGGCCGGCATCAAGCCGTCCGACGTCGACGTGGTGGCCATTCCCTTCGCCCCCATCAGCCTGTTCGGCAAGGCCCGCTGGCAATACGCCAAGCGCTACTGGTACGCCCCGGACCGCGCCCTCGATGCCATCCTCATGGGCAACCGCCGCTACAAGCGCTACCGCAAGAAGATCGTCTGGTGCCTGGAGCAACTGGGCTTCGACGCCAAGAAGGTGAAGATCGAGCCGGTGGAACACCACCTGGCCCACGCCTCCAGCGCCTACCATTGCTCGGGCTTCAAGGAAAAGACCGCGATCCTCGGCATCGACGGCAAGGGCGAATACGCCACCACCTTCTTCGGCTGGGGCGAGAACGGCAAGATCCACAAGATCAAGGAATTCTACGATCCGGACTCCCTGGGCGGCCTCTACGGCGCCATCACCGAGTACCTCGGCTTCGAGATGCTCGACGGCGAGTTCAAGGTCATGGGCATGGCGCCCTACGGCGATGCCGCCAAGTACGATTTCTCGCGCCTGGCCAGGTTCGAGAACGGCGAGCTGATCATCAATACCGACTATGCCAACGTCATCGGCTTCCGCCGCTACAAGGAAAACGGCAAGGGCTACTACTTCTCGCCCAAGCTGATCGAGTGGCTGGGCCCGAAGCGCCAGGGCGATATCGCCGACGATCCGTACATCCACTATGCCGCCAGCATGCAGGCGCTGTTCGAGAAGTTGGCGCTGGAGATGATGGACTACTACCTCGGCGACATCATCCGCGAGACCGGCAAGATCGCCTTCGCCGGCGGCTGCGCGCTGAACGTCAAGCTGAACCAGAAGATCATCGCCCGCCCGGAAGTGAAGGAACTGTTCGTCCAGCCCGCCTCCGGCGACGCCGGTACCTCGGTGGGCGCCGCCGCTTACGTCTCGCACAAGCGCGGCGTGCCGGTGGAGAAGATGGAGCACGTCTACCTCGGCCCGTCCTTCAGCAACGAGGATGTGGTCGCCGCCTGCGCCAGGCACCCGAAGAAGCCGGTGTTCAAGCGCATCGACAATACCCCGCAGCGCATCGCCAGGATCATGGTCGACGGCAACCCGGTGGCCTGGTTCCAGGGCCGCATGGAGTTCGGTCCGCGCGCCCTCGGCGGCCGTTCCATCATCGGCTGCCCGAGCGTGGCCGGCGTGGCCGACCGCATCAACGAGCAGATCAAGTTCCGCGAGCGCTGGCGCCCCTTCTGCCCGTCGATGCTCGACACCGTGGCGCCGCAGATGCTCAAGGTCGATCACCCGTCGCCCTTCATGACCTTCACCTTCGAGGTCAACGAAGAGTGGAAGAACCGTGTGGGAGAAGTGGTGCACGAGGACGGTACCTCCCGCGCCCAGGTGCTGGAGCGCCGGCACAATCCACGCTGGTACGACCTGATGAAGGAGCTGGAGAACCTCACCGGCAACGGCGTATCGCTGAACACCTCGCTGAACCGCCGCGGCGAGCCGATGATCTGCTCGCCCACCGATGCCCTGAACATGTTCTACGGCTCGGACCTGCAGTACCTGATCATGGAAGACATCCTCGTCGTCAAGGAAGGCAAGGACTGGTATGACAATGTCGGCTAAGCCGCTGCTTAGCGTCGTCATCCCCACCTACAACTACGCGGGCGTGCTCCCGCGTGCCGTGGAGTCGGTGCTGGCCCAGGCCACCCCGGAGGTCGAACTCTGGGTGGTGGACGACGGTTCCACCGACGATACCCCGGCGGTCTTCGTTGCCCTGAGCCAGCGTTACGGCGATGCCTTCCAGGGCGTGCGCCAGGCCAACGCCGGCCCCTCGGCCGCGCGCAACAACGGCGTGCAGCTGGCCCAGGGGCGCTACGTGCTGCTGCTGGACGCCGACGACGAACTGGCCCCCGGCGTGCTGCCCGAGCTCTGCCAGCGCCTGCGCCAGCAACCGGATGTCGGCCTCTGGCTGGCCGGCCATGTGGCGGTCCAGCCCGACGGCCGCGAGCGCGGGCATCCCGCCAGCGCCGTGCCTGGCGAGCCCCTCCGGCGCCTGAAGGATTACCTGCTGGACAAGA
Source organism: Pseudomonas sp. GCM10022186 (assembly GCF_042656385.1). Lineage (NCBI taxonomy): Bacteria > Pseudomonadati > Pseudomonadota > Gammaproteobacteria > Pseudomonadales > Pseudomonadaceae > Pseudomonas > Pseudomonas sp. GCM10022186. The sequence goes on from NZ_JBHSOU010000044.1 coordinate 17,423, forward strand.
AGATCGCCTTGAGCCACGGCGCCTGCGTCTTCCTGCGCGAGCTGCTGCTGGAGCGGCCCTATCCCGAACACCTGCGCCACAGCGAGGACATCCCGGTCTTCGCCTATTGCCTGACCCAGGGCGAGGTGGAAGTCCTCGACCTGATGCTGGCGCGCATCCACAAGCATCCCGGCAGCCTGCGGCATAACGCCGAAGCCGCCCGCAAGGTAGGCCTTGCCCTGGTGGATGAGGTCTTCCGCAAGCTGCCGGCCGGCCTGCAATCGCTCAAGTCCGCCTATCGTGCCCAGCGCTGCCTGTCGCTGTTCCGCACTTGCCTGCTGGCCGGCGAGCAGGACAGTGCCCGCGGTTACTACCGCGAGGCGCTGCGCACGGATTGGAAGGTGCTGTTCAAACTGTCCTACAGCCGCAAGGCCCTCAGGCTGTGGCTGAGCTGAAGCCGATGAAGGTACTGGCGCTCAGCTCCGCTGGGCGGGAACCCGACCTGTCCTGCGTCTACGAGCAGCTCGGCCAGGTCGTCGAGCTCGAGCTGCGGATCCTCGACAAGGAGCAGCAGCGCAACCTGCGCCGCTATCTGGCCGGGGTGGACCTGAGGCGCTACGACCGCCTGCTGCTCGACCTGCACTTCAAGAACATCCACCGCCAGGCCGCCTTCCTGCGCGGGGTCCCGGGGCTGCTGATCTACGAAGAGGATGCCTGCCAGAACTACCTGGACAACTCCCGCTGGCGCGGAAGATTCAGCCGCTTCTACCGGGCCCTGCCCAATGCCCGGGTGGTGGTGACCGGTGCCAGTGTCGCCGAGCGTCTGCGCCAGGAGGGCTTCAACGTCCACTTCGTGCCCAAGGGCTACGATCCGCGGACGATCTACTTCGAGGCCGCCGAGCGCGACATCGAGCTGGGATTCATCGGCCGGACCGCCAGTGCCGCCTACGCGGGACGGAAACAGCTGCTGGACCGGCTGGCAGCAGAGGAGCCCTTGCAGGTGCTGCGTACGGCACCTGGCGATCCCTACCGCGAAATGCTCAACCGCATCCGCTATTTCGTCAGTGCCGACGTGGGCCTCGGGGAATACATGGCCAAGAATTTCGAGGCCATGGCCTGTGGTTGTGTCCTGCTGGCCTGGCGTCAGGGCAGCGAGGAGCCGGCCATTGGCCTGGAGGACGGCACCCACCTCCTGCTGTATTCCAGCATCGACGAGTTGCGCGCGCACCTGGCCCGTCTTCGGGACGAGCCCGCACAGGCCAGTGCGATCGCCGAACGGGGCCGACGCTTCGTCGAAGAGCGCCTGGCCCATACGCGCCTCGCGGAGCGGTTGGTGGAGGTGCTGGAACAACCCTGGCCATCGGCGCCGGCGCCTTCCGCCTGGCGGGCGCTCTGGTCGCGGTTCTACCCATTCTGAGTAAAGGTCCATGACGTCGACGAGCAATCCCCAGCAGCCGCTGGTCAGCGTGATCATCGCTTCCTACAACCACGCCCCCTATATCGAGGCGAGCATCCTCAGCGTCCTGCAGCAGAGTTACCCCAACATCGAACTGCTGGTGGTGGATGACGGCTCCCGCGATGACAGCGTCGCCCGCATCGAGGCGCTGCAGAAGGTCCATGGCTTCGACTTCCGCGCGCAGGCCAACAAGGGGCTGTCGCGGACCCTGAACGAGACCATCGAGCGGGCCAGGGGCAGCCTGATCGCCCCCTTCGGCTCGGACGACATCATGCTGCCGGAGCGTATCGCCAGGCAGGTCGCCTACATGGAGGGCAAGCCCGAGGTGGGCATCTGCGCGGGGGATATCCAGACCATCGATGGGGATGGCAAACCCAGCGGCGACCCCCGTGGCCTTCCCTTGCGGCGCCTGGACTTCGAGGACGTGTTCCTCGATCGCAAGCCCGGCGCGCCGGCGCCCACGCTGCTGTTCCGCCGGGAGGCGCTGGAACGTGTCGGCGGGTTCGAGCCCGATGTCCGTCTGGAAGACCTGATGATCGAGCTGAAGATCACTCGCGCGGGCTACTTCATCGATATCCTGGGGGAGCCCCTGGCGCTCTACAGGGTGCATGAGAGCAACACCTACAAGAACTACCGTTTCATGGTGGACAACGTGCTGAAGACCTATGCGCGCTTCAGCGACCACCCCGCCTACCCCGAGGTCTGCGCGCGTTTCCGCAATTCGATGTTGCTCAAGTGTGCCCGCAAGGACAAGGAACTCGCCCGCGAGCTACTCGCTGGCCTGCCCATGAGCGCCTGGAACCGCAAGACCTTGCGGGCACTCTGGCGTCTGCTACTGCCCGCGTGAGCGGGCATAGTTCAGGAAGGACTGAAGGTCGTCGCTGCAGAGCTTACCGACAATCTGCCTGATTTCCGCTTCTGGCCATTCCCACCACTCTGTTTCCAGGAGTGCGCTTCTCGTATCCTCATCGAAGCGCCAACGGATATGCCGGGCCGGGTTGCCTGCCACCACAGAATAGGGAGGTACGTCGCGGCTGACCACGGCGCCGGCGGCAATTACCGCGCCATGCCCCACAGTCACGCCGGAGAGGATTGTACAGTTGGAGCAGAGCCAGACGTCGCTGCCGATCTCCACGTCTCCACGGGTCCCGCCAAAGTCACTGATATGGGACGCTTCCGGCAAGTAGGCAGGGAAGGGATAGCTGCTCACCCAGTCGACCCGGTGGCCGCCTCCGAGGAAGATCTGCACGTTGTCGGCAATGGAGCAGTAGCTGCCTATGCGCAGGGTGCTGCCTTCGTTCCAGTCATGCACCATGGGCATGCCGTAGGTTCCCAGCCCGATCTGGTAGCCAGGGTAGCGTTCCCGGAAGCGCATCTGGGGTCGATAGAAACGCGGTAGCTCAGGCTTGCCGCGCCAGTTCTTCCAGGCCTTGCGCAGCTTCTTCTCAAACCTTTTCAACCAGCTCATGGGGCTGCTTCTCGGTCTTTTTCTTGATTTCGGCCGCGAACATGAGGGCCATGGGAATCCAGATCAGGAACCAGTGCTCCTTCGGACGCGAAATGAAGGAGCCGCCTTCGGTCATGCTTGCCGCCAGACCGAATACCAGCAGACTAGAGATGATAGCGACCAGGGGATCCTTGCGGTTGCGCCAGGCGAAGCCGAACGCGAGACCGTAGAGTAGCAGCCAGAGGACCAGACCGATGGCTCCGCAGTAATAGAGCACCGCCAGCAGCATGTTGTGTGGATCAGCCATGGTGTAGTTGAGCGTGGCAATCCATATTTTCAATGGTGCGTCATAGCCGTGTCCCAACCAGGGCGCGTCGAGGATCAGTTGCCAGCTCTTCTCCCAGATTTCCGGTCGTGCAGACATCCCTCGAGAGGTGATCGCTTCGGGGTACAAGGCTAGCAGCAGGCCACCGGCCAGGATTCCAGTCACCAGTAGGGCCAGGCTGCGCTTGTTCCAGGTGACAATCATCAGCCACGCGCTGCACGCTACCAGCGCCATAAGGGGTGTTCGTGAGCCGGTCGCAATTGTCAGGGCACCGAGAACAGCCAGGGACAACAGGGCAGGCGGATCGAAGGGATTCCTGTTCACTATCCAACTCGCCACCCAGAATGCCATGAATACGCCGTACACGTGGGCGGTGAGCAGTGGATTGTACAAGGCGCCGTAGCCTGAGAACCGTAGGTAGGCGTATTCGCCTCTATGCAGGTAGAGCCCTAGAGATATCAGCGCAGCAAGCGCGGCAATGTATGCGCTGACTCGTAGGCTGATCATCAGCCGTTCAGGAGCCCGCAGTGCCAGCAGGCCGGCGGAGACGAAAAGGAGCAGCACGTAGAGTGGGCGTTTGACCAGGGAACCGAAGGGATCATCGGTGCTGGACCAGGCCAGTGTGGTGAGGGTGTAGACGCTGAACAGTGCAAAGACGACGAGCAGTGGCGAGCTGAACATCGTTCTCAAGTACCGGGGATGCAGCACCACCGCCAGGAGGGCCGGAGCGGCCAGCAGCGTGTAGTACAGCTTATGATAGTGCGGTCGTTCGCCAACCCAGAACATGCCGGTGAGCAGGACGAGCCAGCCCAGTGGCAGAACGTTCCTGATCAGCCAGTCCGAGGTGCGCTGCAGGCGGCCCGGTAGGTTGCTGATGGGAGCAGGGCGATTGCCGGGCAAGGCGGTCATAGAGCCTTCAGTCGCAGGGAAAAAGAGTTGCTTGCGCGCAGTTGCGAGGTGGCCAGATAAGCGTCGAAGAAATCCTGGCATTGGTCGGCGAGGAGCCAGTCTCGATCCTCGGCATAGCGGAGCAGGTGCTTGAAATTGCGCAGACGCTTGTTCTTGCCCAGGGCTGTTCCTTGGCCTTTCAGGTCAGCGATATCGATCAGGCCCAATTGGTCATCGGGAGTCAGCACGATGTTTCCCAGATGGAGGGAACGAAAGTAGATGCCCTGATCGTGAAGTCCTGCGACGAATGCCCCCAGGCGTTTGCGCAGCCCCTGCAGTTCGGGGTTGTCACTATTGCGGTAGAGGTGGCGCAGGGTTTCTCCAGGCAGGGGGGCATAGTGCACCAGGTCCCTGGACAAGCTGCTGACGCGGTAGACCCCGAGTACGCTTGGGCAGGGAACTTTGCGTGATTTGAGCAGATGGGCGTTGTCTGCGAAGCGCTGGGCATACGGGTAAAGCATGGCCGAGGAGAGGACACGTTTACGTCGGAAAAGCTTGAAGAAGCTGCCGTCTTTCAGTCGGAGCACCTTGTCTCCGTACTTGTCACGTTCCAGTACGGCGGCACTCGCGCTCAGCTTCAGATACATCTCGTGATCGAGTTCTTGCATCAATGGGCCTCGTGAATAGGCCGCGTATAGTACCCCACCTTGCCCGCCTGAATGGGGCAATTGGACGTTGTGTTACACTTCGCGCTCATTTTTGAGCACTGACCTCCATGAGTCCCAACGACCAGTCCCGGCCCTCCAGCCTCAAGATCTACTTCCGCCTGTTGGGCTACGTCAGACCCTATGTCGGCCTGTTCCTGATCAGCATCAGCGGCTACATCATCTTCGCCTCCACCCAGCCGATGCTGGCCGGCATCCTCAAGTATTTCGTCGACGGCCTGAGCAATCCGGATGCTGTCCTCTTCCCTGACGTTCCCTACCTGCGCGACCTGAAGCTGCTTCAGGCGGTACCGCTGCTGATCATCCTGATCGCCGCCTGGCAGGGACTGGGGTCCTACCTCGGCAACTACTTCCTGGCCAAGGTATCGCTGGGGTTGGTGCACGACCTGCGGCTCGCCCTCTTCGACAGCTTGCTGAGACTGCCCAACCGCTATTTCGACAGCCACAACTCGGGCCACCTGATCTCGCGCATCACCTTCAACGTGACCATGGTCACCGGCGCCGCGACCGACGCCATCAAGGTGGTGATACGCGAAGGCCTGACCGTGATCTTCCTGTTTGGCTACCTGTTGTGGATGAACTGGAAACTGACCCTGGTGATGGTGGCCATTCTGCCGCTGATCGCGCTGATGGTGAGCAGCGCCAGCAGGAAGTTCCGCAAACAGAGCAAGAAGATCCAGGTGGCCATGGGTGACGTGACCCACGTGGCTTCCGAAACCATCCAGGGCTATCGCGTGGTACGCAGCTTCGGCGGTGAGCCCTACGAGTCCGGTCGGTTCCAGACCGCCAGCCAGGACAACACCCGCAAGCAGCTGCGCATGACCAAGACCTCGGCCGTCTATACCCCGATGCTGCAGCTGGTGATCTACACCGCCATGGCCGCGCTGATGTTCCTGGTGCTGTTCCTGCGGGGCGACGCCAGTGCCGGCGACCTGGTGGCCTACATCACCGCCGCGGGTCTGTTGCCCAAGCCGATCCGCCAGTTGTCCGAGGTCAGCTCCACGGTGCAGCGCGGTGTGGCGGGTGCGGAAAGCATCTTCGAGCAGCTCGATGAAGCGCCTGAGGTGGATCATGGCACCCTCGAACGGGAGCGAGTGAGCGGGCGCCTGCAGGTGCGCAACCTGAGCTTCCAGTATCCCGGCACCGACAAGCCCGTTCTGCAGGACATCAGTTTCGAGGCCGAGCCGGGCCAGATGGTCGCCCTGGTGGGACGTTCCGGTAGCGGCAAGTCCACGCTGGCCAACCTGATTCCGCGCTTCTACCACCACGATCAGGGGCAGATCCTGCTGGATGGCGTGGATGTCGAGCAATATCGCCTGCGTAACCTGCGCCGCCATATCGCCCTGGTGACCCAGCAGGTGACCCTGTTCAACGATTCGGTGGCCAACAACATCGCCTATGGCGACCTCGCCGGCGCGCCGCGGGAAGACATCGAGAAGGCTGCCGAGGCCGCCTACGCCAAGGAGTTCGTCGACCGTCTGCCGCAAGGTTTCGACACCGAGGTGGGCGAGAACGGTGTGCTGCTGTCCGGTGGCCAGCGTCAGCGCCTCGCCATTGCCCGCGCGCTGTTGAAGAACGCCCCGGTACTGGTGCTGGACGAGGCCACCTCGGCACTCGATACCGAGTCCGAGCGGCACATCCAGGCGGCGCTGGATCGTGTGATGGATGGACGCACCACCCTGGTCATCGCCCACCGCCTCTCCACCATCGAGAAGGCGGACCTGATCCTGGTGATGGATCAGGGGCGGATCGTCGAGCGCGGCAGCCATGTCGAACTGCTGGCCATGAACGGCTACTACGCCCGACTCCACGCCAGCCAGTTCGAGGAGGAGGCCCAGCCGCAAGAGCTCTGAGCAGGGCTGGGCGCAGAGGGCCAACAAGGAAGGGCCGGGTATTGCCCCCGGCAGGGTAAGGATTTGCTCAACAGATTCAGGCTGTACCGTGAGCGTGGATGGGAGTCGATAGACGCCGCTTGTTATGCCGACGCCTGGGCGCGCTTCGGTGGCAGCGTCATCACCCACCCGCAGGTGGTCGAGCGGCTGTCCGCGCTGGCGGGAATACCGGTGCGCTATCTCGGCTACCGGGTGGCCGGTGAGATCCGGGCCGCCATTCCGACCTGGGGCAGGAGCCTGGCGCTGTCCCGCCGGGTGCTCAAGCGCAAGGGTATGCGCAATCTCTTCGACCTGGGCAATGCCGAAGTCATCCTGCCGGTTGCACCTGGGGCCGCGGTTCCGCTGCGCCATGAGGTGCGCTATCTCTCCGAGCTGAATCGGACCGGGTTCAGCGGCCAGCGCTTGCAGCGGGAACAGCTGGCGCTGGCCCGCCCGCCCGAGGAGCTGTCCAGGAAGTTCCGCTACAACCAGCGTCGCGAAGTGCGCCTGTTCGAGGAGGCGGGCGGCAAGGTCCGGCCGGTGGCGGACTATGCGCCCGACGAGCTGGCGATTGTCTACACGGAGCTGTTCGAGCGTCGCTGGGGCTTCGATGTGCCGGGCAAGCACAGGTTGGGCGAAGTCTTCGCGCTGCTGCGTGAGTTCCTCGGCGGCTCGCTGCTGCTGCTCGACGGTGCCCCTGTCGCCGTTCAGGTGCTGTTCAGGGTCGAGTCGCCAGAATGGCTCAGTTACGAGTACATCAACGGCGGAGTCGACCCGCGCGCGCATCACCTCAGTCCGGGCAGCGTACTCAGTTTCATCAATACCCAGGCTGCCTGGGAGGAAGCCCGAGCCGGGGGCAAGGCCCTGCGCTACTCCTTCGGTCGCGCCGACCGTGAATACAAGGATCGTTGGTGCAACAGAGTCGCTGCATTCCGGGTTTAAGTGGATGGAAACACGCAAACGGCAATTGCTGCGTCGGCACCGGCGCGGCAAGCGTCTGTTCATGCTCATGGCGCTGCTGGTCCTGGCCGCGCTCGACTGGTTCGGCAACTGGAACAGCCTGCCGGTACTGCTGGTGCTGGCCTGGATCGCCCATGAGGCCTGGTTCGCCGACCACCTCTTCTATTCGCCGCGGGCAGATTACCGCTATGCCTTCCCTGAATCCGCGCGCCCGATGTCGGGCGAACTCCGCGAGGGCCGGTTGCAACTCGACACCGCTGCGCCGGCGGAGGCTGCCGACACCCTGATCCTCGAAGTGGAAATCCGCAGCACCTGGCTGGGACGCTGGCTGGACCCCCATGTGCTGATCCGGGACGGCCAGCACCTCGATCGCCAGGATTTCGAGCGCGGCCTGCGCGGTCGGCGCTATCTCAATCTGTCAGGTCTGCTGCCCGCTGTGCGGGAGGGGCGCCTGCAGCTGTCCGGCCGATTCTGTCGGCTGCTGCCGGAGGTCCGCTTGCATGCCTTCGCCAACCCGGATTACGCGGCGCGGCGTGTCATGGTCATCGCGCCCCACGCGGACGATGCCGAACTGGCTGCCTTCGGCCTGTACAGCCGTTGCGCCCAGGCCTGCATCGTCACCCTGACCCAGGGCGAGATCGAGGCGTGGAATTACCGTCGGATGGGGCTCGACAGGGCGTCTGCCGCGCGCCTGAAGGGCCGGCTGCGTAGCTGGAGCAGCCTGGCCGTGCCGCTCTGGGGCGGAGTGCCGGCGACGCGTTGCGTGCAGCTGGGCTACTACTGCATGCGATTGACGGCCATGGCGGCCGAACCGGACAAGGCCTTCGCTTCGCTGGAGTCCGGCGATGCGGATATCCGCAGCGTGCGCCGCTTCAATCCCCTGCTCCTGCCGGGCGACCTCGACGGCGTGCCGAGCTGGAACAACCTGGTGGAGGACCTCGCCGCGCTGCTTCAACGCTGCCGCCCCGAGGTGGTGGTGCTGCCACATCCCGAGCTGGATCCGCACCCTGACCACGTCCAGGCCAGCAGGGCCCTGGCCGAGGCCGTCGAGCGAAGCGGCTGGCGGCCCGAGGTCCAGTTGCTCTATGCCAACCACCTCTACGACAACGACCGCTGGCCCATGGGGCCGGCGGGCAATGGCGTCGCCCTGCCGCCGTGTCTGGAGCCGCTCCCGGCCGACGGGTTGTGGAGTCCGCTGCTGAGCGAGTCCGCGCGCATGGACAAGGCCCAGGCGCTGGCCATGCAGCACGACCTGCAGGAGCCGCTGCCATTTCGGAAGCGCCTGCGCCGCATGATCCAGTGGCTGCTGGCCGGGCGGCGCTGGCCCGGGGTCGGCCAGGACGACTTCTTCCGCAAGGCGGTGCGTCGTCACGAGTTGTTCTGGGTACGTCCCGCGTCCGATCGGGAGCCTCGGGCCCACTGAGCTGCTATGGTATGATCCGCGCCGTTTTTGACGTCCGGAGACTCCATGAAGCTGTCCATGCCCCGATTCGATCAGGCCCCCGTTCTGGTGGTGGGCGACGTCATGCTCGACCGTTACTGGCATGGCGGGACCTCGCGCATTTCGCCCGAGGCACCGGTGCCCGTGGTCAAGGTGGAGCAGATCGAGGACCGTCCCGGCGGTGCCGCCAACGTGGCGCTGAACATCGCCGCCCTGGGCGCGCCGGCGAAGCTGGTGGGCATCACCGGTATCGACGAAGCGGCCGACAGCCTCACCGAACGCCTCAATGCCGCCGGCGTCGAGGTGCACTTCCAGCGTCTCGCCCAGCAGCCGACCATCGTCAAGCTGCGGGTCCTGAGCCGCCACCAGCAGTTGCTGCGCATGGACTTCGAGGAAGCCTTCGACACCGACGCCGCAGCCGTGGCCAAGGAAGTCGAGCGGCTGCTGTCCGGGGTCAAGGTGCTGGTGCTGTCCGATTACGGCAAGGGTGCGCTGAAGAACCACCAGGTGCTGATCCAGGCTGCCCGTCGCCGTGGCGTGCCGGTACTGGCCGATCCCAAGGGCCGGGATTTCAGCATCTATCGCGGCGCCAGCCTGATCACCCCGAACCTCAGCGAATTCGAGGCCATAGTCGGCCGCTGCGCCGACGAAGCCGAACTGGTGGCCAAGGGTGCCACCCTGATGCAGGAGCTGGAGCTGGGCGCGCTGCTGGTCACCCGCGGCGAACACGGCATGACCCTGCTGCGTCCCGGCCACCAGGCCCTTCACCTGCCCGCCCGCGCCCGCGAGGTATTCGACGTCACCGGTGCCGGTGATACCGTGATTTCCACCCTGGCCGCCGCCCTGGCCGCGGGCGAGGAGCTGCCCCAGTCCGTGGCCCTGGCCAACCTCGCCGCGGGCATCGTCGTCGGCAAGCTGGGCACCGCCGCCATCAGCGCTCCGGAACTGCGCCGCGCGGTGCAGCGCGAGCAGGGCTCCGAGCGCGGCGTGCTGAGCCTCGACCAGTTGCTGCTGGCCATCGAGGACGCCCGCGCCCATGGCGAGAAGATCGTCTTCACCAACGGCTGCTTCGATATCCTCCACGCCGGCCATGTGACCTACCTGGAGCAGGCGCGCGCCCAGGGCGACCGCCTGGTGCTGGCGGTCAACGACGACGCCTCGGTCAGCCGCCTGAAGGGGCCGGGCCGCCCGATCAACAGCGTCGAGCGACGCATGGCCGTGCTGGCCGGCCTGGGCGCCGTGGACTGGGTCGTCAGCTTCGCCGAGGACACGCCGGAGCGCCTGCTGTCCCAGGTCAAGCCCGATGTGCTGGTCAAGGGCGGCGACTACGGTATCGACCAGGTGGTCGGCGCCGATATCGTCCGCGCCTATGGCGGCGAGGTGAAGGTGCTCGGCCTGGTGGAGAACAGCTCCACCACGGCGATAGTCGAGAAGATCCGCAGCAAGTGATCCCCCCGCACTGGCAGCGCTGCCAGTCGCGCTTGTCGGCCCGGTCATAGGCGACCGGGCCGGCGCCGACCATCATCCCGGCATCCTCATCCTGCAGGAGTGCGATGCCGATGATCCCCAACGCACAGGGCCGCGCCCTGGCCGTGCTGAACCGCGTGGCGCAGGCCCATTGGCCCGATCGCCTGAAACTGCGCAAGGCCTTCGAGAAACTGCTCTACAGCGGTACCCGCGCCGGCTTTCGGCTGGCCGCACGGCGAGCGCGCAAGGCGTCGCGCCCTGGCCGAGCGGACGACCTGTTCGACCTTTCCCTCTCCGACGAGCAGCGGATGCTGGTGGACATGCTGGAATCCTTCGCCCTGGATACCCTGCGTCCGGCCGCCCATGAGGCGGATGCCCGAGGCGCGGTGCCCGCCGCGCTGCTCAACCAGGCCCATGGACTGGGGTTGGCCCATTATGGTGTCGGCGAGCGCCTCGGCGGCCTGGCCGGTGATCGCACCATCCTCACCAACGCGCTGATGGCCGAGGCCCTGGCCAAAGGGGACCTGAGCCTCGCCGCCGCCTTGCTGGCGCCGCTTTCGGCCGCCAACTGCATCCGCCGCTGGGCCTCGCCGGAGCAGCAGGCCGCCTGGCTACCCGCCTTCCTCGCCGCGGAGCCCGCACCACCCATGGCCATCGCCGTAAGCGAGCCGGCTCTGCTCTTCGATCCCCTCAAGCTGGACACTCGCGCGCGTCGCAAGGGACGTCACTACCTGCTGAACGGCGAGAAGTGCCTGGTCGTGAATGGCCTGGACGCCAGCCGCCTGCTCCTGGCTGCCGAGACCGGCGACGGACCGGCCCTGTTCATGGTCGAAGCTGGCAGCCAAGGCCTCGAGCTGCGTCCGGAGCCGGCCATGGGCCTGAAGGCCTGCGCCACGGCGCGAATCAGCCTGAGGGGCGTGAAAGTCTCGGCGGAGCATCGGCTGGCCGCCGTTGATTTCGACTACCAGGCATTCCTCGACCTCAGCCACCTGGCCTGGTGCGCCCTGGCCCTGGGCACGGCCCAGGCCGCGCTCGACCAGGTGATCGCCTACTGCAACCAGCGCACGGCCTTCGGCGAGCCCATCAGCCACCGCCAGGGCGTGGCTTTCCCGATCGCGGACATGGCCATCGAACTGGACGCCATGCGCCTGATGGTCTGGCGCGCCTGTTCCCGCGCCGACCGGGGCGAGGCGTTCCTGCGCGAAGCCTACCTGGCGCGCCTGTTCTGCGCCGAGAAGGCGATGAAGATCGGCACCGATGCCGTGCAATTGCTCGGCGGCCATGGTTTCACCCAGGAGCATCCGGTCGAACGCTGGTACCGCGACCTGCGCGCCATCGCCCTGGTCAGCGGTGGATTGCAACTCTGAGGAGAACGGCATGAACCTGGAAATCCCGAAGAAACTCCGCCTCCTGGGCGAACAGGCCCATCAGGTGGCCGCTCAGTACTTCCGACCGCTGTCGCGCAAGTACGACAAGGCCGAGCATGCCTATCCGCGCGAGCTGGACCTGCTCGCCGCCTTGCTGGATGGCATGAACGCCGGCTCCCCGGAAGCCGTCGGTGCCGGTTCGGCGAGCAAGCGCGGCCATGGGGCGGAGGAAGCTGTGCGCAACGGCGGCAACCTGTCGGCGCTGATCGGGGTGATGGAGCTCTGCTGGGGCGATGTCGGCCTGCTGCTGGCCATGCCGCGCCAGGGCCTGGGCAATGCCGCCATCGCCGCGGTGGCCAATGAAGAGCAGCTCGAGCGCCTTGGCGGCACCTGGGCCGCCATGGCCATCACCGAGCCCGGCTGCGGTTCCGACTCGGCGGCCATCCGCACCACGGCGGTGAAGGACGGTGACCACTACGTGCTCAACGGCGAGAAGATCTTCGTCACTTCCGGCGAACGCGCCGATGCGGTGGTGGTCTGGGCCACCCTGGATCGGGGCCTGGGGCGCGCCGCCATCAAGTCCTTCGTGGTCGAGAAGGGCACACCGGGCATGACCGTCACCCGCCTGGAGAAGAAGCTCGGCATCAAGGCCTCGGACACCGCCTCCATCAGTTTCAACGACTGCCGGGTGCCGGCCGCCAACCTGCTGGGCGATGCCGGGATCGATGTGCAGAAGGGCTTCGCCGGGGTCATGGAGACCTTCGACAACACCCGGCCACTGGTGGCCGGGATGGCGGTGGGGTTGGCCAAGGCGGCGCTGGACCGCACCCGTGAGCTGCTGGGCAAGGCCGGCTGCCGCTTCGACTACCGCACGCCGCTGCTGTCGGTGCGCCACGCCGAAGCCACGCTCCTGCGCCTCGAGGCCGAGTGGGAGGCCGCGCGCCTGCTGACCCTGAAGGCCGCCTGGATGGCCGACAACCGCGTGCCCAACTCCAAGGAGGCCTCCATCGCCAAGGCCAAGGCCGGGCGCGTGGCCAACGAGGTCACCCTGAAGTGCGTGGAGCTGGCCGGTACCCTGGGCTACGGCGAGGACGAACTGCTGGAGAAATGGGCGCGGGATTCGAAGATCCTCGACATCTTCGAAGGCACCCAGCAGATCCAGCTGCTGATCGTGGCGCGGCGGCTGCTGGGCAAGACCTCGAGCGAGCTCAGATGAGCCTGTCGGACCCGTTGCGCTCAGTCGCGTAGGGTGCGCCATGCGCACCAGACCGAGGTATCGGCGGACTCGGCGCATCGAGTTCGGTGCGCGCGGCGCACCCTACGGGAAGCTATCTTCCAGGGGCCCGAGGCCGCGCGTGAACATTTACTCCTGCCGGGGCGCCTTGCGCTCCCGGTGCTTCAGCCGGCCATCCGCTTTCCCATCGGTCGGGCCGTCCCCACTCGCGCCAGCCAGTCCCGCCAGCGCACGCGCTCGTCATGGACCAGCCAGCCGTCCTGCTCGGCGAAGCTCTCCGAGAGCCACAGGCCACGCGTGCTGGCGGCGCTGAATTCGCCATTGCGCAGGGTCAGTAATTCGCCGGTGGGCAGGCCCTGGTGCAGCGGTAGCAGATAGATGTCCGGCCGTCGCCGTTCCAGTTGGGCCACCAGTTCGCGGTCCTGCAGCACTTCGTCGACATGGAAGAGGCTGATCTGGTGGCAGTCCCGCGGCAGTTCCAGGCGCAGGTCGTAGACCAGTTGCAGGGACGCGGTGGGCAGGTGGACATAGGCCTCGGGCCGCTCCAGCAGGATCAGTTTGCCGTTGTGCACCGGCCGCGCCGCACCGGAGAGCGGGCTCAGGCGAAAGTGACTGGCCTCGCGGTAACGCAGCTGGCGCTGGTAGGGCGTTGGCAGCCAGGTGTCGGCGAAACGCCCGGCGAGCCAGCCTTCCGGCGTTTCGATCAGGCATTCCTCGGCCACTTCCTGGATGGCGGTGAGCAGCGGCAGGTTCAGCTCATGGGCCGGGACGTAGCCGGATATCAGCTTGAGCACGGTGTCGCCGCGGTCCTGCCGGCGCTGGCGCACCAGCAGCCAGTAGTCGCGGCCGTGCAGATTCAGGGTCAGGCGTACCGAGACGCCGAGGTTCGCCAGTTCCACGGCGAAGCGCCGGTTGTCGTTCACCTGCACCGGGCGGCGGCGCTCCAGCATCTGGGTGAAGTTCAGCGGCCGACCGAGGCTCTGGTAGCTCAGGGCCTCGGAGCTGGCTTCGACATGCAACGGAAGGGTCTTGAAAGCGCTGGGATCCTTGCGGGCGAGGATTCTCGGCATGTCCGCTCCTTCTGGTCTAGGGGCTCTAGCGATGACCCCCGATCACTGCGGCGGCCGTCGCGACATTATGGGACAGATGCAGCGGATTGATGGTCCCGATTATCGCGCTGGTCACCCCGGGATGACCGAAGATCAGTTCGAAGCTGGCGCGCACTGGGTCCACGCCCGTGCCCAGGCAGGCATGCCCGCTGGCCAGGCCTTTCTTGACCAGGATGCCCTTGTTCTGTTGCAGCGCGAAGTCCAGTACCGGTTTCTCGCCCTGCTCAACGAGGTTGTAGGTGACCATGGCGCAGTCGCCCTGCTCCAGGGCCAGCAGGCCGCCGTCCACTGTCTTGCCGGACAGGCCGTAGGCGCGGATCTTGCCGGCCTGCTTGAGTTCGGCCAGGGTCTCGTAGACGCCGCTGCGCTGGAGGATAGCCAGGTCGTTGCCGTCGGAATGCACCAGCACCAGGTCGATGTACTCGGTTTCCAGGCGTTTCAGGCTGCGTTCGACGGAGAATCGCGTATGTTCGGGGCTGAAGTCGAAGCGGGACAGGCCGTTCTCGAACTCTTCGCCCACCTTGCTGACGATCACCCAGTCCTGGCGCTGGCCGCGCAGCAGCGGGCCGAGGCGTTCCTCGCTGCGGCCGTAGGCCGGCGCGGTATCGATCAGGTTGATCCCCAGGTCGCGGGCCAGGGCCAGCAATTGGCGGGCTTCGAAGTCATCGGGAATGGTGAAGCCCGAGGGGTACTTCACCCCCTGGTCGCGGCCCAGCTTGACGGTGCCCAGGCCCAGTGGGGAGACCACCAGGCCGGTGTCGCCCAGGGGGCGGTGGAGCTCGTGCAGGCTGTTCATCCCAGCAGTTCCTCCCAGACGGGTTGCGCCACCGGCGGGCGGGGCAGGGGGGGCAGCGGCGGGTTCGCCGCCGGGCGCAGGCCGTCGCGCTCGAAGGCTGCCAGCACGCGGTCGGCGAAGTCCGGAGCCAGCGCCAGTTTGGTCGGCCAGCCCACCAGCAGGCGGCCCTGTTCGCTGAGGAAGGCGTTGTCCGGCCGCACCAGGCCGCTCTGGGCCGGTTCGGCGCGATCCACCCGCAGGGTGGCCCACTGGGCGGCGGACAGGTCGATCCAGGGCACCAGTTGGCGCAGTTCCTGTTCGGCGGCGGCGATCTGCTCCGCCTCGTTGCGGGCCACGCCCTCGGCTTCGGCCAGGTCGCCCCCCAGGTACCAGACCCACTGGCCGTCGGCGGCCGGATGGCTGGTGACGGTGATGCGCGGTTTCGGCCCGCCGCCCAGGCAGTGGGCGTAGAGCGGTTTCAGGCTGGGCGCCTTGAGCATCACCATGTGCAGCGGGCGGCGCTGCATGGCCGGCTGTTCGAGGCCGATCGCCCGCAGCAGGGACTCGTTGCCGGCGCCGGCGCTGAGGACGATGCGCTGGGCGCGTACCTCACGCCCGTCGATGCGCAGTCCGCTGAGCTGGCCGTCTTCGCGCAGGGGTTCGATCTCGCGGGCGGCCAGCAGGCCATCGCCGGCCAGCTCTGCCAGCCGGCCAATCAGGCTGGGCACGTCCAGCACCAGCTCGGCCAGGCGATAGACCTTGCCCTTGAACTTAGGGTGCTGCAGGGCCGGCGGCAGCGCCTCGCCCTTGACCTGGTCGACACGGCCACGCACCGCCTTGCTGGCGAAGAAACTGGTGAGGTTTCCGGCCAGGGTGCCGGGAGACCAGAGGTAGTGCGCATCGGACAGCAGGCGCACGCCGGACAGGTCCAGCTCGCCGCTGCCGGCCAGGGCCTCGCGCCAGCGGCGCGGCATGTCGGCGATGGCCTCGGAAGCGCCGGTCAGGGCACCGTGCAGGGCGTACTTGGCGCCACCGTGGATGATCCCCTGGGACTTCACGCTCTGCCCGCCACCCAGGCTGGCAGTCTCCACCAGCAGGGTGGCGAAGCCTTGCTTGCGCAGGCGGGCGTTGAGCCAGAGGCCGGCGATGCCGCCGCCCAGGATGAGCACATCGGTGGAAAGGGATTCGGCCATGGGTTGCAGGCGCCTTAGAAAAAAACAGGGGCGCAGTATAGCGCCCCCGTCGGTGCTGCTGCGGCAACAGGCCGCTCAATGCCCGGTGCTGCTGGAGAAGAGCTGGATCACCACCACGCCGGAGACGATCAGGCCCATGCCGAACATGGCCGGGGCGTCCAGCTTCTGCTGGTAGAGCACCAGGGCGGCGATGCTCACCAGGACGATGCCCAGGCCCGCCCAGATGGCGTAGGCGATGCCCACGGGAATACTGCGCACCACCATTGTCAGCATCCAGAAGGCGATGGCGTAGCCGCCGATCACCAGGATCAGGGGCAGGGGCTTGTTGAAGCCGTCGATGGCCTTCATCGAGGTGGTGGCGATGACTTCGGCGGCAATGGCGATGGCGAGATAGATGTAGCCGGTCATGGTCGGGCCTCCTGTGCGATGGGGTGGATTCTAAGAGTTCGGGCGATGGGATAAAGTCATTACCCATCTGTTTTTGAGATAGGTGGCCCGTCATGCAATGGAACCTGGAGCAGATCCGCCTGTTCGTCGGCGTGGCCGAAGGCCAGTCCTTTTCCGCGGTCGCGCGCCAGCTGCGTCGCGCCCAGTCGGCGGTGAGCAGCGGCATAGCCCTGCTGGAAGAGGACCTCGGGGTACAGCTGTTCGAGCGCAGCAGCGGACGCCAGCCGCGCCTCACGGAGGCGGGCACGGCGCTGCTGGAGGAGGCGCGCGAGGTGCTGCGCCAGTGCCAGCGCCTGGAGGGGCGGGCGCTGGGGTTGGCGCGGGGCGAGGAAGCGCGTCTGCGCCTGGCCCTGGACGAGGCCATGCCCTACCAGCCGGTGCTGGCCAGCCTGGAAGCGCTGGGGCGCGCCTTCCCGCTGCTGGAGGTGCAGCTGGCCAGCAGCGCCCAGGGCGACGTGGCGCGCAAGCTGCTGGAGCGCCGCGCCGACCTCGGCCTGCTGTTTCACCTCGAGGGCATGCCCGATGCCCTGGAACGCCAGCGCCTGGGCACCATCGAGATGGTCACGGTCTGCGGCGCCGGTCACCCACTCGCCGCGCAGTCCTACGCCGACCGCCATGAGCTGGCGCGCCATCGCCAGGTGCTCATGGCGCCCCAGGACAGCCACTACCCCGGCGGCGAGCAGATCGGTCCGCAGGTCTGGCGCGCCGACAGCTTCTACGTGATGGCCGAACTGCTGATGCGCGGCCTCGGCTGGGCCTGGCTGCCGCGCCATGTGGCCCAGTACCCGGGCTACCAGGGCCAACTGGTGGAGTTGCGCAGCGACTGGACGCCGCCCTCGCTGGTGGTGGAGCTGGTCTGCCGCCGCGACGAGGCCCTGGGGCCGGCGGCGCTCTGGCTGGCGGACAGCCTGGCCGAGCATCTGCAGGCCATGGGTTGAGCAGGGTGCCAATGGACAGCGAGTCAGGCTAAGCTCCGCGCCCATGAACCGTACCCTCTATACCCTGCTGTTCCATCTCGGCCTGCCGCTGGTGGCCCTGCGCCTGGCCTGGCGGGCCTGGCGCGCGCCGGCCTACGCGCGGCGCATTGGTGAGCGATTCGCCTTCGGCCTGCCGCCGCTAAAACCCGGCGGCATCTGGGTCCATGCCGTGTCGGTGGGCGAGAGCATCGCCGCCGCCCCCATGGTCCGCGCCCTGCTGGAGCGTCACCCGGACCTGCCGATCACCATCACCTGCATGACCCCCACCGGCTCGGAGCGCATCCAGGCCCTGTTCGGCGGGCGTGTCCAGCACTGCTACCTGCCCTATGACCTGCCCTGGGCGGCGGCGCGCTTCCTCGACCGTGCGCGGCCCCGGCTGGCGGTGATCATGGAGACCGAACTGTGGCCCAACCACATCCACCAGTGCGCCCGTCGCGGCATTCCGGTGGTACTGGCCAACGCCCGCCTGTCCGAGCGTTCGGCCCGGGGTTATGCGCGTTTCCACAAGCTCACCGCTCCCATGCTGGCGGAGCTGAGCTGGATCGCGGTGCAGACCGAGGCCGAGGCCGAGCGCTTCCGCAATCTGGGGGCCCGCTCCGAATGCGTGGGCGTGACCGGTTCGATCAAGTTCGACCTGCGCATCGATCCGGCCCTGCCGGCGCGTGCCGCCGAGCTGCGCGCGCAGTGGGGTGCCAGTTCACGTCCGGTGTGGATAGCCGCCAGCACCCATGCCGGGGAGGACGAGGTCATCCTCGCTGCCCACAAGAGCCTGCTGGCGCAGCGGCCCGATGCCTTGCTGATCCTGGTGCCGCGCCACCCGGAGCGCTTCGGTCCGGTGTTCGAACTCTGTCGCCGTGAAGGTCTGGCCACCGTGCGTCGTTCCACGGCCGCGCCGGTAACGGCGGCGGACTCGGTGCTGCTGGGTGACACCATGGGCGAGTTGCTGTTCCTCTATGCCCTGGCGGACATCGCCTTCGTCGGCGGCAGCCTGGTGCCCAATGGCGGTCACAATCTGCTGGAACCGGCGGCCCTGGGCAAACCGGTGCTCTCGGGGCCGCACCTGTTCAACTTCCTCGAGATCGCCGCGCGGTTGCGGGGCGCCGGGGCGCTGGCCGAGGTGGCCGATGCCGGGGAACTGGCCGAGCAGGTGGGCGGGCTCTGGGCCGAGCCGAAGCGCGCGGCCGCCATGCACGAGGCTGGTCTGGGCGTGCTCAGGGCCAACCAGGGGGCGCTGGAGCGGTTGCTGGGCGGGATTGCACGGTTGCTGGCATAGCAACTGGCGGGAATCTCATTTGTAGAAGAGGCGATTTCAATCGCCAAGGGTGGCGCAGCTACCCCAATGGGATTCCGCAGGGCAGACCTTCGGCCTGCTTGGCGAATGAATTCGCCCCTACAGGATGAGGCCCCATCAGGGGCTCAGAACGTCGGCGGGGTGATGACCCAGAGAATCAGCGCATCCTTCTCCCCCGGGTTGCCATAGCGGTGCGGCTCCTGGCTGGAGAAGCTGAAGCTGTCGCCTTCCTGCAGGCGGAAGTGGCGCTCGCCGACCCAGAGCTCGAATTCGCCGTTGAGCACATAGCCGGCCTCTTCGCCTTCGTGGCTGTAGCTCTCCTCGCTGTAGGTGCCGGGCGGGAAGCGCGAGTGGAGCATTTCCAGCTGGCGCAGCGGCTGCGGGCTGAGCAGTTCGTCGGTTATGCCGTCCTCGTAATGCAGGCTGGTACGCGCGTTGCGCCGCACCACGTAGCCACGGTCGGCGTCGCTGGTGGGGGCCTCGCTGGCGAAGAACCACTGGATGGTCACCCCCAGGCTGCGGGCGATATTGAACAGCGCCGGAATCGACGGATAGGCCAGGTTGCGTTCCAGCTGGCTGATGTAGCCGGCCGTGAGCTTGCTCTGCTCGGCCAGTTCGCTGAGGGTCATGCCCCGGCGTTTGCGCAGCGCGCGGATGCGTGTGCCGAGGAACTGGCTCTCGGCGCTGGCGTTCGGCGATGGCTGGCTGGGGCTCATGCTTCCCTCCATGGGACTTGGGATCGCGGCATTGTATTGCAGCCGCGATCACCGACGACACTCAGATGTCCCAGGCCACCTTCAGTCCTTCGTAGATGGCTTCCTCCACGGTGCGCGGCGCCAGGCAGTCGCCGATGCGGCGGAACTCCACCAGGCCTTCCAGTTCGGTGCCCAGCTCGTCCACCGGCTGGTGGCCCTGGCAGAGCACCAGGCTGTCCACCTCTTCGAACAGCATCGGCTCGCCGCAGGCGGCGTGCATCATATACACCGTGCTGTCGTCGCAGCCGTAGAGACGGGCATAGGGGATGACCTGGATACCCAGCTTGTGCAGCTCGCCGGCCATCTGGTCGCGCACATAGAGTGGCAGGCTTTCGCCGCAATGGGGGCCGTTCACCGCCAGGCGCACCTGGTGGCCATCGCGCGCCAGGCGTTCGGCGATGCCGGGAGCGATCCAGTCGCCGCGCCAATCGGTGACCAGCACCGAACGGCCCAGCCGGACCTCGTCCCGCAGTACCTGCCAGGCGTCCACCACCTGGAGTTCACCGCCGCGCTCGAAGGGCGGCCAGTAAGGTTTGGCTCCGGTGGCGAGGATCACCAGGTCGGGATGCTCCCGCTCCACCAGGGCGCGGTCGACCCGCACATTGCGCCGCACCGTCACGCCGGCCAGTTCCATCTCCCGCTGCAGGTTGGTGGCGGCGCCGCCGAACTCCGCGCGCCGGGGCAGTTGCTGGGCCAGCAGCACCTGACCACCGAGTTGGCCGCCGGCTTCGAACAGGGTCACCTCGTGGCCGCGCTGCGCTGCCACGGCGGCGGCCTTCATCCCTGCCGGACCGCCGCCCACCACCATCACCCGCTTGCGCCGGGCCGCCGGATTGGGCTGGCCGTAGGTCAGTTCGCGGCCGGTTTCCGGGTGCTGGATGCAGGAGATCGGATAGCCGCGGTGGAAGTGGCCGATGCAGGCCTGGTTGCAGGCGATGCAGGCGCGCACGTCGTCGCTGCGGCCGGCGGCGGCCTTGTTCGGCATCTGCGGGTCGCAGATCAGCGCGCGGGTCATGCCGCAGACGTCGGCCTGGCCACGGGCGAGGATGGTTTCGGCTTCCTGGGGCTGGTTGATCCGCCCGGTGACGAACAGCGGGATGTCCAGGCGCGCCTTGAAGCTGCCCGCCGTGGGGGCCAGGTAGGCGGCCTCGATGGCCATGGGCGGGACGATGTGGATGGCGCCGCCGAGGGAGGCGGAGGTGCCGGCCACCAGGTGCACGTAGTCCAGCTCGTTTTGCAGGGTCAGGACGGCGGCCAGGGATTCGTCCTCGGTCAGGCCCTCCGGATCGCGCTCGTCGGCGGAAATGCGCAGGCCGACGATGAAGTCCCGCGAACAGCTGGCGCGCACCGCCTGGATCACTTCGCGCAGGAAGCGCAGGCGCGCGTCGAGGTCGCCGTTGTAACCGTCGGTACGGCGATTCACCCGCGGGTTGAGGAATTGCGCCGGCAGGTAGCCATGGCTGGCGACTATCTCCACGCCATCCAGCCCGGCCTCGCAGAGGCGGCGGGCGGCGGCGCCGTAGCCGGCGACTATCTCGTCGATCATCGGCTGGTCCAGTGCACGCGGCATGACGCGGAAACGTTCATTGGGCGAGGCCGATGCGGACCAGGCCACCGCCAGCAGGCCATCGCTGGATTCCATGATCTCCCGCCCCGGATGGAAGACCTGCGACAGCACCAGGGTGCCTTCGGCATGGCAGGCCTCGGCCAGGCGCCGGTAGCCCTCGATGCAGGCGTCGTCGGTGGCCATCAGCACATGGGAGGTGTAGCGCGCGCTGTCGTGGACCCCGGCCACCTGCAGCACGATCAGGCCGACACCGCCCCGGGCGCGGGCGCGGTGGTAGGCGATGAGCTGCTCGTTGACCAGGTTGTCGGCGGGCATGGAAGTGTCGTGTCCGCTGGACATGATGCGGTTCTTCAGGCGTTTGCCGCGGATTTCCAGGGGCTCGAAGAGGTGCGGGAAGGCCGGCGTTGGCTGATGTGCAGTGGACATGGGGGCTCCTGTGGACCTGGTGGTCCCGCTTGTTCTTGTTGCGCCATGAAAATTTACCATCAGTAAAAAATCAACTTGTTTTTTTACTTGGTCCTGACTAGTTTCGAGTCAGCCCCGAGCAGGGCGCGCTTCATGACAACAACAAGAGGAGAAGCACCATGCGGCATTCGTTCGTCCCTCGCCTGAACATCGAGAACCTCCCTTCCATCGCGCCCTGGCTGGCCGGATTGGCCCTGGCCTCCACCCTGGGAGCCGCCCAGGCGGCGGACAGCATGGTGGTGGTGGGCTATGGCGGGGCAGGGCAGAAAGCCTTGAGCGACGCCTTCTTCAAACCCTTCGCCAAGGCCAGCGGTGCTTCCCTGGCGGAGGGCGAGTACAACGGCGAAATGGCGCGGATCAAGGTGATGGCCGATACCGGCAGCGTCGATTGGGACCTGGTGGAGATCGAGGCGCCGGACCTGGTGCGCGGTTGCGAGGAGGGCATGTTCGAGCGGCTCGACTGGCAGCGTATCGGTGGCGCCGACCAGTTGATCGCCGACGCGGCCCAGGAGTGCGGCTCGGCCACCATGGTCTGGAGCGTGGCCCTGGCCTATGACGCCGGCAAGCTGGCCGAGGCGCCGAAATCCTGGGCGGATTTCTGGGACGTCAAGCGCTTCCCCGGCAAGCGTGGCCTGCGCAAGCGCGCGGTGTACAACCTGGAGTTCGCGCTGCTGGCCGACGGGGTCAGGCGCGAGGATGTCTACAAGGTATTGGCCACGCCGGCCGGGGTGGAGCGCGCCTTCGCCAAGCTGGACCAGCTCAAGCCCCATATCCAGTGGTGGGAGGCGGGCGCCCAGCCGGTGCAGTGGCTGGCGGCCGGCGATGTGACCATGACCTCGGTCTACAGCGGCCGCATCGCCGCGGCCCACCAGGAGGGGCACAACTTCGCCGTGGTCTGGCCGGACAGCCTCTATGGCATGGACTACTGGGCCATCATCAAGGGCTCGAAGCATGTCGAGCGTGCCCACCAGCTGATCGCCTTCATCAACCAGGCGGAGAACCAGGCCGACTACGTCAAGCGCATTCCCTACGGGCCGGTCAACCAGCAGACCTTCGATCGTCTCGACCCGGCCCTGACCGGCTGGCTGCCCAGCGCGCCGCAGAACATCGCCCAGGCCTTGTCCATGGACGTGGAGTTCTGGACCGACCATGGCGAGGACCTGGAGCAGCGCTTCAACGCCTGGGCGGCGAAGTAGGAGCGAATTCATTCGCGATTGAGGCGTGGCACCGAGGATGTAGCTGTGCGAATGCGTTCGTAGGGTGGATCACGCTTCATCGATCCACCATCGGAGTCATGCCGAGCGCCGCTGGTGGATAGGAAAAGCGCTATCCATACGAAAACAAGAAGCCCGGCGTAGGTGCCGGGCTTTTCGTTTGCAGCGACCCTCAGTACTCCGGGTTGCCCTGCAGGCTGGCTTCCGCCGCCTTCGCCAGGTCCGGCGGGAGGAAGTCCTTGTCCGGGTCGTAGTCGGGCTTGAGGAACCCGGCCAGGGCCTCCAGGTCGCCCGGGCTCAGGGTGCCGGCGGCCTGCTTCAGGCGCAGGTTGTCGATGATGTAGTCGTAGCGCGCGTTGTTGTAGTCGCGCACCGAGCTGTACAGCTGGCGCTGGGCATCGAGCACGTCGACGATGTTGCGGGTGCCCACCTGGTAGCCGATCTCGGTGGCTTCCAGGGCGCTCTGGTTGGAGATGATCGACTGCTTGCGCGCCTTCACCTGCTCCACGTCGGTGTTCACCGCGCGGTGGAAGTTGCGGGTGTTCTGCACCACGGTGCGGCGCAGGCTTTCACGCTGCTGTTCGGTCTGGTTCAGGCGCTGGTACGACTCGCGCACCTGGGAGCTGGTCAGGCCGCCGCTGTAGATCGGGATGTTCAGCTGCAGGCCGATGCTGCGCTGTTCGACGTCACCGCTGAAGGGCGCCTGACCGACGTTGGAACCGGTGTTGCTGAAGCCGAGGCTGTCGTTGTCGCCTTTCTGGTAACTGGCCACCGCGTCCAGGGTCGGCGCATGGCCGGCCTTGCGCTGGCGCAGGGTGTCCTCGGCGGCATCGACGGCGTGGTTGGCCGCCTGCAGGTTGAGGTTCTGCTGGGCGGCGGTGTCGACCCAGGCCTTGGCGTCGTTGGGGGCGGGCACGACCACCGGGAGGGTGTGCAGGATGCCCTCGATCGAGGCGTATTCGCGGTTGGTCAGGGTCACCAGGGCCTGGAAGGCGTCTTCCACGTTGCGCTCGGCGATCATCCGGTTGGCGCGGGCGGTGTCATAGCCGGCCTGGGCTTCGAGCACGTCGGTCTTGTCCGATAGGCCGACGTCGAAACGCTCGTTGGCCTGGTCCAGTTGACGCTTGAAGGCCGCTTCCTCGGCCTTGGTCGAGGCCAGGTTGTCCTGGGCGCGCAGCACGGAGAAATAGGTTTCGGCGGTCTGCAGGATCAGGTTCTGCTGGGTCGCGGAGAAGTCCAGGGCGGCCTGCTCGGTGCTCGACTCGGCGGCCTTCAGCTGGAACCAGCGGTCGGCGCGGAAGATCGGCTGGCTCAGGGTCGCCTGGTAGGCGATGCCGCTGCGCGAGAAGGTCTCGGAGGGCTCGTCCAGCTTGGTGCGGGTGTCATTCGCCGTGGCGCCGCCATTGATCTGCGGCAGCAGACCGGAGCGCGCCTGGGGCACCGCTTCGCGCAGCGCTTCATAGTTGGCGCGGGCGGCGGCGAGGTCGGCGTTGTTGTCGACGGCGTCCTTGTAGACGGTCACGAGGTCCGTCTTGGCTGACAGGGGGGCATCTTCGGCCCAGGCGGTTCCGGCGAAGGCGGAAGCCACGGCGATGGCCAGCGAGAGTCTGCGCAGCATGATCAATCCTGGATTCTGGGGTGTCGGGCAAGGCTACGGGGCCGCTCGGGGCGGGTCAAGACGCCGCCTCGGCGGCCTCAGTGTAGTTTGCGGCAAGCTATGTTGCCTGCCTGCAACAATCGATTCCCGTTGGCAGCGGGTCGTCATTTCCCGACGAGGCGGTCACCTTATTCTGACCACCGGGTTGGTTTTCTCCGCCGAGCTTGTTTAGACTGCGCGAGTTCTTGTCGGGGTGCCTCGAGTCGGAGGCTGAGATCGGACAGTTCCGGATCCCGTTGAACCTGATCAGGTTAAGGCCTGCGTAGGGAACAAGATGTGCCTCCCAAGCCCGAAGTCCGGGAGGTCCCTCTCGGCACCGGTCCAGGTGCACTCTACCTTCAGGTTCGCTCCGACATCATCCCCAGGAGCCAGCCGATGACCGTAAAACAACAAAAGAACCTGAGTGAAAGCGCCCAGGTCGACCAGCAATCCATCCAGCCTTTCCCCCGTTCGCAGAAAGTCTATGTGCAGGGCTCCCGCCCGGACATCCGCGTGCCCATGCGCGAGATCAGCCTGGACGTGACCCCCACCGCCTTCGGCGGCGAGATCAACGCCCCGGTCACCGTCTATGACACCTCCGGCCCCTACACCGACCCGAATGTCAGCATCGATGTGCGCAAAGGCCTGGCCGACGTGCGCTCGCCCTGGATCGAGGACCGCGGCGACACCGAGCGCCTGCCGGGCCTGACCTCCGAGTTCGGCCAGCGCCGCCTGGCCGACGCCGAGCTGTCGGCCATGCGCTTCGCCCATGTGCGCAACCCGCGCAGAGCCCGCGCCGGCCAGAACGTCACGCAGATGCACTACGCCAAGAAGGGCATCATCACCCCCGAGATGGAATACGTCGCCATCCGCGAGAACATGAAGCTGGCCGAGGCACGCGCCGCCGGCCTGCTGAACGAGCAGCACCCGGGGCAGAGCTTCGGCGCCGCCATCCCGAAAGAGATCACCCCGGAGTTCGTCCGCGAGGAGATCGCCCGCGGCCGCGCCATCATCCCCGCCAACATCAACCATGTGGAACTGGAGCCGATGATCATCGGCCGCAACTTCCTGGTGAAGATCAACGGCAACATCGGCAACTCGGCCCTGGGCTCCTCCATCGAGGAAGAAGTGGCCAAGCTGACCTGGGGCATCCGCTGGGGCTCGGACACCGTAATGGACCTGTCCACCGGCAAGCACATCCATGAGACCCGCGAGTGGATCATCCGCAACTCGCCGGTACCGATCGGCACCGTGCCGGTCTACCAGGCCCTGGAGAAGGTCGGCGGCATCGCCGAGGACCTGACCTGGGAGCTGTTCCGCGACACCCTGGTCGAGCAGGCCGAGCAGGGCGTGGACTACTTCACCATCCATGCCGGCGTACTGCTGCGCTACGTGCCGCTGACCGCCAAGCGCGTCACCGGCATCGTCTCCCGCGGCGGCTCGATCATGGCCAAGTGGTGCCTGGCCCACCACAAGGAGAATTTCCTCTACACCCACTTCGAGGAAATCTGCGAAATCATGAAGGCCTACGACGTCAGCTTCTCGCTGGGCGACGGCCTGCGTCCGGGCTCCATCGCCGACGCCAACGACGCCGCGCAGTTCGGTGAGCTGGAAACCCTCGGCGAGCTGACCAAGATCGCCTGGAAGCACGACGTGCAGACCATGATCGAAGGCCCCGGCCATGTGCCCATGCACCTGATCAAGGAAAACATGGACAAGCAGCTGGAATGCTGCGACGAGGCGCCCTTCTACACCCTCGGCCCGCTGACCACCGACATCGCCCCCGGCTACGACCACATCACCTCCGGCATCGGCGCCGCCATGATCGGCTGGTTCGGTTGCGCCATGCTCTGCTACGTGACGCCGAAGGAGCACCTGGGCCTGCCGAACAAGGACGACGTGAAGACCGGCATCATCACCTACAAGATCGCCGCCCACGCCGCCGACCTCGCCAAGGGCCACCCGGGCGCGCAGATCCGCGACAACGCATTGTCCAAGGCACGCTTCGAGTTCCGCTGGGAAGACCAGTTCAACCTCGGCCTGGACCCGGACACCGCCCGCGCCTTCCACGACGAGACCCTGCCGAAGGACTCGGCCAAGGTGGCGCACTTCTGCTCCATGTGCGGGCCGAAGTTCTGCTCCATGAAGATCACCCAGGAAGTCCGCGACTATGCCAAGGAGAATGGCCTGACCGATGAGCAGAAGGCCATCGAGGCAGGCTTCGCCGAGCAGTCGGGGCGCTTCAAGGAAGAAGGTTCGGTGATCTACAAGCAGGTGTGAACGTCTGTAGCAAGACCGTGAACAGGCACTGACCTGTCACACCCACGCTGGAAGCCGGGCCCTGTGCCCGGCTTTCCGGTTTGTGGATAACCCGATAACAACAGTCCACAAGGACATCTGCCATCGTGAACACCCCGCCCAACTATTCGCCGTCCCTCCCGGTCGCCTTCGACCAGCGCGTTCTCGGCACGCGCGACCTGTTTTCCCTCTGGTTCTCCCTCGGTCTCGGCCTGATGGTGCTGCAGACCGGTGCCCTGCTGGCGCCGGGCCTGGGCGCCAGCGACGCGCTGCTGGCGATCCTCCTCGGCACCGGCGTCGGCGTGCTGCTGCTGGGTGGCGCCGCGATGATCGGCAGCGACACGGGCCTCGCCGCCATGGCCTCGCTCAAGCTCAGCCTGGGCTCGGCCGGTGCGGGCCTGCCGGCCTTCCTCAACCTGCTGCAACTGGTGGGCTGGGGCGCGTTCGAGATCATCGTGATGCGCGACGCCGCTGGCCTGTTGGTGGCGCGCGGCCTGGGGGAAGGCAGCCCGCTGACCTCGCCCACTCTCTGGACCCTGGTGTTCGGCGCCCTGGCCACCCTGCTGGCGGTGGCCGGCCCACTCGCCTTCGTGCGCCGCATCCTGCGCCGCTGGGGCATCTGGCTGCTGCTGGGCGCCTGCCTCTGGCTGACCTGGGACCTGTTGCACCGCGCGGACTTCGGGGCCCTGATGGCGCGCGCCGGTGACGGTTCCATGTCCTTCGCCCTGGGCTTCGACATCGCCATCGCCATGCCGCTGTCCTGGCTGCCGCTGATCGCCGACTACTCGCGTTTCGGCCGGCGTGGCGGCGGGGTCTTCGCAGGTTCGGCGCTGGGCTTTTTCATCGGTTGCCTGTGGCTGATGGGCCTGGGCGTGGCCTACACCCTGGCCTTCGCCGAGGGCAGTGATGCCAACGCCCTGCTGCTGGCCCTGGCGGGCGCCGGCATGGGCATCCCGCTGCTGCTGATCCTGCTGGACGAATCGGAGAAGGCCTTCGCCGATATCCACTCGGCGGCGGTCTCCAGCGGCATCCTGCTGCCGCTGAAGGTGGAGCAGCTGGCGCTGGTCATCGGTGTGCTCTGCACCCTGATCGCCTGGTTCGCGCCGCTGGCCGAGTACCAGAACTTCCTGCTGCTGATCGGTTCGGTGTTCGCGCCGCTGTTCGGCGTGGTGCTGGTGGATCACTTCATCCTGCGTCGCCGCCGTGCCGAGCTGGCGCCCCGTGTGGCGTTGCGCTGGGACACCCTGCTGGCCTGGGCCTGCGGCGTGGCGATCTACCACCTGCTGGCCAACCGTTGGCCGGAACTGGGCGCGACCCTGCCGGCGCTGCTGGCCGCGGGCGGCCTGCAGTTCCTGCTGGGGCGCTTCAGCCGCGCCCGGGGAAATACTGCGGCTTCAATATTCCGTTGAGTTGCGGGTAGGGGATGCGCAGCTCCGGGTGGCCGCTGGAATAGGGCGCGATGCTGTAGACGTCGTACTTGAGCAGCATGGCGCCGTAGCCCAGGCCGATGTTGGCGGTACGCTCGAAGGGCCAGGTCTTGATGAAGTCCGGGTCCTGGTCGAGCTTGTTGGTCGCCAGCCAGCGGCGGTGAGCCTGTTCGGCCACCTTCCAGAAGGCGTCTTCCTGGCCGGGCAGCAGCATGTCGCCCAGGCCCAGGGTCTTTTCCAGCTTGCGGTCGTAGTTGATGAAGCCGCGCCCGGGCATGCCGTGGGCACCGCCGGTGAAGAGGTAGCTGGACAGTTCGATGAGCACCAGCTTGTCGTGCTGCTCCAGCACCTTGGCCTGGAGGTAGCTGCTCCAGCCCGGACTGGCGCTGGCGAGGAAGTCCTTCTCGTAGGACTCGAGGGATGCCGGCAGCGGCGCGCCGGGGGAATCCTGGGTCATTTGCAGCAGGCGCCGCATGATCAGGGCGTTGAGCTCGGGCTCGCCGTCGAAACTGATGGTGTCGATGTTCACCAGCGGGCAGCTGTCGCCCTGGCAGCCCGGCTTGAGATGCTCCCAGGCGTGGCGCTGGGGTTCCAGCCTGTCGCTGCCGCCGGGCAGCATCTGGCAGGCACTGAGCAGGGCGCCGAGACTGGCGGTGGCGAGGAGTCTGGCGAGGGACTTCGGCTTCATCTTCAGGGGAGTTTCCGGAAAAGTGCAGGCTTCGACTGCCGCCGCAGCCATGAGTTCGGGCGCGACGCAGCGCTATTTCGCCGCGCATCTTCCCAGCCCGCGATCCATCTGCAAAGAGGCTGCGCAGCCCGTGGCCAAGGGGTAGGATGCGCGGATCGAAGCCTTCCGCAGCCAAGTGAGACCTTGCCATGACCGAATCCTTCAAGCCGGGCCCCGACGCTGTCGAGATGGTCGAGCGCGAGACCTGCTTCCAGGGTTTCTACCGCCTGGACCGCCTGAGCCTGCGCCATCGCCTGTTCTCCGGTGCCATGGGGCCGGTCATCCATCGGGAACTCTTCGTCCGTCATGATGCTGTCTGCGTGCTCCCCTACGATCCGCAGCGGGATGCGGTGGTGCTGATCGAACAGTTCCGCGTCGGCGCCCTCGGCAAGAGCGAAAACCCCTGGCTGCTGGAGCTGGTAGCCGGGTTGATCGACAAGGACGAGGAGCCGGAGGATGTCGCCCGTCGGGAAGCCGTCGAAGAGGCCGATCTGCAGTTGACTTCGCTATGGCCGATCACCACTTACTATCCTTCACCAGGGGGCTCCGACGAGCGTGTTCACCTGTTCCTCGGGCGCTGCGACAGCAGCGGCGCGGGCGGTGTCCACGGGCTGGCGGAGGAGGGCGAGGATATCCGCGTGCACGTATTGGCGCTGGAAGATGCCCTGGCCCTGATGCGTGAAGGGCGCCTGGATAACGCCGCGAGCATGCTGGCCCTGCAGTGGCTGGCACTGAATCGTACCGAAGTCAGGGGGTTGTGGACGTGAATCTGTTGCGCGATCGCTACCGGGTCGACCTTATCGGGCTGCAGGCAGCCTGTGAGGCGAACTACGCGCGCCTGATGCGTCTGCTCCCGCAGATGCGCGAGGTGCGCGGTTCCCGGCGCGTCGCGCTGAGCCAGGGCGAGCGCCTGCTCGGTGTGCTGGCCCTGGAAGTGGTCGAGGCCTGCCCCTACACCACCACCCTGCAGGTGCGCCAGGAGTACAGCCTGCCCTGGCTGCCGTCGCCGCAGCTGGAGGTGCGGGTCTACCATGACGCACGCATGGCCGAAGTGGTCGGTGCCGAGAATGCACGTCGCCTGCGCAGCGTGTATCCCTATCCCAACGCCGATATGCATCAGCCCGACGAGAAGAGCCAGCTCAACCTCTTCCTCGGCGAATGGTTGAGCCACTGCCTGGCCTGCGGTCACGAACTCGAACCCGTCGTCCTCTAGCCGGCTGCTGGCGATCGGCTTCCACCAACTGTGAACCATTCCCGTTTCGCGGGTTTACCCTTTGCGCGTGCAGCAACCATAATCTGGACATCCCGCCCAAGGAGAAGGCCTTGCCCAGACCACTCCCCCAAGCCGCTGACGAGTCGGTGCTGCTGGTGCAGCTCTCCGACAGCCACCTGTTCGCCGAGGCAGACGGCAAGTTGCTGGGTATGGATACCCGCGACAGCCTGCGGCAGGTGATCGAACAGGTGCTGCAGGAGCAGCCGCGTATCGACCTGGTGCTGGCTACCGGCGACCTCTCCCAGGACGGATCGGCCGATTCCTACAGGAGTTTCCGCGAGTTGGTCGGAGGCATTCCGGCGCCGGCCCGCTGGTTTCCCGGCAACCATGACGAAGTGCCGGTGATGCGCGAGGTCTGCGCCGCTACCGCCACCCTCGAGCCCATAGTCGACTTCCCCCGCTGGCGCCTGGTGCTGCTGGACTCCACCATAGCCGGCGCCGTGCCCGGCCATTTCCCCTCCGAGCAGCTGCAACTGCTGGAGCAGGCCCTGATCGGTGCCGGGGAGCGCCA
The DNA here is from genome assembly GCF_042656385.1 of Pseudomonas sp. GCM10022186. Taxonomy (NCBI): domain Bacteria; kingdom Pseudomonadati; phylum Pseudomonadota; class Gammaproteobacteria; order Pseudomonadales; family Pseudomonadaceae; genus Pseudomonas; species Pseudomonas sp. GCM10022186. The sequence continues at coordinate 48,248 of NZ_JBHSOU010000044.1, forward strand.
TGTGCTGGTCAGTTTCCACCACCATCCGGTGCCCATCGGCTGCGCCTGGATGGACCCCATCGGTGTGCGCAACAGTGACGCGCTGTTCGCCGTGCTGGATCGCTATCCGCGCGTACGTGCGTTGCTCTGGGGCCACGTCCACCAGGAGTTCGACCAGGTCCGCAAGGGCGTACGCCTGCTGGCGTCGCCTTCCACCTGCGTGCAGTTCGCGCCAGGCAGCGAGGACTTCTGCGTCAGCTGCGAAGCGCCGGGCTACCGCTGGTTGCGCCTGAACCCCGACGGCAGTCTGGACACCGGGGTTTCGCGGGTCACGGGCATCGACTTCGAAGTGGACTACGGCGTCAGGGGTTATTGACCTTCGCGCCGCGGCACGGCAAGAAGTACAACTTTCCCTCGATTTGCCAGGAAGCCGAGTGTCCAAGCCCCAGCCCAGCATCCTCTATATCCACGGTTTCAACAGCTCGCCCGCGTCCCACAAGGCGCGCCAGCTCAGCGCACTCATGCAGCGCCTGGGGCTGGCCGGGTGTCTGCGGGTGCCGGCACTGCACCATCATCCGCGCCAGGCCATGGTCCAGCTGGAGGCGGCCATCGCCGAGCTCGGGCGCCCAGTGCTGGTCGGCAGCTCCCTGGGCGGCTACTATGCGACCCACCTGGCCGAGCGCCACGGCCTGAAAGCCGTGCTGATCAACCCCGCGGTGGCCCCGCACCGGTTGTTCGATGGGCGGCTCGGCCCGCAGAAGAACTACTACAGCGACGAAACCTGGGAGCTGACGACGGAGCACGTGCAGGCGCTGGCCGAACTGGAAGTGCCGCCACCGCAGGATCCTGCCCGTTATCAGGTCTGGCTGCAGACGGCCGACGAAACCCTCGACTACCGTCAGGCGGAGCGCTACTACCGCGCCTGCGCCCTGCGCATCGAGGCCGGCGGCGACCATGGTTTCCAGAACTTCCCTGCCCATCTGCCCGCCTTGCTGGCCTTCGCCGGCTTTCCCGCGCAGCTGTGGCGTGACATCGACTTTTCCGACCTCTGACTGAAAGGGAATCCATGGCTACTTACAACGCGGATGCCATCGAAGTCCTCTCCGGCCTCGACCCGGTGCGCAAGCGCCCGGGCATGTACACCGACACCACCCGGCCCAACCACCTGGCCCAGGAAGTCATCGATAACAGCGTGGACGAGGCCCTGGCCGGCCACGCCAGGAGCGTGCAGGTGATCCTCCACGAGGACAATTCCCTGCAGGTGATCGACGACGGCCGCGGCATGCCGGTGGATATCCACCCCGAGGAAGGGGTGCCCGGCGTCGAGCTGATCCTCACCAAGCTGCATGCCGGCGGCAAGTTCTCCAACAAGAACTACCAGTTCTCCGGCGGCCTGCACGGTGTCGGCATCTCGGTGGTGAACGCCCTGTCCACCCGCGTCGAGGTACGGGTCAAGCGCGAGGGCAGCGAATACATGATGAGCTTCGCCGACGGCTTCAAGGCCAGCGAGCTGGAGGTCATCGGCACGGTCGGCAAGCGCAATACCGGCACCAGCGTGCACTTCTGGCCGGACGCCAAGTACTTCGACTCCCACAAGTTCTCCGTCAGCCGCCTCAAGCATGTGCTGAAAGCCAAGGCCGTGCTCTGCCCGGGCCTCTCGGTCAGCTTCGAGGACAAGGCCAGCGGCGAGCGCGTCGAGTGGCATTTCGAAGACGGCCTGCGTTCCTACCTGGTAGATGCGGTCAGCGAGTTCGAACGTCTGCCGAGCGAGCCGTTCTGCGGCAGCCTGGCCGGCAACAAGGAAGCGGTGGACTGGGCGCTGCTCTGGCTGCCCGAGGGGGGTGACAGCGTCCAGGAAAGCTACGTCAACCTGATCCCCACCGCCCAGGGCGGCACCCATGTAAACGGCCTGCGCCAGGGCCTGCTGGACGCCATGCGCGAGTTCTGCGAATTCCGCAACCTGCTGCCACGCGGGGTCAAGCTGGCCCCCGAGGACGTCTGGGAGCGCATCGCCTTCGTCCTCTCGATGAAGCTGCAGGAACCACAGTTCTCCGGCCAGACCAAGGAGCGCCTGTCCTCCCGCGAGGCGGCCGCCTTCGTTTCCGGCGTGGTCAAGGACGCCTTCAGCCTCTGGCTCAACGCCCACCCTGAAATGGGCATGCAGCTGGCCGAACTGGCCATCAGCAATGCCGGCCGTCGCCTCAAGGCGGGCAAGAAGGTCGAACGCAAGAAGATCACCCAGGGCCCGGCGCTGCCCGGCAAGCTGGCCGACTGTGCCGGCCAGGAACCCATGCGCGCCGAACTCTTCCTGGTGGAGGGCGATTCCGCCGGCGGTTCGGCCAAGCAGGCGCGGGACAAGGAGTTCCAGGCGATCATGCCGCTGCGCGGCAAGATCCTGAACACCTGGGAAGTGGACGGCGGCGAGGTGCTGGCATCCCAGGAAGTGCATGACATCGCGGTGGCCATCGGCGTCGATCCCGGCGCCCATGACCTGACCCAGCTGCGCTACGGCAAGATCTGCATCCTCGCCGACGCCGACTCCGACGGCCTGCACATCGCCACCCTGCTGTGCGCGCTGTTCGTCCGCCACTTCCGCCCCCTGGTGGAAGCGGGGCATGTCTACGTGGCGATGCCGCCGCTGTTCCGCATCGACCTGGGCAAGGAAATCTACTACGCCCTGGACGAAGCCGAGCGTGACGGCATCCTCGACCGCCTGGTGGCCGAGAAGAAGCGTGGCAAGCCACAGGTCACCCGCTTCAAGGGCCTGGGTGAGATGAATCCGCCGCAGCTGCGCGAAACCACCATGGACCCCAACACCCGTCGCCTGGTCCAGCTGACCCTGGAAGACACGGAGGGGACGGTGGAAATCATGGACATGCTGCTGGCCAAGAAGCGTGCCAGCGACCGCAAATCCTGGCTGGAGTCCAAGGGCAACCTGGCCGAGGTCATGGTGTGAGGGGAGCGCTGATCCTCCTCTCCCTGCTGTTCGCCGCGACGCTCCAGGCCGCCGACGATCCCGATCAGTTGCGCCTGGCCGCCGAGTACCCGGTGGACGGCATGCCCCAGGGCAACCTTTCCGGGCTGTCCCTGTGCAGCGGCGAGCTGCTGGCGGTGTCCGACCGGGTGGATAACCAGCTGTACCGGCTCAAGCCCATAGGCGGCGTGCTGCAGGCCCGGACCGAACCCTTCCTGGCCCCGCCGGCGCCGCCGAGCAACCTGCCCTGGGGTGTGCGTACGCGTGCCTGGGTCATCGGTCTGCTGCGGGGCAACGAGCTGGACTTCGAAGGCATCAGCTGCGATGCCGCCGGTAACCGCTACCTGGTCAGCGAAACCCATGCGGCGGTGCTGCAGGTGCCGCTGGCCGGCGAGCCCAACTGGCTGCTGCTGCCGGGCAGCCTGGTGCGCCAGGCCCGCGCCAGTGGCATGCTGCTGCACTTCAATGCGCTGCTGGAAGGCATCGCCATCGATCCCAAGGGCGAGCGGCTCTGGCTCGCCGCCGAGCGCGAGCGCCGCGGCCTGACGGTGCTGCACAAGCAGCAGTCCATCTGGCGCTGCAGCGGCAGTTGCGTGATCTTCAGCGAAGCCGGCACCGAGCGTCCGCCCGCCCCAGTCGGCAGCGAGCAGCAAATGCCGCGGGACTTCTCCGACGTCGCCTTCCTCGATGAAAAGCTCTTCACCCTGGAACGCCTGGCCCACCAGATCTGCCGGCGCAAGCCGAGCAACGGCGAGGTGGAACGCTGCTGGTCCTTTGCCGAGGAAGCCCTGGCCGATACCCGCCGCTACAGCGTGCCCTTCGGCGTGGCCGAAGCCCTGTCCATCGACGCCGAAGGTGCCTGGATCGGCCTCGACAACGGCGGCAAGGCCCGTGGCGACGGCGAGCGCCGTCCCATCGTCTGGCGCTTTTCCGCACCCAAGGGCGGCTGGGGCGCGAAATGACCACGCAAACGCCGGGCAAACGCGCGGGAAGGGTCATGCTGGTGCTCGCCTGGGGCGTCGGCCTGCTCCTGGCGACCCATTACTTCGGCGTCTGGGAAGATCGCCAGCGCAATCCCAATCGCGAACCCCAGTCGGTGCGCGGCGACGGCTACGTCGAAGTGCGCCTGGTCAGCAGCCGTCAGGGGCATTACCTGCTCGATGGCCGCATCGATGGCCAGGGCGTGACCTTCCTCCTCGACACCGGCGCCACCCAGGTGGCCGTTCCCGCCCGGCTGGCCGAACGTCTCGGCCTCGCGCCCGGCGCGCCGGTCACCCTGAGTACCGCCAACGGCCGCGTCACCGGCCAGCGCACCCAGCTGCAGGACCTGCGCCTGGGTGACATCCGCCTGTCCCGGGTGCCGGCCATCATAGTGCCGGGCATGGACGGCGATGAGGTGCTGCTCGGCATGAGCGCCCTCAAGCAACTCGAATTCACCCAGCGCGACGGCACCCTGGTGCTGCGCCAAGTCACTTCCCCGTGAGGCACGCATGAGCGAATCCCTCGATCTGAGCCTGGAAGGCGTTGAGCGCCGCTCCCTGGCCGACTTCACCGAACAGGCCTACCTCAATTACTCCATGTACGTGATCATGGACCGCGCCCTGCCGCATATCGGCGACGGCCTGAAGCCGGTTCAACGTCGTATCGTCTACGCCATGAGCGAGCTGGGCCTGGACGCCGACGCCAAGCACAAGAAATCCGCGCGTACCGTCGGCGACGTGCTCGGCAAGTTCCACCCCCACGGCGACTCGGCCTGCTACGAGGCCATGGTGTTGATGGCCCAGCCTTTCAGCTACCGCTACACCTTGGTGGACGGCCAGGGCAACTGGGGTGCCCCGGACGATCCCAAGTCCTTCGCCGCCATGCGTTATACCGAGGCGCGCCTGTCGCGCTATTCCGAGGTGCTGCTCTCCGAACTCGGCCAGGGCACCGTGGACTGGGTGCCGAACTTCGACGGCACCCTGAACGAGCCGGCGACCCTGCCGGCGCGCCTGCCCAACCTGCTGCTCAACGGCACCACCGGCATCGCCGTGGGCATGGCCACCGACGTGCCGCCGCACAACCTGCGGGAAGTCGCGGCCGCCTGCGTGCGCCTGCTGGACGAGCCGGGCGCCACCGTGGAACAGCTCTGCGAGCACATCCTCGGCCCGGACTTCCCCACCGAGGCGGAGGTGATCACCCCCCGCGCCGACCTGGTGAAGATCTACGAAAGCGGCCGCGGCTCGGTGCGCATGCGCGCGGTATACCGGGTGGAAGACGGCGACATCGTGGTCACCGCGCTGCCGCACCAGGTCTCCGGGGCCAAGGTGCTGGAGCAGATCGCCGGCCAGATGCAGGCCAAGAAGCTGCCGATGGTGGCCGACCTGCGCGACGAATCGGACCATGAGAACCCCACCCGTATCGTCATCATCCCGCGCTCCAACCGGGTGGATGCGGACGAACTGATGCAGCACCTGTTCGCCACCACCGACCTGGAGTCCAGCTACCGGGTCAACACCAATGTCATCGGCCTGGACGGCAAGCCCCAGGTCAAGGACCTGCGCACCCTGCTGAGCGAGTGGCTGACCTACCGCATCGGCACCGTGCGCCGTCGCCTGCAGTTCCGCCTGGACAAGGTGGAAAAGCGCCTGCACCTGCTGGACGGCTTGCTGATCGCCTTCCTCAACCTCGACGAGGTGATCCACATCATCCGCACCGAGGACCAGCCCAAGCCGGTGCTGATGGAACGTTTCAGCCTCACCGAGATCCAGGCCGACTACATTCTCGATACCCGTCTGCGTCAGCTGGCGCGCCTGGAAGAGATGAAGATCCGCGGCGAGCAGGAGGAGCTGCTCAAGGAGCAGAAGAAACTGCTGGCCCTGCTGGGCAGCGAGACCAAGCTGAAGAAGCTGGTGCGCGAGGAGCTGATCAAGGACGCCGAGACCTACGGCGACGACCGCCGCTCGCCGATCGTCGCCCGCGCCGAGGCCCGGGCCCTGTCGGAAACCGAGCTGATGCCCACCGAACCGGTGACCGTGGTGCTGTCCGAGAAGGGCTGGGTGCGCTGCGCCAAGGGCCACGACATCGATGCCGCCGCCCTGTCCTACAAGGCCGGTGACCTGTTCAAGGCCGCTGCGCCGGGGCGCTCGAACCAGTACGCGGTGTTCATCGATTCCACTGGCCGCAGCTACTCCCTGGCCGCTCACTCGCTGCCTTCGGCCCGTGGCCAGGGCGAGCCGCTCACCGGCAGGCTGACGCCGCCGCCGGGAGCCAGCTTCGAGTGCGTGCTGCTGCCCGAGGATGACGCCACCTATGTCATCGCGTCGGACGCCGGCTACGGTTTCGTGGTCAAGGGCGCCGACCTGCAGGCCAAGAACAAGGCGGGCAAGGCCCTGCTCAGCCTGCCCAATGGCGCCAAGGTGGTGTCCCCGCGGACGGTGCAGAACGTCGAAGAAGACTGGTTGGCGGCCGTGACCACGGAAGGCCGCCTGTTGCTGTTCAAGGTCGCCGACCTGCCGCAGCTGGCCAAAGGCAAGGGCAACAAGATCATCGGCATTCCCGGCGATCGTGTGGCCAGTCGCGAGGAATATCTCGCCGACCTGGCCGTTCTGCCGGCCGGTTCGACCCTGGTACTGCAGGCCGGCAAGCGCACCCTGTCGCTCAAGGCCGACGACCTGGAGCATTACAAGGGCGAGCGTGGACGCCGCGGCAACAAGCTGCCACGCGGCTTCCAGCGGGTCGATGCGCTGCTGGTGGAGGCGCTGGCCTGATGCTGGCGACAGTGAATTGACGTGGGGCTCTGGAGTCCTGCGCCACATTGACGGATGATATGTCCCCTCGCCACTGCCAATGATGGCGAGGACGAATGAATTCGACTGCAGGCTGCCCACAAGGCGGCCGTGGGTGATATTGATGACCGTGCGTTTTTCCCTGGCTTTGATGCTGGCAGGCTTCGTCGGCCTTGCTGGCTGCGTACATAGCCCCCCTGTTCCCATGTTCCAGCTGGACGCGGGCACCCCGGAGGTGCCGTCCAAGAAGGCTGGGATGCAGGTATTGCTTGGCCCGGTGACCGTGGCCGATTACCTGCAGCGTGAAACCCTCCTGCAACGCCAGCCCGACGGCACCCTGACCGCGGCTCCGGACGGTCGCTGGGCCGGCAGCCTGGCGGCGGATATCGACCAGGTGCTGCTGCGCCAGTTGTCCTGGCGCCTGGACAGCCAGCGCCTGGTACTGGCGCCCGGCAATCCCGGCTTCACCCCCGAGGTGCAGGTGCTGCTGACCATCAGCCGCCTGGACTCCGGCCCCCAGCGTTCGGCCGTGCTGGAGGCGCAGTGGCGCCTGCTGGACCGTGCCGGCCAGCTGCGTGACAGCCGCCTCGTGCGCCTTGAAGAACCACACACCGGTACCGCCGCCGACCAGGTGCGGGCCCAGAGCAAGCTGCTGCAGCAACTGGCCGAACAACTGGCCGCCGCGGTGAAGCCCCTGGAAGGTCAGCCGGTCACCGTCGAGGTGCCGCGCAAACCGGCCGCCCCCGCCGCCCCGGCCAAAGCCAAGGAGCCTCAGCCGCCAAAGATCCCCATGGCGGCCCCGGTGCGCACTGACGTGGAAGTGTTCCGCTTCTGATGATCGCCTGATCATGAAAAAAGCCCGCTTGATGCGGGCTTTTTTCTTTCCGTTCGCGGCTTTGTGCCGCCGCAAGCCGTTTGGGGGAGGTTCCATGTCAATCGGCGCCCAGGGTGGAAATCCCTTTGGGGATTTCCACACACCGGTGTCTTGCACGGCCTCGCTGGTGGATAGAAAAGCGCTATCCCCCTACACGGCCGACATGACACCGCCTTGTGGGCGAATTCATTCGCGAAGGCCGTGCAGCGGCGCCCATAGGCTGGCGTGTGCTTGCGTAGGGTGCGCCATGCGCACCGGCAGGTGTCGGCAGACTCGGTGCCAGTTCCTGGGCATCGAAATCGGCGCGCACGGCGCACCCTACGATCAACCTATCGGCTCAAATGGGTAGCCCGGAACTCGAACAGCCATGGAAAAGCCCGCATCCAGCGGGCTTCTTCGTCATGCAGAGGGTTCAATGCGCCCTGGCTTCGTGCATGCGTGCCAGTTGGCGTTCCAACAGCGAGGGGTAGGGCTCCAGCAGGCGCTCGACGCAGCAGGCGCCTTCCGGGCTGGTGATGGCGCGGATGCGCGCACGCTGGCGCACCAGCTCGTCTTCGGCGATGGCGCGCTCCACCAGCAGCAGGTTGCGGCTGTGCTGGCTCAGGGCCAGGGCGTTCTGGGTCGTGTCGTCGAGCAGCAGGTCGCCCTGGCCGAGGCCGGAGAGATCCTCACCCAGGGTCAGGCCCAGCTGCAGTTGCAGGGTGATGCCGCTGTCGGCGACCTCGATCTGCAGGGCGTGGCCCAGGGCGCGCATCAGCTCGCCACAGCAGAGGGCGTGGGTGAGGTAGTCCTCGCCGCTGTCATCGCTGTGGAAAAGCATCAGGCTGCTGCCGTCGTTGAGGGTCAGCAACTGGCCATGGTACAGGCGGGCGGCCTGGTCCAGGCAGTCGCGGTAGCGTTGCAGCAGGTCCATCAGCCGCGCCCGCGGCAAGCGGCGCAACTGGTCCTGGGCACCCAGCTGGATGGCCAGCACGGCACTGTTCCGGGGCTCTGCGGCGGCCACGGGCGCAGGGGCGGGGGTGGGCTCTTCGGCCATTTCCTCGCGCAGGTCGGCAAAGGGATCTTCCTCGTCCGGGGTGAACAGCCTGCTCGGGGCGTCTTCGTCGCCGTCGAAGCTGTCGTCACGCAGGTCGCGGACCTGGAAGCCGTCCTCTTCATCCTGCGGCTCGTCCTGTTCGAGTTCCTCCTGCTCGTCTTCCAGGAGGTCCTCGTCGGCCTCGGCGTAGTCCTCTTCCGGAATGGGCTCGGGCTCAGGCTTTTCCGGCACCAGGCGCGCCTGCAGCTGGCGCGCCAGGTCGCCGATCTCGTCCTGGCGGCCGGCGCCGGGGGCGGGGTCGTCCGGATCGCGCAGCCAGACCCGCAACTGCAGCAATGGCGTGGAAATATGGCGGCCGAGGCGCAGGCTCAGGGATAGCGTCAGGGCCAGCAGGATCAGGCTGAGCAGGCCCATGCTCTGCAGGCTGATGGTCATGGGCTGCTGGAACTGCTCCATGTCCAGGCTCAAACGCAAATGCCCGGCGATCACCTCCTGGAAGGTGATGGGCGTGGAAAACAGGCCCTCGGCCTCTCCCAGCAGGCCCTGTTTGGGGCGCGAGCCGGCTTCGGCGAGTATGCGGTTGTCCACGCTGTAGATCGCCGCGTGGGCCACCAGCGGGTTTTTCACCAGGTTGTTGAGCAGTACGTTGAGGCTGAGGATGTCGTTGGACACCAACAGCTCGGTGGCTGACGCAGCGGTCTGCGCGGTCAGGCTCTGGCCAAGGGCGTCGGCCTGCTGCTGCATGGCCTGCTTGAACTGCATGCCCATTACCCAGGCGTAGATCACCAGGGCCAGGGCCACCAGCAACAGGCTGTGGCTGGCGATGCGCAGGGCGATCGGCACACGCCGCTGGCGCAGGGCGTGGAAGATCAGCAGGAAGAAATTGTCGGGTTTGACAGGCGTGGGCCGGTTCACAGAGCGCGGCTCTTCTCGGACGAAATTGTGGCGCAGTATAGCGAGCGCCCCTTGCAGGGCAAAGCTCCGGGCATGCCGCTGGCGATCGGAAAGTGGGTAGAATGTGCGCCTTTTCATGCGCTGAGGGAGGTGCGCCTTGCGCGAGATTGTCCTGATCAACATCACTGGCGAGGACCGCCCGGGCCTTACCGCGGCCATTACCGGTGTGCTGGCCCAGGGGGGTGTGAACATTCTGGATATCGGCCAGGCGGTGATCCACGACACCCTGTCCTTCGGCATCCTGGTGGAGATTCCCGGCAGCGCCGAAGCCTCGTCCGTGCTCAAGGACGTGCTGTTCACCGCCTACAAGCTGGACCAGCAGGTGCGCTTCACCCCGGTGTCCGAGGCCGACTACCAGCAGTGGGTCGGCGGCCAGGGCAAGAGCCGTCACATCGTTACCCTGCTGACCCGCAAGGTGACCGCGGAGCAGCTGCAGCGGGTGAGCTCCATCACCGCGAAGTACGGTCTCAACATCGATCACATCGACCGTCTGTCGGGGCGTATGCCGCTGGACATGCCGGCCGACCAGGGCAAGGGCTGCATCGAGTTCTCGGTGCGTGGCGAACCGGCCGACCCGGTGGCCCTGCGCGCGGAGTTCCTCAGCGTGGCCCAGGAGCTGAACGTCGACATCGCCTTCCAGCGTGATTCGGTGTTCCGTCGCAACCGTCGCCTGGCGGTGTTCGACATGGACTCGACCCTGATCGAGGCCGAGGTGATCGACGAACTGGCCAAGGCGGCCGGCGTGGGCGACCAGGTCGCCGAGATCACCGAACGGGCCATGCGTGGCGAACTGGACTTCCGTGCCAGTTTCAAGGAGCGCCTGGGCCTGCTCAAGGGCTTGTCCGAGGACGTGCTGGAAGAGATCGGCGCCTCCCTGCGTCTTACCGAAGGGGCGGAAACCCTGTTCGCCGAGCTCAAGCGCCTGGGCTACAAGACCGCCATCCTCTCAGGCGGCTTCAGCTACTTCGCCAAGCAACTGCAGGCGAAGCTGGGCATCGACTACGTGTTCGCCAACGAGCTGCAGGTAGTCGACGGCAAGCTGACCGGCGTGGCCATCGAGCCCATAGTGGACGCCCAGCGCAAGGCCGATCTGCTGCGGGAGCTGGCCGAGAAGGAGGGCCTGCGCCTGGAGCAGACCATCGCCGTGGGTGACGGTGCCAATGACCTGCCGATGCTCGGCCTGGCCGGCCTGGGCGTGGCCTTCCGCGCCAAGCCGCTGGTCAAGCAGTCGGCCAAGCAGGCCATCTCCACCCTGGGCCTGGACGGCATTCTCTACCTGCTGGGCTTCCGTGATCGCGACGGTCAGGACTGATCGCCGCAGCGAAAACGAAAAAGCCGCCTTCGGGCGGCTTTTTCGTGGGTCGGTCGTGACGGGCAGGCGGCCCCTTTCGCGAATGAATTCGCTCCTACAGGCTATTCGTCGCCTGACGAGAAGTCGTAGTCCATGGCCTGGCTGGGGCCTTGCAGGTAGTAGCCCTGGATGTAGTTGACCCCGGCCTGCCAGAGGGTGGCCAGGACGCTGGCGGTCTCGACGAAGGGCACTATGGTCAGCTTGGCCTGGGCGTGCAGGCTGGCCAGCAGGGTCTTGAGGACTTCCTGGTTCTCCGCGCGGCCCAGGTCCTGGGTGAAGGAGCCATCCACCTTCACGAAGTCGATGGCCAGGTGCTTGAGGGTATTGAAGGGGTTGAGGGCGCAGCCGAACTGGCTCAGGGCCACCTGGCAGTGCAGCTCGGCAAGCCCCTGGGTCAGGACCTTGGCCTGTTTCAGGTAGGCGATGGCATCCGGTTCGCTGAACTGGAAGATCAGCGCGTCGGAAGGCAGCCGTGCCGCCTTCAGTGCCACGCTGAGCCAGGGCAGCAGGGTCTGGTCCTGCAGGCTGGCGCCGGAGAGGTGGACGAAGAGCCGGGTGTTGTGGCCCTTGGCGCGGTGTTCGGCGAGCAGCTTGATGGAGTTGAGGATCACCCAGCGGTCGATCTTTTCGGCCAGGCCGGCTTCCCGGGCGGCGTCGAGGAAATCGGCGGGGGGCACTTCCTCGCCCTGGGGGCTGAGCAGGCGCAGCAGCACTTCGTAGTGCTCGTAGCTGTCGCCGCGCAGGCTGATGATCGGCTGGAACAGCAAGCGGAAGCTGTTGTTCTCCAGGGCCTGCTGGACCATGGCCAGCAGATTGCCGCGGTTGGCCGCGGCGGCCAGTTCGTCGGCCGGGTCATAGAGCTTGAGGCCGTTCTGCTCGCCCAGTTCGTCCGCGCAGCGGTGGGCGCGATCCACCACGTCCTGGGCCTTGGGGGTGGTTTCGCTGAGACCGGCGACACCGATGCACAGGCTGACCTGCACCGTGCGGCTGCTGACGTCGAACAGATGGATGTCGATCTTCTTCAGCAGGCTCTGCAGGCCTTCTTCGGCCTGCTCCGGGGTGCGGTCCGCTTGCAGGACGCCGAAGACGTCGTCGCCGTAGCGGGCCAGTTGGGCCTCGCCGGCGAAGTGGGCGCGCAGCAGGTTGGCCAGGTCGGTGAGCAGCAGGTCGACGCCGGCGATGCCGATTTCGGCCAGCAGCCCGGAATAGCGGGCGACGCGGATGTAGGCGAGGCTCGACGGCTGTCCGGTCTTGACCGCGCGTTCGGCCGCGACATCGAGCAGCTCGTTGAAGTGGGAGCGGTTGAACAGGCCGGTGACCAGGTCCTGGCTGCTGATCTCGCGCAGCTTTTCTTCCAGCTCGGTGCTGTCGGACTCGGCGCGGATCACCACCTGGATGCAGGGTTCGCCATCGTAGGTCGCGGGGGAAAAGCCCATGCGCGCCTGGAAGGTCTGGCCGTCCACCTTGCAGCCGTTGCAAGTGAGCTCGCCATTGCCGTCGCCGTCGCGGTAGTTCTTCAGGAAGTCCTTGAAGCCTGCCTGGTCGGCGGCGGCGATCAGGTCGATCATCGGCATGCCTTCGAGTTCGTCGCCATCCTCGTAGCCGAACATCTCCACGTAGGCGCGGTTGGCATAGATGTGCATGCCGTCGTGGACGTAGGCGATGGCGTCCACCGAGCTGTCCAGCAGCAGCTGGCAGCGTTTCTCCGCCTCCCGCAGGCTGACCTCGGCGGCGCGCCGGGCGCGGCGTTGCTCCAGGTTGGCCAGCTCGCGGTTGGCCACCAGCACCAGACGTTCGTCCTCACCCTGGGGCAGGGCGTCCTGGGCACCCAGGGCCAGGGCCTCGGTGATCAGGTTGGAGTCGTTCTCCGGCACCAGCTGGATGAAGGGGATGTCCTTGGACTGGCGGCGGATGCTGTTGAGGGCTTCCCCCGGGCTCAGGTGCTCGCTGCTGGGAGCGGCGATCAGCAGATCCCAGCTCTGTTGCAGGGCTTCGCCCAGGTCGTCGGCGGACAGGATGCGGTGGACGCGGGTGGCGCGGCCGGCATTGCGGAACAGGCTGACCAGGCGCTCGGCTTCGTTCTGCGAGTCTTCCAGGATCAGCAGGCGGATCGTCTTCTTTTCGATGGCCATGGCCTGTACTTAGCGCGGAAGGAGCGCGAATAGGCGACGAATGGAGATGATTCGGGAATCTACAGTGACTTCCAGAGCGAGTCAAAATCTTCCTCGCCGCCTTGTGCCTGGCTTCCCGGACCTGTGACCGGTTTCCCCTCTGGCGGGGGCGATTGCTCGAAGATCCGGTACTCGAACTGGTTGAAACTGCCTGTGCTGGTCAGGCGCCGGGTCAGCACGGCGCGGTGTTCGTCACCCTGCAGGTTGATCTGCACCTTGTTGCCTTCCTGGAATGGCAGGCGCGGGGTGATCAGGGTCGCCGGGCGGGAAATGGCGGCTATGGCCGGCAACAGCAGGGCCCGCAGGTAATGACTGTTCTGTTCGCCCTTGCGCAGCAGGAGCACGCCGCAGGACTGCGCCTGGGGCGCCACCAGCTCGATGCCCATCTGCGTGCCGCCACCACGTACCTGGCGGATCCAGCGCACCACGGCGATGCTCCAGCCCTGGCCGGGCGCGTCCTGCACGCCGAGCAGCTCGCCGGCCTGCAGCTGGCTCGGGACGTCCTTCGGCCAGCTCAGGCAGTAGCCGCCGGGGCTGTGGTTGATCACCGCGACGGCGAAGGTCGGATAGCTTTCCGGCGCGGTGCTGGCCTGGACGGGCCGTGTATGGCTGTCGGCGACAGGGCGGGTGTACTCGATTTCCTCCAGGGGCACGCCGGATCGCCAGCCCTGGTTGGGCTGGGCGTCGAAGGCTTGGGCCCAGACATCCTGCGCCGGCTGCTTGGCGAGGGTGCCGAACACCGCCTGGCTGCTGTCCTGGGGTAGCTTGAGCAGTTCACCGAAGGGGCGGCTGCCAGCGAGGAAGAAGTGCAGCGCGCTCATGCCGATGCACAGGGTCAGCCGGCCTTGGCCGGGATTGCGCTGGAAGGTCCGCTCGGAAATGTCGCCCCAGGCCGAGGCCAGGTGCTGCAGCAGGTCGAGGCTCAGACCTTCGGGCAGCGGCAGGCGCGACCGGCTGTGCTGCTCGGGTGACAGCAGCAGGAACTCGCGGATAGCGTCCACCAGCGGCAGTGGGTCCAGGCCCAGCAGGGTGCGCGGTTCGACTTCATGGAACAGCGACTTGTAGCGCGGCGGGCCGTCCAGTTGTGGCGCCACGGCGAAGAGGCTGGAGGGCAGTTCGGCCGACTGCAGGTTCACCATCGCGCTCCAGCCTTCCAGCGCTTCCGCCAGGCGGGCGATACCGTTCTGGCGCATCTGGTTGCAGCGGGCGCAGCCCAGCAGCAGGGCGACCAGGTAGGTCTGCTCGGCGCTGAGGCCCTGGGTATGTCGGGCCAGCGGGTCGCGTACGGTTACGCCATGGAGCTGGCGGCTTCGCGCCAGTTGGTAGAGCTGGTGCATTTCCAGCCAGAGGCCTTCAGGCACCGGGCAATAGAGCTGGCTGGAGCGGATCAGCGAACCGTTGAGGCTGTGCAGTGCCCGTTGCAGGGCGATGGTGAGGACTTGCATGCGTTCGCGGTCACGGCCGGGACGCGGCGATTCCTGCACGATGATCAGCTTGTAGCCGATGGCCAGATGGTTCTGCAGGGCCTGGCAAAGATTGGCCACCTTGCGCGGCCGCTCGTCCAGGACAATGGACTGGCCGAGGAAGTGGCGCTCCAGATGCTGGCAGACGAAATGCACCTCCGGGCGTATCAGCTCCAGCAACTGCAGGCGGTTCTCGCTCGGGGTGACCAGCTGGTTCAGCTCTGCCAGGGCCTGGTACAGCTGGCGGGCGGTCTCGCCCAGGTTGGCCTTCGGCAGGTGCGAGATCCAGCGTTTCAGCTCGCGGGGAGTGGCGTCGCAGAAGGACAGGCTCTGCTTGCTCGGCGCGGGTACGCGCAATAGCAGGTGAGGGCTCTGATGGTCCATCTGGATCGGGTACTCCGGGGTGTCGTGTGTTGGCGTGGACAAGGTTTCAGCACTCTATCAGCATCCGTGCGCAGAGGCAGCTCATCCCTGACGGGGCTGTCGATGAGTCGGCAGCTCGCTGCCGCCACTGGCGCTTTGTTATCCGGCCCCGGCCGAGGGGCTCGGCCGGGGATCGTCGATCAGGCGTCCTTGGGCAGGGCCAGCAGCTGGCCCATGCGCACCTGGCTGCCGGGCCAGGCGCTGTCGGCCCAGCGCACCTGGTCCGGGCCGAAGAGGACGATGGCGGTGGAGCCCAGTTTGAAGCGGCCCAGCTCATCGCCTTTCTCCAGCTCGATGGGTGCGCGTGCCGCTTCGTCGTAGCTGAAGGTCTTCAGTTCGCGCCTGGGCGGCGTGACCAGGCCGGCCCAGACGGTCTCGATCGAGGCGACGATCATCGCCCCCACCAGGACCACGGCCATGGGGCCGCGCTCGGTGTCGAAGATGCACACCACCCGCTCGTTGCGGGCGAAGAGCTCGGGGACGTTCTCCGCGGTGCTCTGGTTCACCGAGAACAGTCGGCCGGGTACGTAGACCATCTCGCGCAGGGTGCCGCCCAGGGGCGCGTGCACCCGGTGGTAGTCCTTGGGCGAGAGGTAGACGGTGGCGAACTCGCCACCCATGAAGGGTGCCGCGCGCTCGGCGTCGCCACCCAGCAGCTCCAGCACGCTGAAGCTGTGCCCCTTGGCCTGGAAGCAGCGGCCGTGCTCGATCGGGCCGAGCTGGCTGATGGCGCCGTCGGCCGGGCAGAGAATGGCGCCGGGCGTCTCGTCCAGCGGCCGCGCGCCGGGTTTCAGGGCGCGGGTGAAAAAGGCGTTGAAGTGTTCGTAGGCGCTGACGTCCTCGACCAGCGCTTCACTCATGTCCACCTGGTAGCGCTTGGCGAACCAGGCGGTGAAGGCGTTCTTGAACCAGCGTACGCGGCATTCGGCGATGCAGCCGGCCGCGCGGGAAACCAGGTTATGGGGCAGCAGGTACTGGCCGATGAGGAAAAGGCGTTCTTTCATTGGGTTTCCTTGGCGGTGGGGCCTCAGAGTTCTACGGGGGTATCCGGATGGTTGCCCCACTCGGACCAGGAACCGGCGTAACCCTTGACCCGGGGATAGCCGAGAGCCTTGGCGACCAGGTAGGTGAAGCCCGAGCGGTGGTGGGTGTGGCAGTGGGTGACGATTTCCTTGTCCGGGGTGATGCCCAGGGACTGGAGTATTTCCGCCATGTCGGTGCGGATGCGCAGGGCGCGGGCCGGGTCCATGCCGGCGGTCCATTCGAAGTTGACCGCGCCGGGGATATGTCCGCCCTTGGCCGCCAGTACCTTGGTGCCGTTGTACTCGCCGGGGCCACGTGCGTCCCAGATCGCCAGGTCGGCGGCGCCGAGGCGGCCTTGCAGGTATTCGCGGGTGGCGGTGGGCTCGTCGTGCAGGGTCAGGTCGAGCGGGCCGCCGACCGGCGCGGGCACGGCTTCGCCGGTTTCGCGGCCTTCGGCCAGCCAGGCATGCAGGCCGCCGTTCAGGTAGTGGTAGTGCGGGTGGCCGATCACATCCAGCAGCCAGATGAAGCGCCCGGCCCAGCCGCCGCCTTCATCGTCGTACACCACATAGGTGGCATCGCTGCGGTGGCCGAGTTCGCCGAACAGCGCCTCGAGGTCGGCCTTGGCCGGCAGCAGGCCCGGGGCGGGCGGTTGGCCGAGCTGGGTGCGCTTCGGGTCGACGAAGCGGGCGCCCGGGATATGGCCGGCGGCGTAGCGGGCGGCGCTGGTGAGATCGACCAGGATCAGCGCGTCGTTACCCAGCAGGGGCGCCAGGTCAGCCGGCTCGATTACCAGCGGCAGGTTGGAGAAGGCGGACATGGAAGCCTCCATGGGCATTGGCAAAGTGGCGGATTGTAAACGGAAAGCCTAGCGGCCGCGTCTGGCGAAGCTCACCAGGGCCCGCTCGATGCACTGGGCGGTCTTGGCGAAGGCGCGCAGGCTGAGCTCGGCGAAGGGTGCCCCATCCTGGTCGGCCACCACCAGCATGGCCACGCGACCATTCACCGCCAGGGAGCGCAGCAGCAGGTGGTCGCCCGGGAACAGGCTCTTCAGCTGGCCCGGCAGCAGCGCCGAAAACTGCGCCATGTTGTCCGGACCCAGGCGCAATTGCGCGGGTTGGCTGAGCAGGCGGCGCAGCACCTGGCTCTGCATGGGATCGAGTTGCAGCCCATTGGCCTCCGTGGGCAGGCCGGCCTGTTGCCGGGCTTGCAGGCGGCTGTGGTCGCGGTCGGCCAGCAACACCAGTACCCGGCGCATGCCGCCGCTCTGCAGCGCATCGCGAGCGCAGGCGCTGAGTTGCACCACATTGGCGAAAGGACTGGGGGTGCGGATCAGTTCGGCGCAATGGCGGCGCCAGTCTTCCAGGGCCGCGGAGGTGGGAGCCGGCGCGGCGACCGGTTCGCGGCTCAGTCGATGCCGGTTCCAGGGCCAAAGCAGCGCCTGTGCCGGGTGCCACAGGTCGCCCCGGGCATGCAGGCGCCCGCTCTGTGCGGCCTGCTGATGTACCAGTTGCTGCAATTCGTCCAGCGGTACCTTCATGAACAGGCCGGTGAGGCGTTGCCAGCGCAGGCTGTGCCCGCCGCTCCAGCCCGCATGGGCGGAAATCGCCAGGCCGTTGGCCAGCAGGATCGTGTTGCCCGGCTGGGTCAGCCAGCGGCTCAGGCTGGGGTTGGCATCCAGTTGCTGCTGCTGGTGCAGCGGTTGTTCGTTGTGGCGGGCGATGTGCAGGGCCTTGACCAGCAGGCGGCGGTCGTCGTTCAGCAGGCGATAGCCCTGGATGATCCAGTCGGGCAGCTTCCAGTGTTCCGCCAGCGCCTGGCAAAGCCGCAGCAGGGGTACGCCAAGCAGTTCGCGTTCCACCTTGGCGGCCGGCTCGCCTTCGCCCAGCACGCGTTTCTCCCAGATGGCGAACAGCTCCGGGTGGCTCGCCAGCAACGGCCAGAGTGGCGAAAGGAACAGCAGGCTGCACCAGTGGATTTCCTGCCAGAGACGCGCCAGGCGGACGGCGAACAGGCCATTGGCCTGCTGGGCGGCGTGCTGGCCGATCAGCTGCAGCTGGCGCAGGGATTGGGGAATCTCCTGCTCGGCGACGGCGGGCAGGCGATTGAGCAGGATCTCCGCGCGCTTCAGGCCGAGGCGGCTGAGGGCGACCTCCAGGCTCTCCGCCGGACTGCTCAGCAGGTTGCCGGTCGCGTTGGCCTCCCGCAGCAGGCTGAGGGCGAGGGCGGGACTGTCCTGGGTCAGTTCCGCGATGTCGCGCAGAGAGCGGCGGTTGTCGCCCAGGGCGCGACGGACCCTTTCATGGGCGGCGGCGGGCACGGGCAGGCGCACCCCGTCGAGGTGCCTGATCCAGCCGTCGAGGCTACGTGGCATGGGCTTTGCGGTTGACATAGAAGGGCCGCCAATCTGGCTTTTCGCCTGAACAGGCTATAGTCTGGCGCATATTTTCCGATAATTAGAAGGGGCTCTTTCATAACCCTTTCTACTGACTCCTCCAATCTTCCTCCTATGGCAAAAATCCTCGGCATCATCGTCGTGTTCGCCAGCGTGCTCGGCGGCTACCTCCTGTCTCACGGCAAACTCGCCGCGCTGATCCAGCCTTTCGAAGTGATGATCATCGGCGGCGCCGCGCTGGGGGCCTTCCTCCAGGCCAACCCCGGCAGCACCACGATGGTGGTGTTCAAGAAGTCGCTGAAGATGTTCGGCTCGCGCTTCACCCACGGTTTCTACCTCGAAGTGCTGCGCCTGCTCTACGAGATCCTCAACAAGAGCCGCCGGGAAGGGATGATGGCCATCGAGGCCGATATCGAGGATGCCGCCGCCAGCCCGATCTTCAGCAAGTACCCCTCGATCCTCCGGGACGAGCGGATGACCGCCTATATCTGCGACTACCTGCGCATCATGTCCTCCGGCAACATGGCCCCCCACGAGCTGGAAGGCCTGTTCGACATGGAGCTGGCCAGCCTGAAGGAAGAGCTGGAGCACCCGTCCCACGCGGTCAACCGCATCGCTGACGGACTGCCGGGCTTCGGTATCGTCGCCGCGGTGCTGGGCATCGTGGTCACCATGGCCATGCTGGGCGAAGCCGAGCAGGCCGCCCTCGGCCAGCACGTGGGCGCGGCGCTGGTGGGGACATTCCTCGGCATCCTCGCGGCCTACGGCTTCTTCGGCCCGCTGGCGGTTTCCCTGGAGCATGATGCCCGCGAGGAGCTGAACGTGTTCGAGGCCATCAAGGCCTGCCTGGTGGCTTCGGCATCCGGGATGCCACCGTCCCTGGCGGTGGAGTTCGGCCGCAAGACGCTGTTCCCGGCGCACCGCCCGAGCTTCAGCGAACTGGAGCAGGCCGTACGCGGCAGCTGAAGGCTGAACCATGGAGAACAACCAGCCGATCATCGTCAAGCGGGTCAAGCGCTACGCAGCCGGCCATCACGGTGGCGCCTGGAAGATCGCCTTCGCGGACTTCGCCACGGCGATGATGGCGTTTTTCCTGGTGCTCTGGCTGATGTCCTCGGCCACGCCGGAGCAGAAGAAGGCCATCTCCGGCTACTTCAAGGACCCCATCGGCTTCACTGAAAGCGCCAGTCCCTACGTCATCGACCTCGGCGGCACGCCGACGCCGGCGCCCGACCGTACCCTCAATCCGGAATTGAAGGATGCCCCCGACTCCCAGGAGGCCGCGGTGGATTCGTCCGACAACCAGCAGGTGGACGCCAGCCAGGTGGAGACCCTGGCCGAACAGATCGAGCGGGAACGCCTGGAACTGTTGTTGCAGGAGCTGCAGAACAAGGTCGAAGAGAACCCCGAGCTGCGCAAGTTCAAGGACCAGATCCTCTTCGAGATCACCCAGGACGGCCTGCGTATCCAGATCATGGACGCCGCCAACCGGCCCATGTTCGACCTCGGTAGCGCACGCCTGCAGCCCTATTTCGAGGACATCCTGCTGATCCTCGCCGAGACCATCAAGGCGGTGCCGAACAAGATCAGCATCAGCGGCCATACCGACGCCAAGCCCTACTCCGGCGATGGCGAGTTCGGCAACTGGGAGCTGTCCGCCGGACGTGCCAACGCGGCGCGGCGCGCCCTGATCGCCGGCGGCTATCCGGAACAACAGGTGGCGCGGGTGGTGGGCTATGCCTCGTCGGCCCTGTTCGACCGCAAGGACCCCTTCAATCCGGTCAACCGCCGTATCGACATCATCGTCCTGACCAGGAAGGCCCAGCGCGCCATCGAGGGCGAGCAGGGCGAGGGCGACAAGCCCGCCGCTCCCGAGCCGGCTCCTGCCGTCGCGCCCCAGGCTCCCGCGGACGCCTCTACGGCTCCCGCACAACCGCGCGAGCTGCGGCAGAAGCTGAATATTTTCGAGGACGGTGCGCTGAAGCTGGATGAGCCCAATGGGCAGTGATCCGCACACGAACTAAAAGGCCACGCAATGCGTGGCCTTTCCGTTTCATGGGAGCTCGCGGGTAGGGTGCGCTGCGCGCACCAGCAACTCCGCGCAGGGTTTCCGGTGCGCGCAGCGCACTCTACGTGGAGTCGTTCCCCGCTTTCTGTCAGGCATGAAGCGCTCAGTACTCGTCCTGCGGCAGGCTGGCGAGGATATGCCGGTAGCTGGCCATGCGCTGCGGGTGCACGCGACCGTCTTCCAGGGCCTTGAGCAGCGCGCAGCCGGGCTCGCGATCGTGCTTGCAGTCGCGGAAGCGACAGGTGCCGAGCAGTTCGTTGAATTCGATGAAGCCCGCCTCGACGTCGTCGCGGCTGACATGGCCCAGGCCGAATTCGCGAATGCCGGGGGAGTCGATCAGCTCGCCGCCGCCGGGGAAGTGGAACAGGCGCGCCGTGGTGGTGGTGTGGGTGCCCTTGCCGGTGAGTTCGGAAAGGGCGCCGACCCGGGTGTCCACGCCCGGCAGCAGGCTGTTGACCAGGGACGACTTGCCCACCCCGGACTGGCCGACGAACACGCTGATATGCCCGTCGAGCCGTGCCATCAGGTCCTCCATGCCGCCGCCCTGGCGCGCCGAGACTTCCAGCAAGGGGTAGCCCAGCTGGCGGTAGATGCCGAGCAAGTCGTCGAGCATGGCGCTGTTCTGGTCGTCCACCAGGTCGGCCTTGTTCAGCAGCAGCAGGGGGTGGATGCCGGCGTGCTCGGCGGCCACCAGATAGCGGTCGATCAGGTTGGCATGGGGTTCGGGCAGCGGGGCGAAGACGATGACGATCTGGTCGACGTTGGCCGCCACCGGCTTGAGCACCCCGCGCATGTCCGGGCGGCACAGCTCCGAGCTGCGCGGCAGCTGCGCGACGATCACGCCGCTGCCCTGATTGCCGGCACGCCAGACCACGCGGTCGCCGGTGACCAGTGGCGGCAGGTTGGCGCGCAGGTGGCAGCGCATCACCTCGCCGACGTGCTCGCCCTCCAGGGCTTCCACCTCGACCTGGACGCCGAAGTGGGCGATCACCAGGCCGGTCTGCTCGGGGCCGAGGTCGCCACCCTCGAGTTCCTCGAGGGCGCGGGACTCCCGCTTGGCCGCGCGCGCCGCGCGCTCTTCCTGGATCTTCTCGATGCGCCAGCTCTGCCGGCGGGTCAGTTGGCGTTTGGCCATGGTGGGTCCGCTTGGAAAAAACCGCGCGAGTTTAGCACGCAGCCCGCAGCAGCAGGCTCTAAGCTAGAATGCGTGCCCCGCCCTGGAGACACGACATGCAGAACGCCTTGAACCTGATCTGGATCGATCTGGAAATGACCGGCCTGAACCCGGACACGGACGTCATCATCGAGATGGCCACCATAGTCACCGACAGTGAACTCAACGTGCTCGCCGAGGGGCCGGTCATCGCCATCCACCAGAGCGACGAGGTCCTCGCCGGGATGGACGAGTGGAATACCCGCCAGCACGGCCAGAGCGGCCTGACCCAGCGGGTGCGCGAGAGCCGCATCGGCACTGCCGAAGCCGAGGCCCAGACCCTGGCCTTCCTCGAGCAGTGGGTGCCCAAGGGCAAGTCGCCGATCTGCGGCAACAGCATCTGCCAGGACCGCCGCTTCCTCTATCGCCAGATGCCGCAGCTGGAGGCCTACTTCCACTACCGCAACCTGGATGTCTCCACTCTCAAGGAGCTGGCCGCGCGCTGGGCGCCGGCGGTACGCGACGGGGTGAAGAAAAGCAGCAGCCACCTGGCCATGGACGATATCCGCGATTCCATCGCCGAGCTGCGGCACTACCGCGAGCACTTCATCAAGGTCTGATTCAGCCCGCGCTTGCCCCGTGGCGGGCAAGCGCCCACTGCACATGCTCGCGCACCAGTGCCGACGGGTGCTCGCGGCGCAGGCGCAGGGCTTCCAGTACCGGAATGCTGGTCGGCGCATTGCCCAGGCCCACCGCCAGGTTGCGTAGCCAGCGCTCGTAGCCGGCGCGGCGCAGGGGCGAACCTTCCGTGCGGCTGAGGAACTCCTCTTCGCTCCAGCGGAACAGTTCGGCCAGCTCGGCGTTGTCCAGGCCGTGGCGTGGCTGGAAGTCGCCTTCGCCGGTTGTGCGGGCGAAGCGGTTCCAGGGGCAGACCATCTGGCAATCGTCACAGCCGAACACGCGGTTGCCGATCAGCGGCCGCAGCTCTTCGGGGATGCTGCCTTTGTACTCGATGGTCAGATAGGAGATGCAGCGCCGCGCATCCAGCTGATAGGGGCCGACGAAAGCGGCGGTGGGGCAGATGTCCAGGCAGGCCGAGCAGCGCCCGCAATGCTCGCTGCCATGGGGCTCGTCCACCGGCAGCGGCGCGTCGACGAACAGCTCGCCAAGGAAGAAGTAGCTGCCGGCCTTGCGATTGAGCACCAGGGTGTTCTTGCCGATCCAGCCCAGGCCCGCCTGTTCGGCGATGGCCTTCTCCAGTACCGGCGCGCTGTCGACGAAGGCGCGATAGCTGAAGGGGCCGATGGCTTTTTCGATGCGCTCGGCCAGGTGCTGCAGGCGCTTGCGGATCAGCTTGTGGTAGTCGCGGCCCAGGGCGTAGCGCGAGACGTAGGCCTTTTCCGGCTGGCCGAGGACCTTGGCCATGCGGGTGTCGCCGGGCAGGTAATCCATGCGCAGGGAAATCACCCGCAGCGTGCCGGGCACCAGCTCGTCCGGGTGTGAGCGCTTGCTGCCATGGGCGGCCATGTAGTCCATTTCGCCCTGGTGGCCAGCCTCCAGCCAGCGTTGCAGATGGGCTTCGTGCTCGCCGAGCTCGACGCCGGTGATGCCCACCTGCTGGAAACCCAGTTCGCGGCCCCAGTCCTTGATGGATTGTGCGAGCGCGGCGAGATCTTGCGTGGAAAGGGTCATGCTGGGGCGGGAAACCGGTGCTGAGGTGGATATAATTCTGCCAGACCTTGCAGCCGCAACCGAATCCGATGCTTCCTTCTCGCGACGACCTGCCACTTTCCCTGTATTCCGCCGCCCAGGTGCGCGACCTCGACGCCCGCCTGATCGCCGCCGGCACCCCGGGCTTCGAATTGATGCAACGCGCCGCCCATGCGGCCTGGCGCGCCCTGCGCCGGCGCTGGCCGGACGCCAGCTGTCTCAGCGTGCTGGCCGGGCGTGGCAACAACGCCGGCGACGGCTACCTGGTGGCGGCCCTGGCCCAGCGTGCTGGCTGGCGGGTAAGGGTGCTGGCGGTTGGCGCGGCCGATGCGTTGACCGGGGATGCGGCGCTGGCGCGGGACGAAGCCGTCGTTGCCGGCGTCGCCATCCAGCCCTGGAGCGAATGTGCCGCCCTGGAAGGCGTGGTGGTGGATGCCCTGCTCGGCACCGGGCTGTCGGGTGCGGTGCGCGAGCCCTATGCCCAGGCCATTCGCCTGCTCAATGCCTCCGGCCTGCCGGTGCTGGCCATCGATATCCCGTCCGGTCTCTGCGCCGACACCGGGCGTGTGCTGGGCGTCGCGGTGCGTGCGGATCTCACGGTGACCTTCATCGGCCTCAAGCTCGGCCTGTTCACCGCCGATGCGCCGGATCAGCTGGGCGAGCTGGTGTTCGACGACCTCCAGGCCGACCCGGTGCTCACCGCCGCCACCCCGCGAGTGGCCGAGCGTATGGCCGTCGGCAGCCTGCCGCGCCTGCCGCAACGTCCGCGCACCGCGCACAAGGGGCAGTTCGGCCACTTGCTGGTGGTGGGCGGCGATCGTGGTCTCGGTGGCGCCGCGCTGCTCGCGGCGGAAAGCGCCCTGCGCAGTGGTGCCGGGCTGGTGTCCCTGGCGACCCGGCCGGAACATGTGCCGGCCGCCTTGGCCCGGCGCCCGGAAGTGATGTGCGCCGGGGTGGCTTCCGCCAATCAATTGCTGGCCTTGGCGGAACGGGCCGATGTGCTGGTGGCGGGGCCGGGGCTGGGGCAGGGCGCCTGGGGGCGCAGCCTGCTCAGCGCGGTGGCCGGCCTCGCCGTGCCCCAGGTCTGGGATGCCGATGCGCTCAACCTGCTGGCCGTCGGGCAGGTCAGCCTGCCCGGCGCCTGCGTGATCACCCCGCACCCGGGCGAAGCGGCCCGCCTGCTGGGCATTCCCACCGCCGAGGTGCAGGCCGACCGGCCGCGCGCCGCCCTGGCCCTGGCGCGGAAATTCAATGCGGTCGCCCTGCTCAAGGGCGCCGGGAGTCTGGTGGCGGCCCCCGATGGGCGTCTGGCGCTCTGTGATCGTGGCCATCCGGTGATGGCCGGGGCCGGGCTCGGTGACGTGCTCGCCGGGCTCATCGGTGCCCTGCTGGCCCAGGGAATGGATGGCTTCGCCGCCACCTGCCTGGCCGTCTGGCTGCACGCCAATGCTGGCGAGAACCTGGCCCGGGAGGGCCGGGGGCTGGCGGCCAGTGACCTGATTCCGACCATTCGTCAGCTGCTCGAGGAGTTTGCGCCGTGCCTGAAGTGATCCTGCATGCCGAAGGCGAGGAGGCCATGCTGGCCCTCGGCGCTCGCCTGGCGACCCTGACCGCCGGACACGGCGTTCTGTACCTGCACGGGGACCTGGGGGCGGGCAAGACCACTCTATCTCGCGGCATCCTGCGGGGGCTGGGGCATGCGGGGGCAGTGAAGAGCCCGACCTTCACCCTGGTCGAGCCTTATGAGATAGGCGACAAGCGCGCCTTCCATTTCGATCTATACCGCCTGGCGGACCCGGAAGAACTGGAATTTCTGGGTATCCGCGACTACTTCGAAGGCGACGCCCTGTGCCTGATCGAGTGGCCCCAGCGGGGCGCAGGCATTTTGCCAAAGGCCGACCTGGACATTAACATTACGCCGCAAGCGGGCGGCCGTTCGCTGCGGTTGTCGCCACACACCGAGCGCGGCGAAGCATGGTGTGCCGCCCTGGCCATGGGAGCATGAAAACAAAGATGGGGTGGGGTATGCGCTCGCGCGCACTGTTTGCCGGGATTGGGATTCTGTTCGCGGCGTTCGCCGCTGATGTCCTGGCTGCCGCGGAGGTCCGCGGGGTGCGGCTCTGGCGTGCGCCGGACAACACCCGCCTGGTCTTCGACCTGTCCGGACCTGTCCAGCATTCCGTTTTCACCCTGACCGCGCCGAACCGTATCGTCATCGATATCAATGGCGCCCAGTTGGCCACCAAGCTGGAGCAGCTGTCCCTCAGCAATACGCCGATCACCTCCGTCCGTTCCGCCCAGCGCACCCCCACCGACCTGCGGGTGGTGATCGATGTGTCGGCCGCCGTGACGCCGAAGAGCTTCGCCCTGGCGCCCAACCAGCAGTACGGCAACCGCCTGGTGGTGGACCTGTTCGACCCGGAAGCCGCCGCCGTTGATGCCAGTGCCCCCCAGGTGGCCACGGCGCCGAGCGCGCCCCAGGTTCCCGTTACCCCGACCCAGCCGGCGCCCAGCAAGCTGCCGCCGGCGCCGGGCGGCAAGCGCGATATCGTCGTCGCCATCGACGCCGGCCACGGCGGCGAGGACCCCGGCGCCCTCGGGCCCAAGGGGCAGCACGAGAAAAACGTGACCCTGGCCATTGCCCGGGAGCTGCAGCGCCAGATCAGCCGGGAGAAAGGCTTCCGCGGCGAGTTGGTGCGGACCGGCGACTATTTCATCCCGCTGCGCAAGCGCACCGAGATCGCCCGCAAGAAGGGTGCCGACCTCTTCGTCTCCATTCATGCGGACGCCGCCCCCAGCCGCAGTGCCTTCGGCGCCTCGGTGTTCGCCCTGTCGGACCGCGGCGCCACTTCGGAAACCGCACGCTGGCTGGCCGACAACGAGAACCGTTCCGACCTGATCGGTGGCGTGGGCAGCGTCAGCCTGGACGACAAGGACCGCATGCTCGCCGGGGTGCTGCTGGACCTGTCGATGACCGCCACCATGTCCTCCAGCCTCAATGTCGGGCAGAAGGTGCTGTCCAACGTCGGCCGCGTCACCCCGCTGCACAAGCGCCGGGTGGAGCAGGCGGGCTTCATGGTGCTGAAGTCGCCGGATATTCCGTCGATCCTCGTTGAAACCGGGTTCATCTCCAATCATAACGAGTCCCAGAAGCTGGCGTCCCCGAGCCACCAGCAGGCGCTGGCGCGCTCTATCCAGACCGGCATCAAGCAGTTCTTCCAGCAGAACCCGCCGCCTGGCACCTACATCGCCTGGCTGCGTGACCAGGGCAAGATCGCCATCGGCCCGCGGGAGCATGTGGTCACTTCCGGCGAAAGCCTGGCGCTGATTGCCCAGCGCTATGAAGTGAGCATGGCCGCCCTGCGCAAGGCCAACTCCCTGGAAAACGACAGCATCAAGGTCGGCCAGACCCTGAACATCCCTGCCGCGACCCTGGCGGCCCAGCCATGAGTACGTTGCCGCGCATCCAGCTGCTGAGCCCGCGGTTGGCGAACCAGATCGCCGCCGGTGAGGTGGTCGAACGTCCGGCCTCGGTCATCAAGGAGCTGCTGGAGAACAGCCTGGATGCCGGTGCCCGGCGCATCGACGTCGAAGTGGAGCAGGGGGGTATCAAGTTGCTGCGGGTGCGGGACGACGGCGGTGGCATTCCTGCGGACGACCTGCCGCTGGCGCTCGCCCGCCACGCCACCAGCAAGATCCGTGACCTGGAAGACCTGGAACGGGTGATGAGCCTGGGTTTCCGCGGCGAGGCCCTGGCGTCCATCAGTTCGGTGGCGCGCCTGACCATGACCTCGCGCACCGCCGATGCGGACCAGGCCTGGCAGGTCGAGACCGAAGGGCGCGACATGGAGGCGCGAGTGCAGCCCGCCGCCCATCCCGTGGGCACCTCGGTGGAAGTGCGCGACCTGTTCTTCAACACCCCGGCGCGACGCAAGTTCCTGCGGGCGGAGAAGACCGAATTCGACCACCTGCAGGAAGTCATCAAGCGCCTGGCCCTGGCCCGCTTCGACGTGGCCTTTCACCTGCGCCACAACGGCAAGACCATCTTCGCCCTGCACGAAGCGCGCGACGCCATCGCCCGCGCCCGCCGAGTCGCCAGCGTTTGCGGCCCGGCCTTCCTGGAGCAGGCGCTGCCCATCGAGGTCGAGCGCAACGGCTTGCATCTCTGGGGCTGGGTCGGCCTGCCGACCTTCTCCCGCAGCCAGGCGGACCTGCAGTACTTCTATGTGAATGGCCGCATGGTGCGCGACAAGCTGGTCGCCCACGCCGTACGCCAGGCCTACCGGGATGTGCTGTACAACGGCCGACACCCCACCTTCGTGCTGTTCTTCGAGGTCGATCCGGCGGTGGTCGATGTCAACGTGCACCCGACCAAGCACGAGGTGCGCTTCCGCGACAGCCGCATGGTCCACGACTTCCTCTACGGAACCCTGCACCGCGCCCTGGGCGAAGTGCGTCCCGAGGATCAGCTGGCGGCGCCGGCGGCCACCGATGCCGTGGTGCGCCCGAGCGGTCTCGCCGCCGGCGAGTTCGGCGCCCAGGGTGAGATGAGCCTGGCTGCCAATGTGCTGGAACAGCCGGCGCCCGAGCCGGCGTGGCGCCCGCCGTCCGGCGGTTATCAGGCGCCGCGCCCGCAGCCCGCTGTCCCGCTCGCGGAAGCCCAGGGTGCCTACCGCGAGTTCTTTGCCCCGCTGCCCGCCGCCACCCCAGCTGCCCTGCCCGAAGCCCAGGGGGATGTGCCTCCGCTCGGTTATGCATTGGCTCAGCTGAAGGGGATCTACATCCTGGCCGAGAATGCCCAGGGCCTGGTGCTGGTGGACATGCACGCGGCCCATGAGCGCATTACCTATGAGCGTCTGAAAGTGGCGATGGCCAGCGAAGGCCTCAAGGGCCAGCCCTTGCTGGTGCCGGAATCCATCGCGGTCAGCCAGCGTGAGGCCGATTGCGCCGAGGAGCATGGCGAGTGGTTCCGTCGCCTGGGCTTCGAACTGCAGCGCCTCGGCCCGGAAACCCTGGCCATCCGTCAGATTCCCGCCCTGCTGAAACAGGCCGAGGCCTCCCAGCTGGTGCGCGACGTGCTTTCCGATCTGCTGGAGTACGGCACCAGTGACCGTATCCAGGCTCATCTGAACGAGCTGCTGGGGACCATGGCCTGCCACGGCGCGGTGCGTGCCAACCGCCGGCTGACCCAGCCGGAAATGAACGCCCTGCTGCGCGACATGGAGCACACCGAGCGCAGTGGCCAGTGCAACCATGGGCGCCCGACCTGGACACAGCTGGGCATGGATGACCTGGACAAGCTGTTCCTGCGCGGTCGGTAGGCGCTAAAGCCGATAAAAGCGCTTGAGGCTCGACGCTGGACGAAACAGTCTTTCGTCCAGCCTCCAGCCTCCAGCCTCCAGCCTCCAGCCTCCAGCCAGACTTTCGAGTTCGCCAATGTCCCGACTTCCTCCCGCCATCTTCCTGATGGGCCCCACGGCCGCCGGCAAGACCGACCTGGCCCTGGAACTGGCGCGAACCCTGCCTTGCGAGCTGATCAGCGTCGATTCGGCGCTCATCTATCGCGGCATGGACATCGGCACCGCCAAGCCGGACAAGGCCATCCTGGCCGAGTTTCCCCATCGACTGATCGATATCCGTGACCCGGCCGAGAGCTACTCCGCCGCGGAATTCCGCGCCGATGCCCTGGCCGCCATGGCGGAAATCACCGCCAAGGGGCGGATCCCGTTGCTGGTGGGCGGCACCATGCTTTATTACAAGGGGTTGCTGGAGGGGTTGGCGGACATGCCCAGCGCCGATCCGCAAGTGCGCGCCGAACTGGAGGCCCGGGCCGCTCGGGAAGGGTGGGATTCCCTGCACCGGGAGCTGGCGGCCGTGGACCCCGAGTCCGCGGCGCGCATCCATCCCAATGATCCCCAGCGCCTGACCCGTGCGCTGGAGGTCTACAAGGTCAGCGGGCTCAGCATGACGGCCCATCGCCAGCGCCAGGCCGCGCAAAATCTGGCCGGGAACGCGCAAGGTTCGGCGCATTTGCCGTATACTGTCGCGCACTTGGCCATCGCGCCGGCGCAGCGCCAGGTGTTGCACGAAAGAATTGCGCAACGTTTTCGCCTGATGCTGGAACAGGGCTTCATCGAAGAGGTCGAAGCGCTGCGCAGCAGAAGTGACTTGCATCCAGGGTTGCCGTCTATAAGGGCGGTCGGTTACCGCCAGGTCTGGGATTACCTGGATGGCGGGCTGACCCGGGCCGAGATGGAGGAGCGGGGCATCATCGCCACCCGCCAGCTCGCCAAACGACAGTTCACCTGGTTACGCAGTTGGTCCGACCTGTACTGGCTGGACAGCCTGGCTTGCGACAATCTGCCGCGTACCTTGAAATACCTGAAGTCGGTCTCCATATTGATCTGAGACCTCGCCGGTAACCGTCTATCCTTGGGGGTAGGGAGGTATTGGCTATTTTCCTTTCATTTGAATACTAAAACGATTGATCCCTAAAGGAGTGCGGCACATGTCAAAAGGGCATTCGCTACAAGACCCTTACCTCAATACCCTGCGTAAGGAGCGCGTACCGGTTTCCATCTACCTGGTCAACGGCATCAAGCTGCAGGGCCAGATCGAATCCTTCGACCAGTTCGTGATTCTGCTGAAGAACACTGTCAGCCAGATGGTCTACAAGCACGCTATTTCCACTGTTGTGCCGAGCCGTCCGGTACGCCTGCCCAGCGCTTCCGAGCAGGAGCAGCCTGAGCCGGGTAACGCCTAAATAGGAGACTGCTTTGTTTTTCGAACGCCCTGGTGGTGGTGAACGGGCCATCCTGGTTCATCTGGAAGGCCAAGATCCCGAGGCGCGCGAAGACCCGCAGGAGTTCCTGGAACTTGCACGTTCGGCCGGTGCGGATACGGTGGCGTTCGTCTCCGTTTCCCGTCACCAGCCAACGGCCAAGTACCTGATCGGCAGCGGCAAGGTCGACGAGCTTCATGACCTGGTCAAGGCCGAGAAGGCCGAACTGGTCATCTTCAATCACACCCTCACGCCGAGTCAGGAGCGCAACCTCGAGCGCGCCTTCGAGTGCCGGGTGCTCGACCGTACCGGACTGATTCTCGACATCTTCGCCCAGCGCGCCCGTACCCATGAGGGCAAGCTGCAGGTCGAACTGGCCCAGCTCAATCACATGAGCACGCGCCTGGTGCGGGGCTGGACTCACCTCGAGCGCCAGAAAGGCGGTATCGGCCTGCGTGGCCCGGGTGAAACCCAGCTGGAAACCGACCGCCGCCTGCTGCGTGTGCGGATCCGCCAGATCAAGCAGCGCCTGGAGAAGGTTCGCAGCCAGCGCGAGCAGGCACGCCGTGGGCGCAAGCGCGCGGATATCCCGGCGGTTTCCCTGGTCGGTTACACCAACGCCGGCAAGTCCACCCTGTTCAATGCCCTGACCACATCCGAGGTCTATGCGGCCGACCAGCTCTTCGCCACGCTCGATCCCACCCTGCGCCGGCTGGAGCTGGAAGACCTGGGGCCGATCGTGCTTGCCGACACCGTAGGTTTCATTCGCCATCTGCCGCACAAACTGGTGGAGGCCTTCCGGGCTACCCTTGAAGAATCCTCCAACGCCGACCTCCTGCTGCATGTGATCGACGCTCACGAGCCCGAGCGCATGGCGCAGATCGAGCAGGTGCTGGCGGTGCTGGGCGAGATTGGTGCCGAGGGCCTGCCGATGCTGGAGGTCTATAACAAGGTGGACCTGCTGGAAAACGTCGAGCCGCACATCCAGCGCGACGAGGACGGCAAGCCCGAGCGGGTCTGGCTTTCGGCGCGCGATGGTAGTGGCCTCGGGTTGCTGGAACAGGCGGTGGCCGAGTTGCTGGGCGAGGACCTGTTCGTCGGTACCTTGCGCCTGCCGCAGCGTTTCGGTCGGCTGCGGGCGCAGTTCTTCGCAATGGGTGCCGTGCAGACGGAAGAGCACAACGAGGTCGGCGACATCCTGTTGGCAGTGCGTTTGCCGCGCGTCGAACTGAACCGGCTCGTCAGCCGCGAGGGCTGGCAGCCGAGCGAGTTTCTCGAGCAACACACTTTGCAATAAAGCCCGTTTAGGTGATTTTGCGGCGGGCCGCGGGCTTGGGTAGCATGGGCGGGCGCGCCGTGGGCGCGTCTTCGCTTTATCAATATGGAGAGCGCTATGGCTTGGAACGAGCCGGGTGGCAATTCGAATAACCAGGACCCCTGGGGTGGGCGCCGTGGCGGCGACCGCAAAGGGCCACCGGACCTGGACGAAGCCTTCCGCAAGCTGCAGGACAGCCTGAACGGACTGTTCGGCAGCGGCAAGAAACGTGGCGGCGGCGACGAAGGCGGCGGCAGGTCGGGCGGCTTCGGCCTGCTCGGCATCGGCCTGGCCCTGCTTGCCGTGGTCTGGCTGTACAGTGCGGTCTATGTGGTGGACGAGCAGGAGCAGGCCGTGGTGCTGCGCTTCGGCAAGTACTACGAGACCGTCGGCCCCGGCCTGAACATCTACTTCCCGCCGATCGATCGCAAGTTCCAGGAGAACGTCACCCGCGAGCGGGCCTATAGCAAGCAGGGGCAGATGCTCACCGAGGACGAGAACATCGTCGAAGTGCCGCTCACCGTCCAGTACAAGATCAGCAACCTCCAGGACTTCGTGCTGAACGTCGATCAGCCCGAGGTCAGCCTGCAGCACGCCACCGAAAGCGCCCTGCGCCACGTGGTGGGTTCCACCGAGATGGACCAGGTGCTGACCGAGGGGCGCGAACTGATGGCCAGCGAGATCAAGGAGCGCCTGCAACGCTTCCTCGACAACTACCGCACCGGCATCACCGTCACCCAGGTCAACGTCCAGAGCGCGGCCGCACCCCGTGAAGTGCAGGAAGCCTTCGACGACGTGATCCGCGCCCGCGAAGACGAGCAGCGTGCCAAGAACCAGGCCGAGGCCTATGCCAACGCCGTGGTGCCCGAGGCCCGTGGCCAGGCCCAGCGCATCATCGAGGATGCCAACGGCTACCGCGACGAAGTCGTCGCCCGCGCCCAGGGTGAGGCTGACCGCTTCAGCAAGCTGCTCACCGAGTACCAGAAGGCGCCGGAAGTGACTCGCCAGCGCCTGTACCTCGAAACTATGCAGGAGGTACTGGCCAATACCAGCAAGGTTCTGGTGTCCGGCAAGGACGGCCAGAGCAACCTGCTCTACCTGCCGCTGGACAAGATGATCGACAGCCGCGGTGGCAGCCCCGCGCCGACGGCTCCGGCCGCATCGGCGGCCACCAGCGGCAGCGACCTCGGTTCGCGCGTCGCCACTGACTTGCAGCAGCGCAATTCGCGTTCCAGGGAGAGTCGCTGATGAGCAATAAATCGCTGTTTGCCCTGATCGGCGGCGTGGTGGTGGCTCTGCTTCTGTGGAGCAGCCTGTACATCGTGTCGCAGACCGAAAAGGCTGTCCTCCTGCAGTTCGGCCGTATTGTCGATGCTGACGTGCAGCCGGGCCTGCACTTCAAGATTCCCTACGTCAACCAGGTGCGCAAGTTCGACGCCCGGCTGCTGACACTGGATTCGCCGACCCAGCGCTTCCTCACCCTGGAGAAGAAGGCGGTGATGGTGGATGCCTATGCCAAATGGCGTGTGGCCGATGCCGAGCGTTTCTACACCGCGACTTCCGGCATGAAGCAGATCGCCGACGAGCGCCTGTCCCGTCGTCTCGAGGCGGGCCTGCGCGACCAGTTCGGCAAGCGCACCCTGCATGAGGTGGTATCCGGCGAGCGCGACGCGCTGATGGCCGACATCACCGCGGCCCTCAACCGCATGGCCAGCAAGGAGCTGGGCATCGAGGTGGTGGACGTGCGGGTGAAGGCCATCGACCTGCCGAAGGAAGTCAACCGCAGCGTGTTCGAGCGGATGAGTACCGAGCGTGAGCGCGAGGCTCGCGAACACCGCGCCAAGGGTTCGGAGCTGGCCGAGGGTATTCGTGCCGATGCCGACCGTCAGCGCCGCGTCCTGCTGGCCGAGGCCTATCGCGAGGCCGAGGAGACCCGCGGTGACGGCGACGCCAAGGCGGCCGGGATCTATGCCAAGGCGTACGGCCAGGACCAGGAGTTCTACGCCTTCTACCGTAGCCTCCAGGCCTACCGCGAAAGCTTCGCCAACAAGAGCGACGTGATGGTCCTGGATCCCAATAGCGAGTTCTTCCGCTATCTGGACAAGGCCGCACGCTGAGTCAGTCACCCCGGCGGACGCTCATCGTCCGCCGGGGTGACCGCCAGGGAAAACGTGTTATCATGGGTCAGCCGGGAAATCCCGGCTTTTTTGCGTCCGCGGGAATCATGTGGCAGGAACTCGGCGTTGCGTTTTGTCTGATGCTGGTGCTGGAAGGCATCCTGCCCTTCCTCTATCCGCGCCGTTGGCGCACCGCGGTGCTTGGGTTGGCGGAGTTCAAGGACCGCCATCTCCGCCTGATGGGCCTGTCCAGCATGTTGCTGGGGACCGGCCTCCTGTATCTGCTTCACTGATGGCTTGCCGCCCGGCTGAGAGGGGATTGGCGAAATGGCAACGGTAGATCGCTGGCTGCTGCCAGACGGTATCGAAGAAGTACTGCCGCCCGAGGCGGCACGCATCGAGGCAGTCCGCCGCCAGGTGCTGGATCTGTTCCAGCGTTGGGGCTACGACTTCGTGGTCACTCCGCATATCGAATATCTCGAGTCCCTGCTGACCGGTGCCGGTCAGGACCTCGACCTG
Source organism: Pseudomonas sp. GCM10022186 (assembly GCF_042656385.1). Lineage (NCBI taxonomy): Bacteria > Pseudomonadati > Pseudomonadota > Gammaproteobacteria > Pseudomonadales > Pseudomonadaceae > Pseudomonas > Pseudomonas sp. GCM10022186. The sequence goes on from NZ_JBHSOU010000044.1 coordinate 82,321, forward strand.
CGTACCTTCAAGGTGACCGACCCGCAGTCGGGCCACCTGATGGGGTTCCGCGCCGATATCACGCCGCAAGTGGCGCGCATCGACGCCCATACCCTGCGTCGCGAAGGTCCCAATCGCCTGTGCTACGCCGGCAGCGTGCTGCACGCCCAGCCGCGTGCGTTGTCCACGTCGCGCAGCCCGATCCAGTTGGGCGCCGAGCTTTATGGCGACGCCAGCCCGGCCAGCGATGTGGAAGTCATCAGCCTGATGCTGGAAATGCTCGAGCTCGCCGCTGTGTCGGACGTGCACATGGACCTCGGTCATGTCGGTATCTATCGTGGCCTGGCCAAGGCCGCCGGCCTTTCCGGCGAGGTCGAGCGCAGCCTGTTCGACGCCCTGCAGCGCAAGGCGGTGGACGAGGTCGCCGAGCTCACCGAAGACCTGCCCCACGAACTGGCCTCCATGCTCCGCTCCCTGGCCGAACTCTGCGGTGGCCGCGAGGTGCTGGACCTGGCCCAGGGCGTGCTGATGGATGCGCCCACCGAGGTGCACCGCGCGCTGGATGAGCTGATCGCCATCGCCGATGCGCTGGAGTTGCGCTATCCCGAGCTGCCGCTCTACTTCGATCTTGGCGAGCTGCGCGGCTACCACTATCACACTGGCGTGGTGTTCGCCGCGTTCGTACCGGGCGTTGGCCAGTCCATCGCCCAGGGCGGCCGCTACGACGATATCGGCGCCGACTTCGGTCGTGCACGCCCCGCCACTGGTTTCTCCACCGACCTGAAGACCCTGGTCACCCTGGGCAGCATGGTGCTGGACCAGCCGGTGCCTGGCATCTGGGCGCCCGACAGCCACGATCCTTACCTCTGGTACGAGGTCAAGCGCCTGCGTGCCGACGGACAGCGCGTGGTGCAGGCCCTGCCGGGGCAGGAAGTGGCGAGCGCGCGGGAGGCCGATTGCGATCGCCAGCTGGTCCTGCGTGAGGGGCGCTGGCAGGTGGCGGCGTTTTCCTAGGAAGTGGTTTCATGGTCGGCTTCGATGGGCCGGCCACTAACGAGTTTCCGTGTTTTCCGCCGGTGTTCGCCGGCTTCGAGCTTCTGCGAAGAGGACAAGTGTTATGGGTAAGAATGTCGTAGTCCTGGGCACCCAGTGGGGTGATGAGGGTAAGGGCAAGATCGTCGATCTGCTGACCGACCAGGCTGCCGCCGTCGTCCGCTACCAGGGCGGCCACAACGCTGGCCACACCCTGGTGATCGACGGCGAGAAGACCGTGCTGCACCTGATCCCGTCCGGCATCCTGCGCGAGAACGTCGAGTGCCTGATCGGCAATGGCGTGGTGGTCGCGCCCGATGCGCTGATGCGCGAAATCACCAAGCTGGAAGAGAAGGGCGTGCCAGTGCGCGAGCGCCTGCGCATCAGCCCGGCCTGCACCCTGATCCTGCCGTACCACGTCGCCCTGGACCAGGCCCGCGAGAAGGCTCGTGGCGATGCCAAGATCGGCACCACCGGCCGCGGCATCGGCCCGGCCTACGAAGACAAGGTGGCCCGTCGCGGCCTGCGCATCGGCGACCTGTTCCACCGCGAGCGCTTCGCCGCCAAGCTGGGCGAACTGCTGGACTACCACAACTTCGTCCTGCAGAACTATTACAAGGAGCCGGCGGTCGACTTCCAGAAGACCCTGGACGAGGCGCTGGCCTATGCCGAGCTGCTCAAGCCGATGATGACCGACGTCGCCGCGCGTCTGCACCAGCTGCGCAAGCAGGGCGCCTACATCATGTTCGAAGGCGCCCAGGGCTCGCTGCTGGACATCGACCACGGCACCTATCCCTACGTCACCAGCTCCAACACCACCGCTGGCGGCACCGCCACCGGTTCCGGCTTCGGCCCGCTGTACCTGGACTACATCCTGGGTATCACCAAGGCCTACACCACCCGCGTGGGTTCCGGTCCCTTCCCCACCGAGCTGTTCGACGACACCGGTGCCTACCTGGCCAAGCGTGGCCACGAGTTCGGCTCCACCACCGGCCGCGCCCGCCGCTGCGGCTGGTTCGACGCCGTGATCCTGCGTCGCGCCATCGAGATCAACAGCATCTCCGGTCTCTGCCTGACCAAGCTGGACGTGCTCGACGGTCTGGAAACCATCCGTATCTGCACCGGCTACAAGGGTGCCAACGGCGAGCTGCTGGAAGACGCGCCGACCGACGCCGACAGCTACATCGGCCTGCAGCCGGTCTACGAGGAAATGCCGGGCTGGAGCGAATCCACCGTCGGCGCCAAGAGCCTGGAAGAACTGCCGGCCAACGCCCGCGCCTACATCAAGCGCGTGGAAGAGCTGGTGGGTGCGCCCATCGATATCATCTCCACCGGTCCGGACCGTAACGAGACGATCGTCCTGCGTCACCCCTACGCCTGAGTCGCCTGACTCCTCCCGAAGGGCCGCCCAGTGCGGCCCTTCGTCATTTTCCCCGCCCCGAAATCCGCGCTGCCGGTCGGCACGCACTTTGCTGGCACTTTAAAAATCCGAGTTGTTGCCGTTACAGCGGTAACGGTCGTAAAGGAGCCTCAAGTCGTGTCAGCCATCCTTTCCTTGTTGCAAAGTCGCCTGCTGCGTCCGGTCTTCATCGCCCTGGGGATTGCCCTGCTGGTCCAGGTGATGGTGGCCGTGGTCCTGACGCGGGGCACCGTGAATTCCCTGGTGGATGACCTGGGCGTGCGCCTGGGCGGCGATACCCAGCGCCTGGCGGGCGATCTGGAGTTGGCCGGGCAGGAGGTGTCCGGCAGCCTGAGTGCGCTCTCGACGAAGACCCGTGAGCGCCTGGGGGCAGCCCTCGGCGAGCGTCTCCAGCAGGAGCGTGGGCAGCTGCGCCAGACCCTGGAGCAGAATCTCAGGGAATCGGCCAATGACCAGGTCCAGCTGCTTGCCGCCGTGGCGCCGCGTGCCATGTGGGACAACGACGTGCCCACCCTCTCCGAGTTCGCCCGCCGTGCCCAGCGCAATCCCAATGTGCTTTTCGTCGTCTACGACGATGCCGGCGGCCAGCATCTGACCCGTTACCTCAATCGCGAGAATCCCCGGATCAAGGCGTTGCTGGCCAAGGGACAGGGCGAGCGGGCGCTGGACAAGGTGCTGAATGCTGCGGCCAGCGATCCGTCCGTCTACCTGGTCGAGGCCTCCATCAGTCCCAATGGCGTGGAAATCGGCAAGGTGCGCATGGGTGTTTCCACTGTCGCCGTGGAAGAACAGCTGAAAGCGCTGGATCAGCGCTTCTCCGCGCTGATCGCCAGTAGTGGGGAGCTGGTGGGCGAAAGCCTTTCCGGTGCGGCCAGTGAAAGCAGTGCCGCACTGACCGCGCGTCTGCAGTCGGCCCGCGAAGCCGCGGGCAGCATGAGCGCCGGTACCCGGCAGGCGGTGGAGGTGGCGGCGGGCGAACTGCGCTGGCGCATCGGCCTGGGCCTGGCGCTGGTCGGATTCGGCGTGCTGCTGGTGCTGGCCGTGGTCCTGGGGCGGCGGGTGGTTGTTCGCCTGCGTCTGTTGAGCGATGCCCTGAATGACCTGGCCGCTGGCGAGGGCGACCTGACGCGCCGGGTCAAGCTGGACAGTCGCGATGAGGTGGGCGAGATGGCGGCTGCTGTGAACCGTTTCGTCGACAAGCTGCAACCGATAGTGCGGGAAGCGGGCGATGTGGCGCAGCGCACCGGGGTGGAAATCGAGGCCTTGTCCCGGCGCAGCCAGTCCGCCGAGGCCGCGGCCCTGCGCCAGCGTAGCGAGGTGGAGGGCAGCCTGAGCGCGCTGGCCGACATGGTGTCCGAGGCTCGCTCCGAAAGTCAGGCGATGCAGGATGCCTTGCGCCAGGTGGGCGAGATCCGCCAGGCCGCCCAGGACAACGCGGCGATCGCGCGCAAGGTGGGTGGGCTGATCGAGGTCCTGGAGGAGCGGGTGCAGAACGGCTCCGAAGTGATCGAGCGGCTGGCGCGGCAGAGCGAGCAGATCGAGATGGTGCTGTCGGTCATCCATGGCATCGCCGAGCAGACCAACCTGTTGGCGCTGAATGCGGCAATCGAGGCTGCAAGGGCGGGGGAGAGCGGGCGCGGGTTTGCGGTAGTGGCTGACGAGGTGCGGGCGCTGGCCAGCAAGACCCAGCAGTCCACGGGGGATATCCAGGAGCATATCGTTGCCTTGCAGACCGGCGCGCGTGAGGCGGTGTCGGCGATTTCCCAGGCTCGCCAGCGAGCGGTGGAGGGGCTGGAGGCGCTGCGCGACAGCGAGCGGCTGCAGCAGGGCGTGCAGCAGGCGGTGGAGCAGGTGCATGGCGCGGTCCAGGCCGCGGCTCGTGCTGCGGAGCACCAGGCGGCAGGGGCCGATGGCGTGCGTGGCCGGGTGGATGTGATCCATGCGGAAGCCCGTCAGGCGGCCGAAGCCGTCGCGGCGACCGCCAGCAGTGGGCGCGTGCTGGCGGGTCTGGCCGATCAGCTGAAAGCCAGCCTGGGTCAGTTCAGGGCGTAGTCGAAGTGGGGTAGAGGGGCGGGGCGCAGGCTCGGCCCCTTGGTCCGGCGATGAACACGAGGAATGCGAAAGCCGGAAAGCACAAAGCCGAGCAGAGCTCGGCTTTGTTGAAGAGTGGTGCCCAGGAGAAGACTCGAACTTCCACGGTGTTGCCACCGCTAGGACCTGAACCTAGTGCGTCTACCAATTCCGCCACCTGGGCACATTGCGATGATCGCTCATCGACTTATACGGAATTCACCAGCATTAACCGATACGGAACCGTACTGTCCGTTTATTGCTAAACCGAGCTTTACAGCTCGGTTTTGAAAATGGTGCCCAGGAGAAGACTCGAACTTCCACGGTGTTGCCACCGCTAGGACCTGAACCTAGTGCGTCTACCAATTCCGCCACCTGGGCACTGGATGCGATGATTGCTCATCCGCTTCCTTCACAACGTCTCAGCGACGCTGTGGGCGCGAACTATACGAGCCGACTTTTGTGTTGTAAACCCCTGAACGCGAAAAAAATTATTCTTCGGCTGAAGCTGACCGATAATCGGAATTCGCGCTTCAATAGACACATGGCAAATCCCTCTATATGGATAAAAAGGTGATCACCCCCTGATGGCCGATTGGCAGAACCTCGATCCCGAGGCCGCTCGCGAGGCGGAAAAATACGAGAACCCCATTCCCAGCCGCGAGCTGATCCTGCAGCGCCTCGATGAGCGCGGCGCCCCGGCCAGCCGGGAACAACTGGTGGAAGAGTTCGGCCTGACCACCGATGAGCAGCTGGAAGCCCTGCGCCGCCGCCTCCGCGCCATGGAGCGCGATGGCCAGCTCATCTATACCCGTCGAGGCACCTATGCGCCCGTGGACAAGCTCGACCTGATCTGCGGCCGCATCAGCGGCCACCGCGACGGCTTCGGTTTCCTCATTCCCGACGACGGTAGCGACGACCTCTTCCTCAGTCCGGCGCAGATGCGCCTGGTGTTCGACGGCGATCGCGCCCTGGCGCGGGTCGCCGGCTTCGACCGCCGCGGCCGTCGCGAAGGCGCACTGGTGGAGATCATCGAGCGCGCCCACGAGACCCTGGTAGGGCGCTTCTTCGAGGAGAGCGGTATCGCCCGGGTGGTCGCCGACAATCCGAGGATCCAGCAGGAAGTCCTGGTGCCGGCCGGCAAGCAGGGCAAGGCCAGCCACGGCCAGTTCGTGCAGGTGAAGATCGAACAGTGGCCGAGCAACTTCCGTCTGGCCCAGGGCGAAGTGGTGGAAGTGCTTGGCGACTACATGGCGCCGGGCATGGAAATCGAAGTCGCCCTGCGCAGCTACGACATTCCCCATGAATGGCCCGCCGCCCTGGTCAAGGAAGCCGCCAAGCTCAAGCCCGAGGTGGCCGAGAAGGACAAGGAAAAGCGCATCGACCTGCGCGACCTGCCCCTGGTCACCATCGATGGAGAGGATGCCCGCGACTTCGATGACGCGGTCTACGCCGAGGCCCGCAAGGGTGGTGGCTGGCGCCTGATCGTGGCCATCGCCGACGTTTCCCACTATGTGAAGGTGGGTTCGGCGCTGGACGAGGAGGCGGCCAGTCGCGGCAACTCGGTGTACTTCCCGGAGAAGGTCATCCCGATGCTGCCGGAGGTGCTGTCCAATGGCCTCTGCTCGCTGAACCCGCTGGTGGATCGCCTGGCCATGGTCTGCGACATGACCATCTCCCGCGCCGGCAAGATGACCGGTTACGAGTTCTACGAGGCGGTGATCCATTCCCATGCGCGGCTCACCTACACCAAGGTCAGCCAGTTCCTGGAAACCCCGGAATCCACCGAGGCCAAGCTGTTCGCCGAGCAGTTGCCGCAGCTGGTCAAGCCGCTGCAGCAGCTCTACAAGCTCTACAAGGTGCTCCTGGCGGCGCGCCAGGTGCGCGGCGCCATCGATTTCGAGACCCAGGAGACGCGCATCGTCTTCAGCGCCGACCGCAAGATTTCCGAGATCCTGCCGACCCAGCGCAACGACGCCCACAAGCTGATCGAGGAATGCATGCTCTGCGCCAACGTGGCCACCGCGCGCTTCCTCACCCAGCATGAGATCCCGGCGCTCTACCGCGTTCACGAAGGCCCGCCCAGCGAGCGCCTGGACAAGCTGCGGCAATTCCTCGCCGAACTGGGGCTGTCCCTCAACCGCGGCAAGAACGAGCCGACGCCCAGCGACTACCAGGCGCTGCTGGAAAAGGTGCGCGAGCGGCCGGATTTCCACCTGATCCAGACAGTGATGCTGCGCTCCCTCAGCCAGGCGGTATACAGCCCGGAGAACGAGGGGCACTTCGGCCTCAATTACGATGCCTACACCCACTTCACCTCGCCCATCCGCCGCTACCCGGACCTGCTGGTGCATCGCGCCATCCGTGGCCTGATCCGTTCCAGGCGCGAGAGCGCCCACGTGCGTCGCGCCGGCGCGGCGAGCATGCCCAAGGCGCGCATCTACCCCTATGACGAGGCCCGCCTGTTCCAGCTCGGCGAACAGTGCTCGATGACCGAGCGTCGCGCCGACGAGGCCACCCGCGACGTCACCAACTGGCTGAAGTGCGAATACATGCGTGATCGCGTGGGTGAGACCTTCCCTGGCGTGATCTCGGCGGTGACCGGATTCGGCATCTTCGTCGAGCTGATCGACATCTATGTCGAAGGCCTGGTGCACGTCACCGCCTTGCCGGGGGACTACTACCACTTCGATCCGATTCACCATCGCCTGTCCGGCGAGCGCAGCGGCCGCAGCTTCCGCCTGGGCGACGAGGTGGAAGTGGTGGTGGCGCGGGTCGACCTGGACGAGCGCAAGATCGACTTCGAACTTTCCGAAAATGTCCTCACCGCTCCCGTAGGCCGCAAGCAGCGCGGCGCCGACAAGCCTGCGCCGGCCAAAGCCAAGGCCAAGGTCGCCGAGCCCAAGGTGGGCAAGGGGCGCAGTCGCGGCGCCAAGGCCGCCGCGCGTGCGGCCGCCCAGGAAAAACCCTGGCATGAGCCCCAGGCCGCGGTGGCGCCGCGTCGGCAGCGGGCCGGCAAGGTCCAGGCGTTGCCGGTCGTGCCGCCGGAAATGCTCGCCCAGGCCGAGGAGATGCTCGGCAACACCGATGTGAACAGGAGCCGCGCCATGAAGCAGGCCCTGCTCAACGAGGCCCGGCAGGGCGCCAAGGCCAGCAAGGGCACGCGCCCGGCGCAGAAGGCCCTGGAGCGGCCGGCCAAAGGCGATGGGAAGGCCGCCACCAAGCCGCCGAAGAAGAAAGCCAAGGCGGCCAAGGCCGCCAGCAAACCCTCGAAACACCGTAAAGGGCCGCCCAAACCCAAGGCGCCCGGTAGCAAGGTCAAGAAATGAGTCAGTTGGAAAAGGTTTACGGCGTGCATGCCGTGGAGGCGCTGCTGCGCCATCACCCCAAGCGCGTCAAGCAACTGTGGCTGGCGGAAAGCCGGCATGACCCGCGCGTCCAGGTTCTCCTCGACCTGGCCGGGCAGCACCGCATCGCAGTCGGGCACAAGGATCGCCATGAGCTGGACGAGTGGGCCGAAGGCGTCCACCAGGGCGTGGTGGCCGAGGTCAGCCCAAGCCAGGTCTGGGGCGAGAACATGCTCGACGAGCTGCTCGAGCGCACGTCCGGTGCGCCGCTGCTGCTGGCCCTGGACGGCGTCACCGACCCGCACAACCTCGGCGCCTGCCTGCGCACCGCCGATGCCGCCGGCGTGCTGGCGGTGATAGTGCCCAAGGACAAGTCCGCCACCCTCAACGCCACGGTGCGCAAGGTGGCCTGCGGCGCCGCGGAGGTCATGCCGCTGGTGGCGGTGACCAACCTCTCGCGTACCCTGGAGAAGCTGCAGAAGAAGGGCCTCTGGGTGGTCGGTACCGCTGGTGAGGCCGAGCAGGAGGTCTACGACCAGGACATGACCGGCCCCACCGTGCTGGTCATGGGCGCCGAAGGCAAGGGCATGCGTCGCCTGACCCGCGAGCATTGCGATTACCTGGTCAAGCTGCCCATGGCCGGCAGCGTCAGCAGCCTGAACGTCTCGGTGGCCACGGGGGTCTGCCTGTTCGAGGCGGTACGCCAAAGAAAACTGAAAGCCTGAAGCCTGAAGCTGGAAGCAAGCGCTTGACGGCGCACCGAAGCGCGCCCACACACTGGCTTCCAGCTTCCAGCTTCCAGCTTCCAGCTTCCAGCTTCCAGCTTCCAGCTTCCAGCTTCCAGCTTCCAGCTTCCAGCTTCCAGCTTCCAGCTTCCAGCTTCCAGCTTGTTCAAAATATCGCCAGATTTTCTTGCGCGGCCCCGGGGGCTTCAATAGAATGTCGCCCCTTGCCGTGGGGGCAGGCTCGCGCACGTCCCCGGCCCGGCAAGCCAAAACGAGATATTCACTCCTTGCCTGACCACGCTGTTGGCAGGCTACAACCCGTAAGGAGCATTTATGCGTCATTACGAAATCATCTTCCTGGTTCACCCGGACCAGAGCGAGCAGGTTGGCGGCATGGTCGAGCGCTACACCAAGCTCATCGAAGAAGACGGTGGCAAGGTTCACCGCCTGGAAGACTGGGGCCGTCGTCAGCTGGCCTACGCCATCAACAACGTTCACAAGGCTCACTACGTGATGCTGAACGTCGAGTGCAGCGGCAAGGCCCTGGCCGAGCTTGAAGACAACTTCCGCTACAACGACGCCGTCATCCGCAACCTGGTCATCCGTCGCGACGAAGCCATCACCGGCCAGTCCGAGATGCTCAAGGCCGAGGAAAACCGCAGCGAGCGCCGCGAGCGCCGTGAGCGCGTTGAGACTGACGCTGCCGCCGAAGGCGAAGACAGCGACAACGCTGACGAGTAATCCACGGATCTATTGAGGAGCCAAGTTCATGGCACGTTTCTTCCGTCGTCGTAAGTTCTGCCGTTTCACCGCTGAAGGCGTGAAAGAGATCGACTTCAAGGATCTCAACACCCTGAAGGCCTACATCTCCGAAACCGGCAAGATCGTTCCGAGCCGTATCACCGGCACCAAAGCCAAGTATCAGCGTCAGCTGGCCACCGCTATCAAGCGCGCCCGCTACCTGGCCCTGCTGCCCTACACCGACAGCCACGGCCGTTGATCTCGGTCGGTCGACCTAGGTAAGGGATAGATCGCAATGCGCGCTCTGGCTGAGTTCATCATGCGCGGTCGCACACAGGCCACCCTGGTGGTGGTGGGTGCGGCGGCCCTGCCGCTGATGTTCTGGCTGAGCGCAGCCGCCGGCAGCCTGGTGCTGCTGCGGCGTGGTATGAACGATGCTCTCGGCATTGTCGCCTGGGCCCTGTTGCCAGCCCTCGGCTGGTGGTACTTCGGCGAGCCGCGCACCCTGATGGTGCTGCTCGGCGCGCTGGGGTTGGCCCTGGTGCTGCGTTCCAGCGTGTCCTGGACGCGGGTGCTGATGATCAGCGTGGCGCTCGGGCTGTTCTACAGCCTGGTGCTGGGCGCGGTGTTCCGCGAGCCCATAGTCGCCATGGCGGGTGAGCTGCAGAAGCTCATGCCGCAGGTGATGGGGAACGTCTATTCGCAACTGGCGGATGACGAGCGAGCGCGTCTGGGAGCCATGGTCGCGCCGGTCCTGACCGGCCTGATCGCGGCGCTGCTGCAACTGGTCAGCGTGCTGAGCCTGATGCTCGGCCGCTACTGGCAGGCAGCCCTGTACAACCCCGGTGGCTTCGGCAGCGAGTTCCGCGCGCTGAGGCTGCCGCCGGCACTGGCTTTCGGCCTGCTGGCCGCCATGCTGCTGGGCCCGAACCTGGGGCTGGAGCTGGCGATGCTGACGCCGATCTGCAGCGTGCCGCTGGCGTTCGCCGGCCTGGCCCTGCTGCACGGTCTGGCGAAGCAGGGTGGGCTGGCCGGTTTCTGGCTGGTGGGGCTGTACGTGTCGCTGCTGCTGTTCATGCAACTGATCTATCCGTTGCTGGTGGTTCTGGCCATCGTCGACAGTCTGATTGATTTTCGCGGACGCAAGGCGCGCAAGAATGGCGCCGGCCCTGCGAACGGTGAAGGTTAAAAGTTAAGAGGTAAGACCCAAATGGAAGTCATCCTGCTGGAAAAAATCGCCAACCTGGGCAACCTGGGCGACAAGGTGAACGTAAAGGCCGGCTACGGCCGTAACTACCTGCTGCCGCAAGGCAAGGCCACCGCTGCTACCGCCGAGAACGTCGCTGCGTTCGAAGCCCGCCGCGCCGAGCTGGAAAAGCAGGCTGCCGACAAGAAGGCCAACGCCGAAGCTCGCGCTGCCCAGCTGTCCGAACTGGAAGTGAGCATCACTGCCAGCGCCGGCGACGAAGGCAAGCTGTTCGGTTCCATCGGCACCCACGACATCGCTGACGCCCTGACCGCCGCTGGCGTTCCGGTTGCCAAGGCTGAAGTCCGCCTGCCGAACGGCACCATCCGTCAAGTTGGCGAGTACGACGTTGCGCTGCACCTGCACACCGACGTCGAAGCTACCGTCAAGCTGATCGTGGTAGCCGCCTAAGCAAGCCGCCGAGCGGTCTTGCACTCAGGTGCCGGGCCGCTAACATCGGGCACGTCATCGCGAAAGCGGTGTCGTGCCCGATGTCTTTCCAGCCCAAGAATTTCCGAGCCCATGAACGATATCACCGTCCCGGAACAGTTCGACCTGCAAACCGCCGCCCTCAAGGTGCCACCGCACTCCATCGAGGCCGAGCAGGCCGTCCTCGGGGGCCTGATGCTGGACAACAACGCCTGGGAGCGTGTGCTTGACCAGGTGTCCGACGGCGACTTCTACCGCCACGATCATCGGCTGATCTTCCGCGCCATCTTCAAGCTGGCCGAACGCAACATGCCCTTCGACGTGGTCACCCTGTCCGAGCAACTGGACAAGGAAGGCCAACTGCCCCAGGTGGGCGGCCTGGCGTATCTCGGCGAACTGGCGAAGAACACGCCCTCGGTGGCCAACATCAAGGCCTATGCCCAGATCATTCGCGAGCGTGCCACCCTGCGCCAGTTGATCGGCATCAGCAACGAGATCGCCGACAGCGCCTACGCCCCCCAGGGCCGCACCGGCGAGGAGATCCTCGACGAGGCCGAGCGGCTGATCTTCCAGATCGCCGAAGCGCGCCCCAAGACCGGCGGCCCGGTGGGCATCAACGACATTCTGGTCAAGGCCATCGACCGCATCGACGAGCTGTTCAACAACGGCGATGCCATCACCGGCCTGTCCACCGGCTTCAACGACCTGGACACCCAGACCAGCGGCCTGCAGCCGGCCGACCTGATCATCGTTGCCGGCCGTCCGTCCATGGGCAAGACCACCTTCGCCATGAACCTGGTGGAAAACGCCCTGATGCGCAGCGACAAGGCGATCCTGGTGTATTCCCTGGAGATGCCTTCCGAATCCATCGTGATCCGTATGCTCGCGTCCCTCGGTCGCATCGACCAGACCAAGGTCCGCGCCGGCCGCCTGGACGACGACGACTGGCCGCGCCTGACCTCCGCGGTCAACCTGCTCAACGACCGCAAGCTGTTCATCGACGATACCGCCGGCATCTCCCCTTCCGAGATGCGCGCCCGCACCCGCCGCCTGGCCCGCGAACACGGCGAGATCGGCCTGATCATGGTCGACTACCTGCAGCTCATGCAGATTCCGGGCTCCAGCGGCGACAGCCGGGTCAACGAGATCTCCGAGATCTCCCGCTCGCTCAAGGCCCTGGCCAAGGAATTCAACTGCCCGGTAATCGCCCTGTCCCAGCTCAACCGTTCCCTGGAACAGCGCCCCAACAAGCGCCCGGTGAACTCCGACCTGCGCGAATCCGGGGCGATCGAGCAGGACGCCGACATCATCATGTTCGTGTACCGCGACGAGGTGTATCACCCCGAGACCGAGTACAAGGGCGTCGCCGAGATCATCATCGGCAAGCAGCGTAACGGTCCCATCGGCACCGTGCGCCTGGCCTTCCTCGGCAAGTACTCGCGCTTCGAGAACCTGGCGCCCGGCGCCTACAACTTCGAAGACGAATAAATAGGAAAGAGCCGATAAGAGCGCTGGAGGCTGGACGCTGAACGATCAAGGCTCCTCCAGCCTCCAGCCTCCAGCCTGATAGAATCTCCCATTCTTTCCGTGGAGTCTTTCATGCGCCCGCTGATCGCCGCCGTCGACCTTTCCGCCATCCGCCACAACTACGCCGTCGCCAAGCGCTGCGCGCCCGGCCGCCAGGCCTTCGCGGTGGTCAAGGCGAATGCCTACGGCCACGGTGTGCGCGAGGTGCTCGCCAGCCTGCGCGGCGAGGCGGACGGTTTTGCCGTGGCCTGCCTGGAAGAGGCCGCCGAAGTACGCGCCCTCGACGACGAGGCGCGGGTGCTGCTGCTGGAGGGCTGCTTCGAGCCGGCCGAATACCCCTTGGCGGCGCAGTTGGGGCTGGACCTGGTCATCCAGGGGCCGGAGCAGGCCGAGGCGCTGCTCACCGCTTCCCTGGCGCGGCCGCTGAACGTCTGGCTCAAGCTGGATTCCGGCATGCACCGCCTCGGTTTCACCCCGGAACAGCTGCGGCGCTGGCATGCCCGCCTGCGCGGCGCGACCCAGGTGGCCGAGCTCAACCTGATCAGCCACTTCGCCTGTGCCGACCTGCGCGGCCATGGCCTCAACGAGGTGCAACTGGAAAGCTTCCTCGACCTGCTGGACCTGGATTTCGACCAGCGCAGCCTGGCCAACTCGGCGGCCATCCTGACCATGCCCGCCGCCCACATGGATTGGCTGCGCCCCGGCATCATGCTCTACGGCGCCTCGCCCATTGCCGACCTCAGTGCCGCCGAGCTGGGCCTGAAACCGGCCATGAGCCTCAGCGCGCAGCTGATCGCCGTGCGCGAAATCGCGGCGGGGGAAACCGTGGGTTACGGCGCCACCTGGGAAGCCCCCCGGCCATCACGTATCGGCACCGTCAGCTGCGGCTACGCCGACGGCTACCCACGCCACGCGCCCAACGGTACTCCGGTGGTGGTCAATGGCCGCCGCGTGCCGCTGGCCGGTCGGGTGTCCATGGACATGCTGGCGGTGGACCTGAGCGACATGCCTGAGGCCCGCGTCGGCGACCCGGTGGAGCTCTGGGGCGCCCAGCTGTCGGTGGATGAGCTGGCCCAAGCCTGCGGCACCATCGGTTACGAGCTGCTCACCAAGGTTACCGCGCGGGTGCCAAGGCGCTACCTGGCTTGAGGCCCAGCCTGTGGGAGATTCCACATCATTCGGTGCGTAGGGTGGAAATCCCTTTGGGGATTTCCACCATCGGTGTCTTGCACGGCCTCGTTGGTGGATAGAAAAGCGTTATCCACCCTACACGGCTGGCCGCTTCTGCCTTTTCCTGCAGGGGTGAATTCATTCGCCAAGCAGACCGCAGTTCTGCCCTACAAGAGCCCGCTGCGAATCTTCAGCACATCCAGCTGCAGGCTGGCTTCGCTGGAGAGTTCGCCGTCCTCGCCGAATACCACCACATCCGAGCGGCCGCGGGCCTTGGCCTTGTAGAGCGCCTGGTCGGCGGTCTGGTAAAGCCCGGAGAAATGCCGGGCGTGTTGCGGGAACAAGGCCACGCCTATGCTGATGCTCACCGACAACTGCTCCGCGCCGTAGCACATGGGCGCAGCCAGCTCGTCCAGCAGGCGCCGGGCGAGGTCTCTGGCCTGGACCTCGGCGTCCCCTCCGCTGATCAGCACGGCGAACTCGTCGCCGCCCAGGCGCGCCACCGCATCGCCGCCGCGCACATGCTCGCGCAGGCGCTGGCCGATAGTGCGCAGCATCTCATCGCCCGCGTCGTGGCCGAAGCGATCGTTGATCGGCTTGAAGTGGTCGAGGTCGATCAACATCAGCGCCAGCTGTTCCTGGTGGCGCTTGGCATTGGCCAGCGCCGACTCGGTGCGTTCGATCAGGTAGCGGCGGTTGGGCAGCTCTGTCAGCGCGTCGTGGAAGGCCGCGTGCCGCAGTGCCCGCTCGCGCTCGCTGAGGCGCTGGTTGGCCGCGGCCAGCTCGGCGGTACGGGCGGTGACGGCGGCCTGCAGTTCGTCGGCGCTGGCCTGCATCTGTGCCAGGCGTGCGGCCTTCTCGCGATCGGCCTGCTCCAGGGCGGCGGCACGTTCCTGCTTGAGCATCTGGATGCGGTAGGCCAGGGCGAAGGAGAACAGGATGGACTCGGCCGCCACGGCGACGGGGAACATATAGGCGGTGAAGTTGATCGGCTGGATGATGCCGGCGGCGCGCATCACCAGTACCGCCGTGCTGATCAGGACGGTGCCGTAGCCGATCAGGTAGAAGCGCGCCGGGATGAAGCCCTGGCGCCAGCGGACCAGGGCGCTGATCAGGGCGGTGGGCACCGTCACTATGGGGGTGATGGCGATCAGGATGGCACCTTCGGCGCGCAAGCCGAAGACGTTGATCAGGATGGCGATGGCGTAGAGCACGCAGGCCACATTGAACAGGCGGTCGGCCCAGCGCAGGCCGCGGCGGGTGAACAGCAGCTCCTGGGTGAAACGCATCACGAAGATGCCCCAGAGCGCCGGCAGGGTGATGCGGTCCAGCCAGACCGGCACCGGCGCGTCTGGCCAGAAGTACTGGAAGCCGTGACCGGTCATGCTGAGGATGAACACCAGGGCCGAGGCGGTGGCCAGCACGTACCAGAGGTAGGCGGGGTCGCGCAGTGCCACCAGGATGAACAGGTTGTAGAGAAAGAGCGCCAGGATCACCCCGTAGACCAGGCCGAAGCCGAGGTTCTCGGTGGCCTTCAGCTCCTTGAGATCATCCAGCTGCCAGACCTTCAGCGGGAAGGAATTGCCTGCCGGGTCGTAGCTGCGAAAGTACAGGGTCAGGGGCTCCGTGCCGATCTCCGGCAGCTTGAACAGCATGCGCCGGTAGGAATAGTCACGGGTTTCGGCGAAGGGCCGGGCCTCGCTGGTTTCACGTCGGGTCCAGCCGCCATTGCCATCCGGCAGGAAGAGGCTGACCCGATAGACGGTGATGCCCGAGTTCTCCAGCCACCACTGGCGGGGAGCGTCCGCGGTGCGGCTGAGCTGCACCCGCACCCACCAGACGCTGCGGCTCTGGCCCACGCTGGCGCGGCCGTCCGCCGGGGCGAAGCCTTTCTGCACCGCGGGATTGGTCATGTCCAGGATATCGAGCTTGCCGTCCGGGTCCTCCAGCAGATCGATCTGTCCATTGAGCGGGGCGCCGCTGCTCCGCGGGGTCAGCTCGAACGCCGCCTGGGCTGGTGCGAGGGCACCCACCCAGCAGACGAGCAGGAAGAGGATCAGGCTTGGACGAGGCACCGCGCACGCTCCTTGTAAGTTATTTACTGCTGCGGCCTGGCGGTATGTGTCGGCAGGAGTATAGCGATCCGGAGAATTTGTGATCACTCTGGACGCAATTTGCGGCGGCGTTGTGTCCGGCCCCGCAGAAACCCAGCGCGGGCGTCGGATTTGTTCAAAATTTGTGCTATATTCCGCGCCCCTCGTGAAAGCCCGCTGGTCAAAAAATATGCAAGCCGCGAAGCCGCTGTTCGACTATCCGAAGTACTGGGCCGAATGTTTCGGTCCCGCACCCTTCCTGCCGATGAGCCGGGAAGAGATGGATCAGCTCGGCTGGGACTCCTGCGACATCATCATCGTGACCGGCGACGCCTACGTCGACCATCCGTCCTTCGGCATGGCCATCATCGGCCGCCTGCTGGAAGCCCAGGGCTTTCGCGTGGGCATCATCGCCCAGCCGGACTGGCGCTCGAAGGACGACTTCATGAAGCTCGGCGAGCCGAACCTGTTCTTCGGCGTGGCGGCGGGCAACATGGACTCCATGATCAACCGCTACACCGCGGACAAGAAGATCCGTTCCGACGACGCCTACACCCCCGGCGGCGTCGCTGGCAAGCGCCCGGACCGCGCCAGCCTGGTCTACAGCCAGCGCTGCAAGGAGGCCTACACCCATGTGCCGGTGATCCTCGGTGGCATCGAGGCGTCCCTGCGCCGCATCGCCCACTACGACTACTGGCAGGACAAGGTGCGCCGCTCCATCCTGATGGATGCCACCGCCGACATCCTGCTCTACGGCAACGCCGAGCGCGCCGTGGTGGAAATCGCCCAGCGCCTGTCCCGGGGCGAGACCATCGACAGCATCACCGACGTGCGCGGCACCGCCTTCATCCGCCGCGATACCCCGGCGGACTGGTTCGAGATCGACTCCACCCGCATCGACCGTCCGGGTCACATCGACAAGATCATCAACCCCTACGTCAACACCCAGGACCTCGCGGCCTGCGCCATCGAGCAGGAAAAAGGCCCGGTCGAAGACCCCAACGAGGCCAAGGTGGTGCAACTGCTGCCCAACCCGCGCCTGACCCGCGACAAGACCGTGATCCGCCTGCCGTCCTTCGAGAAGGTGCGCAACGACCCGGTGCTCTACGCCCACGCCAACCGCGTGCTGCACTTGGAGACCAACCCGGGCAACGCCCGTGCCCTGGTCCAGCGCCATGGCGATGTGGACGTCTGGTTCAACGCACCGCCCATCCCGATGACCACCGAGGAGATGGACTACGTCTTCGGCATGCCCTACGCCCGCGTTCCGCATCCGGCGTACGGCAAGGAGAAGATCCCGGCCTACGAGATGATCCGCTTCTCGGTGAACATCATGCGCGGCTGCTTCGGCGGCTGTACCTTCTGCTCCATCACCGAGCACGAGGGCCGGATCATCCAGAACCGCTCCCACGAGTCGATCCTGCGCGAGATCGAGGAGATGCGCGACAAGGTGCCCGGCTTCACCGGCGTGGTCTCCGACCTCGGCGGCCCCACGGCCAACATGTATCGCATCGCCTGCAAGAGCACCGAGATCGAGAAGCACTGCCGCAAGCCGTCCTGCGTATTCCCCGGCATCTGCGAGAACCTCAACACCGACCACAGCTCGCTGATCGAGCTGTACCGCAAGGCCCGCGCCCTGCCGGGGGTGAAGAAGATCCTCATCGCCTCCGGCCTGCGCTACGACCTGGCCGTGGAATCGCCCGAGTACGTCAAGGAACTGGTGACCCACCATGTCGGCGGCTACCTGAAGATCGCCCCGGAGCACACCGAGCGCGGCCCGCTGGACAAGATGATGAAGCCGGGCATCGGCAGCTACGACCGCTTCAAGCAGATGTTCGAGAAGTACTCGAAGGAAGCGGGCAAGGAACAGTACCTGATCCCGTACTTCATCGCCGCCCACCCCGGCACCACGGACGAGGACATGATGAACCTCGCCCTCTGGCTCAAGCGCAACGGCTTCCGCGCCGACCAGGTGCAGGCGTTCTACCCGTCGCCCATGGCCAGCGCCACCGCCATGTACCACTCGGGCAAGAACCCCCTGCGCAAGGTCACCTACAAGAGCGAGGGGGTGAAGATCGTCAAGAGCGAGGAGCAGCGTCGCCTGCACAAGGCCTTCCTGCGCTACCACGACCCGAAGAACTGGCCGCTGCTGCGCGAGGCCCTGGAACGCATGGGCCGCGGCGACCTGATCGGCAATGGCAAGCACCAGCTGATCCCGACCTACCAGCCGGCCAGCGACGAGTACCACAGCGCCCGCCGCAAGAACTCCACCCCGGCGGGCAGCAACAAGGTCGGCAAAGTACTGACCCAGCACACCGGCCTGCCGCCGCGGGCCAGCGACGGCAGCAAGCCCTGGGACAAGCGCGAGCAGGCCAAGGCCGCGGCCTTCGCTCGCAAGCAGGCGGAGAACAAGGCAGCCGCGGCGGAGAAGGGCGGCGGCAAGAAGAAGCCGGCCAAGCGGCCGGTGGCGCCGCGCTGATGGGAACGCCAGCCTCCGGGCTGGCGTTTTTGTTTGCGTTGGGCTGGGGCGCCGAATTTCCCCAAGAGCGTAGGAGGGGTGGAGCAACGCGATACCCATCGGAGTTCCGGGCTCGCATTTCCTTGTGGGGGCGAATGAATTTGTCCCCCACAGATAATCGCATTCCCATCGTTGGTGCTTATGACTAATCGGCCTAAGCAGCCCGGCAAGAATTCCCATCTCCTTCATCTTCCGCCGCTAGGCTTGAAATTCACCCGCAGGTAATTGCCGCCCGTGAACCATTTTTGTGCGGCGGCACCCCGCGGGCGCGAACGCGGCCCCCTTCCAGCGCAGGAGTAGGCCGAAATCAACGGTTCGGGGGCTGGCACAAGTCTTGCGCGGTTCCCGGCATCGCCCAGGCTCGCAGGAGGCACGCCGTGTCGATCCATGTCGCACTGCATCACGTCACCCACTATCGCTACGATCGCGAGGTCAACCTCGGTCCGCAGATCATCCGTCTGCGGCCGGCGCCCCACAGCCGCACGCGCATTCTCGGCTATTCCCTGAAGGTGGCGCCGGGCAAGCACTTCATCAACTGGCAGCAGGATCCCCAGGGCAACTACCTGGCGCGCCTGGTGTTCCCGGACAGGACCCGCGAGCTGAAGGTGGAGGTGGACCTGGTCGCCGAGATGGCGGTGTTCAACCCCTTCGATTTCTTCCTCGAGCCCTATGCCGAGCAGTTCCCCTTCGCCTACACCGCCGACGACCAGCGCGAGCTGGCGCCCTACCTCAGCCGCCTGCCGGCCACGCCGCTGTTCGCCGACTGCCTCTCGCGCATCGATCTCTCGCCCAGACGCAGCGTCGATTTCCTGGTGGCGCTGAACCAGCAGCTGTCGCGGGACATCCGTTACCTGATCCGCCTGGAGCCCGGCGTGCAGACCCCGGAAGAAAGCCTGGAAAAGGCCTCCGGTTCCTGCCGCGACTCGGCCTGGCTGCTGGTGCAACTGCTGCGTCACCTGGGCCTGGCGGCGCGCTTCGTTTCCGGTTACCTGATCCAGCTCACCGCCGACCAGAAGTCCCTGGACGGTCCCAGCGGCACCGAGGTGGATTTCACCGACCTGCACGCCTGGTGCGAGGTCTACCTGCCGGGCGCCGGCTGGGTCGGCCTGGACCCCACCTCCGGGCTGTTCGCCGGGGAGGGGCATGTGCCGCTGGCCTGCAGCCCGGAGCCGTCCTCGGCGGCGCCCATCAGCGGCGGAGTGGACGAAAGCGAGTGCGACTTCTCCCACGAGATGCGCGTCGAGCGGGTCTGGGAAGCACCACGGGTGACCAAGCCCTATAGCGAAGAACAGTGGCAGGCGATCCGCGAGCTGGGCATGCGCATCGACGCCGACCTGCTGGCCGGCGATGTGCGCCTGACCATGGGCGGCGAGCCCACCTTCATCGCCATCGACTACCCCGACGACCCCGAGTGGAACACCGCCGCCCTCGGCCCGAACAAGCGCCTGCTCGCCGCCGACCTGTTCCACCGCCTGCGCCGCCACTATGCGCCTCAGGGCCTGGTGCACTTCGGCCAGGGCAAGTGGTACCCCGGCGAGCAGCTGCCGCGCTGGTCGCTGAACTGCTACTGGCGCAAGGATGGCGAACCCATCTGGCAGGACCACGCCCTCTACGCCGATGAAGGCCGCGGCTACGGCGCTGACGCCCGCCTCGCGGCGCGCTTTCTCGACCGTGTGGCCGGGCGCCTGGGCGTCTCGGCGGAGCACCGGTTCCCGGCCTTCGAGGACTGGTTCTACTACCTCTGGCGCGAGCGCAAGCTGCCCGCCAACGTCACCCCGGAAGACGCCCGCCTGGCCGACCCGCTGGAACGCGAGCGGCTGCGGCGGATCTTCGAGCGTGGCCTGGGCGAGGTGGTGGGGCAGGTACTGCCGCTGGCGCGCAGCGCGGCGGGCGATGCCTGGGAGAGCGGCCGCTGGTACCTGCGCGATGAGCACTGCCGGCTGATCCCCGGCGACTCGCCGTTGGGCTACCGCCTGCCGCTGGACTCCCAGCCCTGGGCCAGCGAGGCCGACTACCCCTACGTGAACCCGGCCGACCCCAGCCAGGCCTTCCCGCCCCTGCGCCGTGCCGCGCTGATCCGCGAGCAGTTGCGGGGCGGCGCGCCCGGTGCCCGGGGCGATTCCCACGAGCCGGGCCTGCACCAGTCCGCCGCCGGCATCACCCGCACCGCCCTCTGCGCCGAGCCCCGCGAGGGCCGGCTCTACCTGTTCATGCCGCCGCTTTCCGAGCTGGAGGCCTACCTGGAGCTGGTGGCCGCCATCGAAGCCACCGCCGGCGAACTGGACTGCCCGGTGCTGCTGGAAGGCTACGAGCCGCCCGGCGACCCGCGCCTGGTGAACTTCCGCGTCACTCCCGACCCGGGGGTGATCGAGGTGAACATCCACCCTTCGGCCAGCTGGGACGAGCTGGTGGAGCGTACCGAGTTCCTCTACGAGGCAGCGCGGCAGAGCCGCTTGTCCAGCGAGAAGTTCATGGTGGACGGCCGCCACGTCGGCACCGGCGGCGGCAACCACTTCGTCCTCGGTGGCGCCACGCCGGCGGATTCGCCCTTCCTGCGCCGGCCGGACCTGCTGCGCAGCCTGATCAGCTACTGGCACAACCACCCGTCGCTGTCCTACCTGTTCTCCGGCCTGTTCATCGGGCCCACCTCCCAGGCGCCGAGGGTGGACGAGGCGCGCAACGACGCGCTCTACGAGCTGGAAATCGCCTTCCGCCAGATGCCCGAGCCCGGCGCCGACTGCCCGCCCTGGCTGGTGGACCGGCTGCTGCGCAACCTGCTGGTGGACGTCAGCGGCAACACCCACCGCGCCGAGTTCTGCATCGACAAGCTCTACTCGCCGGACAGCAGCACGGGGCGTCTCGGCCTGCTGGAACTGCGCGCCTTCGAGATGCCGCCCCATGCGCGCATGAGCCTGGCCCAGCAACTGCTGCTGCGCGGCCTGGTGGCGCGCTTCTGGGACGAGCCCTACACGCCGCCCAAGCTGGCGCGCTGGGGCACCGAACTGCACGACCGCTTCCTGCTGCCGCACTTCGTCCAGCAGGACTTCGAGGATGTGGTCCACGAGTTCAATGCCGCGGGCTACCCGCTGCGCGCCGAGTGGTTCGCCCCGCACTTCGAGTTCCGCTTCCCGAAATATGGTGACTTCTCGGTGAAGGGTATCGACCTGGAGCTGCGCCAGGCCCTGGAGCCCTGGCATGTGCTGGGCGAGGAGGGCGCCGCGGGCGTTACCGTGCGCTACGTGGATTCGTCCCTGGAGCGGGTGCAGCTGAAGGTCACCGGCATGGCGCCGGACCGCTACGTGGTCACCTGCAATGGGGTTCCGGTGCCGCTGCGCGCCACCGGCCAGGTCGGCGAATTCGTCGCCGGGGTGCGCTACCGTGCCTGGCAGCCGGCGTCCTGCCTGCAGCCGACCATCGGCGTGCAGGCACCGCTGGTGTTCGACATAGTCGATACCTGGATGCAGCGTTCCCTGGGCGGTTGCCAGTACCATGTGGCGCACCCCGGCGGGCGCAGCTACGACAGCTTCCCGGTGAACGCCTACGAGGCGGAAAGCCGGCGCCTGGCGCGCTTCTTCCGCCATGGGCATACCCCGGGCAAGCTGCAGGTCGGCGTACCGATGGTCGACGACGAACTGCCCATGACCCTGGACCTGCGCCGCCACTAGGCGGTGCGGGCGCGACCCGGCCCGCACTGCGGAGGCCGGGCGCCGCGTCGTCCGCTAAAGTTTCCCTGCCGACCCTCCGCCGAGCCTGCCGATGTCCGAGCTGCTAGCCCACTACCCCCTGACCGCCACGGCCTACCACGAACTGCTGGATGCCGAAGGCCGGGTGCGTCCGCACTGGCAGCGCCTGTTCCGGCGGCTGGAGCGCGCCACCCCGGCCCAGCTCAGGCAGCGCCAGGAGCTGCTGGCGCGGCAGATCCAGGAAAACGGGGTCACCTATAACGTCTACGCCGACCCCAAGGGCACCGACCGCCCCTGGGAGCTGGACCTCCTGCCCAACCTGCTCTCGGCCGAGGAGTGGCAGCCCATCGCCGCCGGTGTGGCCCAGCGCGCGCGCCTGCTCAATGGGGTTCTGGCCGACCTCTACGGCCCGCAGAACCTGCTGGCCGAAGGGCTGCTGCCCAGCGAACTGGTCTACGGCCATCCCAATTTCCTCTGGCCCTGCCAGGGCGTGCAGCCGCCCGGCGGCATCTTCCTGCACAGTTACGCGGTGGATCTGGCCCGCGATGCCGATGGCCGCTGGCACGTGCTGGCCGACCGCACCCAGGCACCCTCCGGTGCCGGCTACGCCCTGGAGAACCGGCAGATCGTCTCCCGTGCCCTGCCGGAGCTCTACCGCGACCTGCGGGTGCAGTACCTGGCGGGGTACTTCCGCACCCTGCAGGAGACCCTGATCCGCCAGGCTCCCAGCGACGGCGAGACGCCCCTGGTGGTGCTGCTCACCCCGGGGCGCTTCAACGAAACCTATTTCGAGCACCTGTACCTGGCACGCCAGCTCGGTTTCCCGCTGGTGGAAGGCCACGACCTGACGGTGCGCGACGCCGCCCTCTACCTCAAGACCCTGGGCGGGCTGAAGCGCGTCCACGCCGTGCTGCGCCGCCTCGACGACGACTACTGCGACCCGCTGGAGCTGCGCACCGATTCGGCCCTGGGCGTGCCCGGCCTGCTCGACGCCGTGCGTCACGGCCGGGTGCTGGTGGCCAACGCCCTGGGCAGCGGCGTGCTGGAATCCCCCGGCCTGCTCGGCTTCCTGCCGCGGGTCAGTCAGCGCCTGCTGGGCGAGGACCTGCTGCTGCCCACGGTGGGCACCTGGTGGTGCGGCCAGGGGCAGGGCCTGGGCAAGTCCCTGGAAGGCCTGGCCGGGATGGTGATCAAGCCCGCGTTCCCCTCCCAGAGCTTCGAGCCGCTGTTCGGCCATGCCTTGGAAAACGGTGCCCTGCTGGATCTGCGCAAGCGCCTCAAGGCCCACCCCCATGCCTATGTCGCCCAGCGCATGGCGCAGCTGTCCCAGGCACCGGTCTGGCAGGCTGATGGCGAACGCGGCGAGCTGCAGTCGCGGGCCATCGGCATGCGGGTGTTCGCCGTGGCCGGAAGTGACGGCAGCTATTGGGTGATGCCCGGCGGCCTGACGCGGGTGGCCTCGGCGGCGGACGCCGAGGTGGTGTCCATGCAGCGCGGCGGCGCCAGCAAGGACACCTGGGTGCTGGCCGACCTGCCGGTGGTGGGCGAGCCGCTGCGGCCGCGCACCCTCGGCGTGCGCGACCTGATCCGCCAGGACCCCTACCTGCCGTCGCGGGTGGTGGAAAACCTCTTCTGGTTCGGCCGCTACGGCGAGCGCTGCGACGATGGCGCGCGCCTGCTGCGGGTGGTGCTGTCGCGCTACGTGGATGCCGATGGTGACGAACAGGCGCTGCAATCGGCCCTGCAACTGGCCGGCGCCGTCGGGCTGGTGCCGCGTGGCGACGAACCGCTGGAGCAACGTTTGCTGGCGGCCCTGCTGGACGATGAGTGGCCGAGCAGCGTCAGCGCCAACCTGCGCCGCCTGCACTGGACGGCCGCCCAGGTGCGCGGCCGCCTGTCGCGGGAGAACTGGCACGCGGTGCTGGAGCTGCACCGCGAGGCCCAGGCCCTGGACCCGACCCGCACCGACCTGGGCGAGGCGCTGGAATTCCTCAACCGCCTGCTGATGTCCCTGGCGGCGTTGTCCGGCTTCGCCCTGGACGACATGACCCGCGACGACGGCTGGCGCTTCCTGATGATCGGCCGGCGCATCGAACGGGTGCAGTTCTATGCCGAAAGCATCGCCGGCTTTCTCGAGGGTGGTGCCGCCTGGGACCCGGTCGCCCTGGAATGGCTGCTGGAGCTGGGCAACAGCACCATCACCTACCGTTCGCGCTACCTGGCTTCGCCCCAACTGATCCCGGTGCTCGACCTGCTCCTGCTGCACGAGCAGAACCCCCACGCCCTGCGCTTCCAGTTGCAGGCCCTGGAGCGTTCCCTGGGGCGTCTGCACCTGGAGTTCGGCGCGCCCCAGGAACTGGTGCTGAGCGGCCTGATCGGACGTCTGCTGGCCTTCGACCTGGGGACCCTGGAAGATCCGCTGTTCGGCAGCGAAAGCCTGGCCGAGGTGCTCGCCGGGCTGGCCGGGCTGCTGCGGGAGATCGCGCAGAACGTCGGACAGGTCTCCGATCGCCTCGGATTGCGCTATTTTGCCCACGTCGACGACGTCAGCCAGCAAACGGTATCCACCTGATGCGTGCGCAAGCCCAGTCCATCGCCCCCGTCCAGGGTGCCCGCTACCAGGTGTTCCACGACACCCATTACCGCTATTCGGCGCCGGTTTCGCTGTCCCAGCAGCTGGCCCACCTGTGGCCGCGGGACTGCCCCTGGCAGCGCTGCAGCGGCCAGCAACTGCTGGTCAACCCCGAGCCGACGCTGCGCCAGGACCTCGCGGACGTATTCGGCAATCCCCTGACGCGCCTGGCCTTCGAGCGTCCCCACGACGAATTGCAGGTGAACACCCGCCTGCAGATCGAGGTGCTGCCCCACGGAGCGGCGGACCTGGCCGCCTCGCCACCCTGGGAGCAGGTGCCGGCGACCCTGGCCTTTTCCGCACGCGCCCTGTCGCCCATGGAGCTGGACGCCTGCCGCTACCGGGTGGAGTCGCCCTATGTGCGCATCAAGCGCCAGTTCGCCGAGTTCGCCAGCGGCTGCTTCCCCGCCGGGCGGCCGTTGCTGCTGGGAACGGCGGCGCTGATGGAGAAGATCTTCAGCGAGTTCGACTTCGATGCCGAAGCGACCCAGGTGGCGACGCCGCTGACCCAGGTGCTGGAGCGCCGTCGCGGCGTCTGCCAGGACTTCGCCCACCTGATGCTCGCCTGCCTGCGCTCCCGGGGGCTGGCGGCGCGCTACGTCAGCGGCTACCTGCTGACCCAGCCGCCCCCCGGCCAACCGCGCCTGATCGGCGCCGACGCCTCGCACGCCTGGGTGTCGGTCTACTGCCCGCACAATGGCTGGGTGGATTTCGACCCCACCAACAACATCCTGCCCAATCTGGAACACATCACCCTGGCCTGGGGGCGCGATTTCTCCGACGTCTCGCCCCTGCGCGGCGTCATCCTCGGCGGCGGCAGCCACGATCCCGAGGTGCGGGTTACCGTCATGCCGCTCTGGGAATTGGCGGTCTGACAAGACTGTAGGTTGGGCCAGGCAAGCACTTTGCGGGGGGCGTGCTAGCTTTTTCGGGGCCACTTTCTCTCCTGCAAGGTGCTCCGCCATGGATGAAACAACGATCGTCAATGTAGGGACCGAGAAGGTCAGCGCGTTCATGACCACCGTCATGCAGTACGCCACCACCTTCGGCGTCAAGATTCTCGCGGCCATCGCTTTCTGGGTGGTCGGCCGCTGGCTGATCAATTTCGCCGTCGGGCTGGTCCAGCGTTCGCTGGAGCGGCAGAAGGCGGACCCGACCGTGCTGCGCTACGTCGGCTCCTTCATCACCGTGACGCTGAACATCCTCCTGGTGGTGGGCATCCTCGGCTTTTTCGGCATCCAGACCACCAGCCTGGCGGCACTGATCGCGGCGGTCGGCCTGGCCATCGGCATGGCCTGGTCGGGGCTGCTGGCCAACCTGGCGGCAGGCGGCTTCATCATCGTCCTGCGCCCCTTCAAGGTCGGCGATTTCATCAGCGCGGGTGGAGTGACGGGGACGGTGAAGGAGATCGGCCTGTTCGGCACCACCATCAACACCCCGGACAACGTGATGACCCTGGTGGGCAACAACAAGATCTTCAGCGATACCATCCAGAACTACAGCGCCAACGCCTTCCGCCGCGTGGAGCTGAAGGCCCAGTTGTCCGGCGCGGCCGACTATCAGGCGGCTGTAGCCCTGCTCAAGCATCGCATCGCCGCCATCCCCAACGTGCTGGGCGACCCGCCGGTGGATGTGGAAATCCTCGAGTTCAACCTGGTGGGCCCGGTACTGGCGGTGCGGCCGTATTGCCACAATGACGACTACTGGCAGGTGTATTTCGACACCAACCGGGTGATCAAGGACGCCCTGGGCACCGATTTTCCGGCGCCCATGCCGGCGCAGACCATCATCGTGCAGCAACCGCAGGGGTAGACCGGTTTTCGCGGATGAGTTCGCGCCTACAAGTGCGTAGGGTGGACATCGCTTTTCATGTCCACCATCGCGGCCCGGGACCCGCCACGAATGGTGGACCGGTGAAGCGTGGTCCACCCTACGGATTTATCCCTTGACCAGGTGCAGGATGGGAAACTCCTTGCCCAGGGCGTCGACTTCCGAGCGGCCGGCCTGGACGAAGCCCATGCGCAGGAAGAAACCCACTGCCTGCGGGTTCTGTTCGTTCACATCGACCGTCCGGGCCCCACAGGCCAGGGCGTGCTCCAGCAGTGCGCGGCCGATGCCCCGGCCATGCTGCGCCGGGTCGACGAAGAGCATGTCCACCCGGTCTCCGGTCGTGCCGATGAAACCGGCGATGCGGCCTGCAGCGTCACGCAGACAGGCGAGCCGCATGGAGTCCAGATAGGCGTCGCGCACCAGGGGCTTGAAGAACTGGATGTCGTCCTCGCCGAAGAAGTGGTGGGTCGCGCGCACCGCGTCTTCCCAGACCTCCACCAGGCGCTGGCGGTCGGCAGGGGAGAGGGACGTCAGGGTTTCGATCGTTGCCATCATCGGTCACCAGTGGCGCAGGGCCTTGTTCCAATGATAGAGCAGGCGGGCAAAGGCCTTGTATCCCAGTTGCGCGAGGCCGTGGAGGATCGGCAGGGAAAACAGCCGGGCCTTCCATTCCTCCCCCGGCGAGTGGCGCCAGAGCACGATGAAGGCATCCACGCCCATGCGCTTGACGCCCTGTTCGTCCACCAGGTGCAGGCGTTCGCGGACATATTCCAGGTCTTCGCCGATTTCCTCGACCGCGGCGTTGTCCTGGTGGATGTCGGCCCATTCCACCCGACAGGCGGTGGTCTTGCCTTTCTGGCCCTCGATCCCGGCTTTGCATACCGGACAGGCGCTGTTGTAGTAGACCTTGATCCGCTCGTCGCCTGCCATGGGGCGCTCCTGATCCTGGGGTTGTCCCGGACAGTTTAGGGCCCGGGACGGCCGGCGATCAGTGGGGCTTGCGATCGACCCACTTGGGCGCGCTGCTGGGGCGCCAGGCTTCCAGGCGGTCGAGCAGGGTCTGGGGGTGCCCGCCGACCTGGAGCATGCCACGGTGCTGGTCGCGGACGAAGCGCTCCTCCACCAGGTGGTCGAGGAAGTCGGTGAGCTTGTCGTAGAAGCTGTTCACTTCCAGCAGGCCCAGGGGCTTGCTGTGGTAGCCCAGCTGGCCCCAGGTCCAGATCTCGAACAGCTCTTCCAGGGTGCCCAGGCCGCCGGGCAGGGCGATGAAGGCGTCGGACAGCTCGGCCATGCGCGCCTTGCGCGCGTGCATGCCGTCCACCACTTCCAGGCGGGTCAGGCCCTTGTGGCCGATTTCCGCGTCCATCAGGCTCTGCGGGATCACCCCGATGACTTCGCCGCCGGCGGCCAGGGCCGCGTCGGCCACGGTGCCCATCAGTCCAACCGCGCCGCCGCCGTAGACCAGGGTGATGCCGCGTTCTGCCAGAGTGTGGCCCAGGAGGGCGGCTGCTTCACGGTAAATCGGCTTGGCGCCGGGGCTGGCGCCGCAGAACACGCAGACGGAACGCAAAGGCATGGGGGACTCCGGGGGCGAAAAAGCGCGCAAGAGTACCGGCTTCGCCCCTCGGCTCCAAGCTGTGCGAGTGGTCAGCTTCCGAACGGTAGTCGGGCGGGGTCATTCGCTCGAGGCGCCGCAGGCCCCGGCGGCGTAGGCGGCGAGCAGGCTTTGCAGGAAGTTCATGGCACATCTCCTTGTCGATGGATGCCGCCATGCCAGGGCGGTGCCTGCCGGCCCGCCCGTTGATTGTGTCGATTGGTGCGATAGGTCAGATGGCCTTCAGCAGCTCCGCTGCCGTCATCCCCGACAGCCCCAGCAGGCACAGGCCGCAGGCCAGGTAGGTGAGGCGGTGCCAGAGGGTGGACGCGGCGCGGCGGAACCAGTCCACCAGGCCGGCGCAGATGAAGCACCAGAGCAGCGAGGAGAGCATGAAGCCGCCGAAGAACACCGCGAGATGCGTCGGTGTCGGTTCGGCCACGCCGACCGCCGCCATGGCCCCGCCCATGGCGGCCCAGTAGACGATGTTCTGCGGATTGGTCAGCGACAGTGCCGCGCCCGAGGCGAAGGCGCCGCCGCTGGCGCCGACGCTGCCCTCCTCGGCCGAGGGTTGTGGCGGGCGGTGGGCATCGCGCAGGGATTGCAGGCCGAGCCAGCCCAGGTAGAGGGCGCTGGCGATGGTCAGCGGGTAGCGTACGGCGGCGCTGTCCAGCAGCAGGGCGAGGCCGGTCAGGCCCAGCGCGGCCCAGGTGGCATCGCCAACCAGGGAGCCGATCTGCACCATCAGGGCGGGCTTGTAGCCGTCCCGCAGGCCGCGTCGCAGGGTTTCGCTGAAGACCGCGCCGGGCGCGGCATTGAACACGAATCCGAGAAGCATGGCGGCGATGAAGAAGGACAACATGGCGCGGAAATTCCTTGTAATCAGGGTTGCGGCCTGTTGCCGCAGGTCATGGGAACTCGCCGACGAATGGGGCAGTCTCTCGTCCTGGGCCTTTTGCCCTTACTGCCAAGGAGACTCCCATGATTCGCAAGCTCGTCGTTGCATCCGTGCTGGCCCTGGCCAGTGCACCTCTGCTGGCTGCTGAATGTACAGTGGAAGTGCAAGGTACTGACCAGATGACTTTCGATACCAAAGAGATCAAGGTCAGCAAAAGTTGCAAGACCTTCACCGTGAACCTCAAGCACTCCGGCAAGCTGGCCAAGAACGTGATGGGCCACAACTGGGTGCTGAGCAAGACCGCCGATGCCCCGGCCATCGCCACTGAAGGCATGACCGCCGGCCTCGACAAGGACTACCTCAAGGCCGAAGACCCGCGCATCATCGCCCACACCAAGATGATCGGCGGCGGCGAGAGCGCCAGCGTGACCTTCGAGGTGTCCAAGCTGGCCGCCGGTGAAAGCTACGAGTTCTTCTGCTCCTTCCCGGGGCACGTGTCGATGATGAAGGGTACCCTGGCCCTGGTCGACTGACCTCAGGCGAATACGAAAAGGCCGCTCCGTGTAGCGGCCTTTTTTTGTTTTGGCGACCAGATGCTGTAGGGGCGAATTCATTCGCCAAGCAGGCCGAAGGCGTGCCCAGCGGGGCCGAGGGGGCAGCTGCGCTTGAATTCGCCCCTACTGAAAGGCAGGCCGAGTTTATTCCGCTATAGCGCCTCCCGGTCCATCTGCTCCAGCATCCAGCGTACGAAGTCGCGCACCTTGGGCACTTCCGCGGCGTGCTCGGGGTAGGCCAGGTAGTAGGCGTTGCGGCTGGGCATGGGGTGGTCCCAGGGGATCACCAGCTTGCCTTCGGCCAGTTCCTCTTCCACCAGGAAGCGCGGCAGCAGGGCTACGCCGCAGCCGGCCTGGGCGGCGCGGATGCACATGTAGGAGGTGTCGAAGCGCGGCCCGTGGTAGCTGTGCTCGGTGTGCCGGTCCTGGCTCAGGAACCACTCGTGCCAGGCTTCGGGGCGGGTGGCGTTCTGCAGCAGTACCAGTTCGGTGAGCTGGGTCGGCTCGGTGAAGGGCTGTTCCGGCATCACGCCGGGGGCGCATACCGGCACCACTTCCTCGCTGAACAGGCGAATGCACTCGGCGCCGGGCAGGGCGCCATGGCCGAAATAGAAGGCCAGGTCGCAGCGGCCCTGGGCCAGGGCGTTGGGCTCCAGTTCGTTGCGCAGGTCCAGGTGGATGTTCGGGTGGCGCAGGCGCCAGCCCTTGAGGCGCGGGATCAGCCAGCGCGCGCCGAAGGTGGGTGGCGTGGCCACCCGCAGGACTTCCGTGTCGCCGCCATAGGACAGCATGTAGTGGGTGGACATCTCCACCTGGGCGAGGATCTTGCGTACTTCGGTCAGGTACAGCGAGCCCGCCGGAGTCAGCTGAAGGCGCCGGCGCACACGGCGGAACAACAGGTGCTGGAGCAGTTCCTCCAACTGCGCCACCTGCTTGCTCACTGCGCTCTGGGTGAGGCTCAACTCATCGGCGGCGCGGGTGAAACTCAGGTGCCGGGCCACCGCCTCGAAGCATTGCAGGGCGGTGATCGAAGGCATGTGGCGTTTGAGCATCGGGCTTCTCGAAAACGGTCCGGATCATGAAATAACGGAATGATATGTGTCGGAAAGGTCATTTGTTGGCAAGCCCTTTTCGCAGCTATTACTGGCTCTTTAAAACCTGGCCATGCGCGCGCATGCGAGTTCGATGCTGAAAACGAGCGTTTCGAGGCTGTCCATGATGCGGTATCGCCGACGCCCAGCCGCCCATGAGCAGGTTTTGCCCGATTCTGAAACAGGAGTAGCTCATGGTTGCCGCACTGCTTGACCGCCTCGGTGTCGATCCGTCCCTCTACCAGCAAGGCGATCATGCCGTTCATTCGCCCATCGACGGCAGCCGCATCGGAACCGTGCGCCTGGAAGGCCGCGCCGAAGTCGATCAGAAGATCGCCCGCGCCCTTGATGCCTTCCAGGCCTGGCGCAAGGTGCCGGCGCCGCGTCGCGGCGAGCTGATCCGCCAGTACGGCGAAGTGCTGCGCCAGTACAAGGTCGAACTGGGCGAGCTGGTGTCCCGGGAGGCCGGGAAGATCACCCAGGAAGGCCTGGGCGAAGTGCAGGAAATGATCGACATCTGCGACTTCGCAGTGGGCCTGTCGCGCCAGCTCTATGGCCTGACCATCGCTTCCGAGCGGCCCGGCCACCACATGCGCGAGACCTGGCATCCGCTGGGCGTGGTCGGGGTGATCAGCGCCTTCAACTTCCCGGTTGCCGTCTGGTCCTGGAACGCCGCGCTGGCGCTGGTCTGCGGCAATCCGGTGGTGTGGAAACCCTCGGAAAAGACCCCGCTCACCGCCTTGGCCTGCCAGGCGCTGTTCGAGCGAGTGGCGAAGAATTTCAGCGAAGCCCCGGCCCACCTCAGCCAGGTGGTGATCGGCGCCCGCGAAGCCGGCGAGGCCCTGGTGGACGACCCGCGCGTGGCGCTGGTCAGCGCCACCGGCAGCACCCGCATGGGCCGCGAAGTGGCGCCCCGGGTGGCGGCGCGCTTCGCCCGCAGCGTGCTGGAGCTGGGCGGCAACAACGCGATGATCCTCGCCCCCAGCGCCGACCTCGACCTGGCGGTACGCGCCATCCTCTTCAGCGCCGTCGGCACCGCCGGCCAGCGTTGCACCACCCTGCGCCGGCTGATCGCCCACGAGTCGGTCAAGGGCGAGATCATCGAACGCCTGAAAGCCGCCTATTCCAAGGTGCGCATCGGTCACCCGCTGGAGGGCAACCTGGTCGGTCCGCTGATCGACAAGCAGAGCTTCGACGGCATGCAGCGCGCCCTGGAGCAGGCCCGTGCCGAAGGCGGCAAGGTGTTCGGTGGCGAGCGTCAATTGGCCGAGCAATTCCCCAACGCCTACTACGTGTCCCCGGCCATCGTGGAAATGCCGGGCCAGAGCGCCGTGGTCTGCCACGAAACCTTCGCGCCGATCCTCTATGTGATCGGCTACAGCGATTTCGAGGCGGCCATCGCCCTGAACAATGCCGTGCCCCAGGGCCTGTCGTCCTGCGTGTTCACCACCGATGTGCGCGAAGCCGAGCTGTTCCAGTCGGCGGTGGGCAGCGACTGCGGCATCGCCAACGTCAACATCGGCCCGAGCGGCGCGGAAATCGGCGGCGCCTTCGGTGGCGAGAAGGAAACCGGTGGCGGCCGCGAGTCCGGCTCGGACGCCTGGAAGGCCTACATGCGCCGCCAGACCAATACCGTGAACTATTCCCACGAACTGCCGCTGGCCCAGGGCATCACCTTCGACTGAGCAAGGACTGCACTCGATGACCCTGCGCCAGGAATGCCTCTGGGAACATCTGACGCCCCGCCTGCCGGAAAGTCCCGTGCTCCATGGCGAAGTCAAGGTGGATGTGTGCGTGATCGGTGCCGGCTTCACCGGCCTTTGTGCCGCCCTGCATCTGCTGGAGGCGGGCAAGCGCGTCTGCCTGCTGGAGGCCCATACCGCCGGCCATGGCGGTTCCGGGCGCAATGTCGGCTTGGTCAACGCCGGTATGTGGATTGCGCCGGACGAGATCGAGGCCGGCCTCGGCCGCACGGTCGGCGAACGGCTCAACCGCACCCTGGGCGCTGCGCCGTCCCTGGTGTTCTCCCTGGTGGATCGCTACGGCATCGACTGCCAGCTGCGCCGCGAAGGCACCCTGCACATGGCCCACAACGCCCGTGGCCAGGCCGACCTCGCCAGCCGTTGCGAGCAGTGGCGGCGTCGTGGCGCGCCGGTGGAGCTGCTGACCGGCGCCGCCTGCCGCGAGGCCACCGGAACCGACCGGATCGCCGCTGCGCTGCTCGATCGCCGCGCCGGTACCCTCAACCCCATGGGCTACACCCGTGGCCTGGCCCGCGCGGTGAAATTCCTCGGCGGCCAGCTCTTCGAGCATTCGCCCGTGCAGCGCCTGGAACGCCAGGGCGCCAACTGGTGCGTGGTCACCGAACATGGCGCGGCCATCGCACCGCAGGTGGTGATCGCCTCCAACGCCTACACCGAAGGGGAGTGGACCGAGCTGCGCCG
This sequence comes from Pseudomonas sp. GCM10022186, assembly GCF_042656385.1. Classification (NCBI taxonomy): domain Bacteria; kingdom Pseudomonadati; phylum Pseudomonadota; class Gammaproteobacteria; order Pseudomonadales; family Pseudomonadaceae; genus Pseudomonas; species Pseudomonas sp. GCM10022186. Next base: position 115,344 of record NZ_JBHSOU010000044.1, read on the forward strand.
CCACTTCTTCCCCGGCTATTACTACCAGGTGGCCTCCACGCCGCTCTCGGGCGAGGTGGCCTCCCGCATCCTGCCGGGCGGGCAGGGCTCCTGGGATACCCGCCAGGTGCTCAGCAGCATCCGCCGGGACGCCGACGGCCGCCTGCTGCTCGGCAGCCTGGGCAATGGCTCGCGCAAGCCGGCCTGGTTCCTGCGCGCCTGGGCCGACCGCATCCAGCGCCACTACTTCCCCTACCTGGGCAAGGTGGACTGGGAGTTCACCTGGACCGGCTGCATCGACTTCACTCCCGATCACCTGATGCGCCTCTACGAGCCGGCGTCCGGCCTGCTCGCCTTCACCGGCTACAACGGCCGCGGCGTGACCACCGGCAGCGTGGTGGGCAAGGCCTTCGCCGACTACCTGCTCAGCGGGGACGAGCAGGTGTTGCCGATGCCGTTCCAGCCCATGTGTGCGGTGGCGGCGGTGGGTTTGCGGAGTTCGCTCTACGAAGCGGGTTTTTCGCTCTACCACGCGGGGCAATGCCTTCGTGTGGTGATCTAGGCGTAGGGTGGACCACGCCTCATCGGTCCACCATGGGAGTTGGGGTTGGCATCGAATGGTGGAAATGAAAAGCGCTTTCCACCCTACGAGAAGCCGTCATGCGGTGAGCGTCGCACGTGATGAAGGTTGCAAAAAATTGGCGTGCACAGCTTTGAGGCAGTAAGAAATTTCTTGCAGGATTGAGGGACCGGTAACAGTGCGGTGTGGGAAAAAACGCGCACCAACCATGTGCAAATAAGTACCGCGAGGCTATTGTTACCGCACGTGCTGGCATGCTGATGCCGTGCGGCTTCCAGGCACATCCGGAGTTTTTTGGGGCTGAATCGGAAGTTATTGATTTAGAAGAATAAAAATAAGAAATCGAGGAGGTGGGAAAGGCCTTTCAGGGCGCGGAGCAACTACAAGAACTAATGGCACGCCACTTGCTGAACACGAGCGCTAACCCTAAAAACCTCAGGAGCAAAACTCCATGTCGCAGAAGATTTTCAGAAAAGGCTTTCTGGCTCTGGCGGTTACCACCGCACTGGGCATTTCTTCCGTTGTACAGGCTGATGTAGTCATAGGCGTAGCCGGGCCGCACACCGGCGCCAACGCCTCCTTTGGCGAACAATACTGGCGCGGCGCCTCCCAGGCCGCCGAGGACATCAACGCCGCCGGCGGCATCAACGGCGAGAAGATCAAGCTGGTGAAGGCCGACGACGCCTGCGAGCCGAAGCAGGCCGTGGCCGTCGCCAACCGCCTGGTGGACCAGGACAAGGCCATCGCCGTGGTCGGGCACTTCTGCTCCTCTTCCACCATCCCGGCGTCCGAGGTCTACGACGAAGCGGGCATCATCGCCATGACCCCCGGTTCCACCAACCCGGCCGTGACCGAGCGCGGCCTGTCCGGCATGTTCCGCATGTGCGGCCGTGACGACCAGCAGGGCATCGTCGCCGGCGACTACATCGTCGACGTGCTGAAGGCCAAGAAGGTCGCCATCATCCACGACAAGGACACCTACGGTCAGGGCCTGGCCGACGCCACCAAGGCGGAACTGGCCAAGCGCGGCGTGAAGGAAGTCCTGTACGAAGGCCTGACCCGTGGCGAGAAGGACTTCAACGCCCTGGTCACCAAGATCCGCGCCACCGGCGCCGAGGTCGTCTACTTCGGCGGCCTGCACCCCGAAGCCGGCCCGCTGGTCCGCCAGATGCGCGAGCAGGGCCTGACCGCCAAGTTCCTTTCCGGCGACGGCATCGTCACCGACGAACTGGTGACCACCGCCGGTGGCCCGCAATACACCAAGGGTGTGCTGATGACGTTCGGCGCCGATCCGCGCAAAATCCCCGATGGCAAGGCGGTGATCGAGAAGTTCCGCGCCGGCGGCTTCGAGCCCGAGGGCTACACCCTGTATGCCTACGCCACCCTGCAGGCCCTGGCGGCCGGCTTCAATGGCGCTGGCTCCAATGATGCGGCCAAGGCTTCCGAATGGCTGAAGAGCCATCCGGTGCAGACCGTGATGGGCAAGAAGGAGTGGGATGCCAAGGGCGACCTGAAGGTGTCCGACTACGTGATCTACGAGTGGGACGACAAGGGTAAATACGCCCAGCAGTGAGTATCGGCCAGGATCGCCAGCGCGTTGGCCCGGCTGCATCGGCTAGGGCCTGGACACGTTCGATCCTGATCCGGCACTGGTTTTCAACTCGGCTGACCGGCCAGACGCCACCCGCGCCTGGCCGGTCGGTGTATTCCGGGAAACTGCTGAAGTCCTTTTCTGCTTGAGCCGGGCAGGCGACTACTGTCCGATTTGACACGGTAATTCAGTGGTGCCCGTCTGATTCCACTCGCGGGGGCTTGGCCGAACCCAAGGCCGGTCCTCCAAAAGACGAGACTGAGTGATGGACGGTATTATCCTGCAACAGCTGATCAACGGCCTGACCCTCGGGTCGGTCTACGGTCTGATCGCCATCGGCTACACCATGGTTTACGGCATCATCGGCATGATCAACTTCGCCCACGGCGAGGTGTACATGATCTCCGCCTACCTCGCCGCGATCACCCTGGCCATCCTGGCCTTCTTCGGACTCGAATCCTTCCCGCTGCTGATCCTCGGCACCCTGCTGTTCACCATCCTGGTGACCGGCGTGTACGGTTTCGTGATCGAGCGCATCGCCTACAAGCCGCTGCGCAACTCCACCCGCCTGGCACCGCTGATCTCCGCCATCGGCATGTCGCTGATCCTGCAGAACTACGTGCAACTGAGCCAGGGCGCCCGCCAGCAGGGCGTGCCCACCTTGCTCGACGGCGCGCTGAAGTTCCATGTGGGCGAAGGCTTCGTGCAGCTGACCTACACCAAGGTGTTCATCCTGGTGGCCGCCTTCCTCGGCATGGCCGTGCTGACCTACATCATCCAGCGCACCAAGCTCGGCCGCATGTGCCGCGCCACCCAGCAGGACCGCAAGATGGCCTCGATCCTCGGCATCAACACCGACCGGGTCATCTCCTACGTGTTCGTCATCGGCGCCGCCATGGCGGCTCTCGCCGGCGTGCTGATCACCATGAACTACGGCACCTTCGACTTCTACGCCGGCTTCATCATCGGCATCAAGGCCTTCACCGCCGCGGTGCTCGGCGGCATCGGCTCGCTGCCCGGCGCCATGCTCGGCGGCATCATCCTCGGCATCGCCGAGGCGCAGTTCTCCGGCATGGTGAACACCGACTACAAGGACGTCTTCAGCTTCTCCCTGCTGGTGCTGATCCTGATCTTCCGTCCCCAAGGCCTGCTCGGCCGTCCGCATGTCGCGAAGGTGTAAGCATGTCTTCTGTTAGCGCAAGCAAACCCATCGATATCAAGAAGAGCCTGATCGACTCGGTGATCGCCGGTCTGCTCACCCTCATCGTCTTCGGCCCGATCATGGGCGTGGTGCTCGACGGCTACGGCTTCAACCTGGAGTTCGAACGGGTCGGCTGGATGATCGCCATCGTCATGGCCGGTCGCTTCGCCTTGAGCCTCTACCTGCAGACCGCCCGCGGCGAAGTGCTGATGCAGCGCTTCGAGAGCACCGGCTCCGGCGTGCACGTGCGTGCGCCCGATTACAAGAGCCGGCTGCGCTGGATCATCCCGCTGATCGTGGTCGCCGCGGTGATCTTTCCCTTCTTCGCCGGCAAGTACCTGCTGACCGTGGTGATCCTCGGCCTGATCTACGTACTGCTGGGCCTGGGCCTGAACATAGTGGTGGGCCTGGCCGGCCTGCTGGACCTCGGCTACGTGGCCTTCTACGCCATCGGTGCCTACGGCCTGGCGCTGGGCTACGAGTACCTGGGCCTGGGCTTCTGGACCGTGCTGCCGCTGTCGGCGCTGCTGGCGGCGATGGCCGGGGCACTGCTCGGCTTCCCGGTGCTGCGCATGCACGGCGACTACCTGGCCATCGTCACCCTGGGCTTCGGCGAGATCATCCGCCTGATCCTCAACAACTGGTTGAGCTTCACCGGCGGCCCCAACGGCATGTCGGTGCCGGCACCGACCTTCCTCGGCCTGGAGTTCGGCCGTCGGGCCAAGGACGGCGGGGTGCCCTTCCACGAGTTCTTCGGCATCGCCTACAACCCCAACCTGAAGTTCCTGTTCATCTACGTGGTGCTCTTCCTCACCGTGCTGCTGGTGCTCTACATCAAGCACCGGCTGACCCGGATGCCGGTCGGGCGCGCCTGGGAAGCGCTGCGCGAAGACGAAATCGCCTGTCGCTCCATGGGCCTGAACCATGTGCTGGTGAAGCTCTCGGCCTTCATGCTGGGCGCCTCCACCGCGGGCCTGGCCGGGGTGTTCTTCGCCAGCTACCAGGGCTTCGTCAACCCCTCGTCCTTCACCTTCTTCGAGTCGGCGCTGATCCTCGCCATCGTCGTGCTCGGCGGCATGGGTTCCACCGTCGGGGTGGTGATCGCCGCCTTCGTCCTCACCGTCGCTCCGGAGCTGCTGCGCGCCTTCGCCGACTACCGCGTGCTGCTCTTCGGCATCCTCATGGTGCTGATGATGATCTGGCGGCCGCGTGGGCTGATCCGCATCAGCCGCGCCGGCTTCACCCCGCGTAAAGGAGTAGCGCCATGAGCGACGAAAACATCCTCAGCGTCGAGCACCTGATGATGCACTTCGGTGGCATCAAGGCGCTCAACGACGTCAGCCTGAAGATCAAGCGCGGCTCCATCTCCGCGCTGATCGGCCCCAACGGTGCCGGCAAGACCACCGTGTTCAACTGCCTGACCGGCTTCTACAAGGCCACCGGCGGCCGTATCCACCTGAACACCCGCGGCAGTACCACCGACGTGATCAAGGTGCTGGGCGAGCCCTTCCAGCCCACCGACTTCGTCAACCCGGCGCAGTTCGCCAGCCGCCTGCACTACAAGATGTTCGGCGGCACCCACCTGGTGAACCGCGCGGGGCTGGCGCGCACCTTCCAGAACATCCGCCTGTTCCGCGAAATGTCGGTGGTGGAGAACCTGCTGGTGGCCCAGCACATGTGGGTCAACCGCAACCTGCTGGCCGGGGTGTTCAATACGCCGGCCTATCGCAAGGCGGAGGAAGACGCACTGAACCACGCCTTCTACTGGCTGGAGGTGGTGGACCTGGTGGACAGCGCCAACCGCCTGGCCGGCGAGCTCTCCTACGGCCAGCAGCGCCGCCTGGAAATCGCCCGCGCCATGTGCACCCGGCCGCAGCTGGTCTGCCTCGACGAGCCGGCCGCCGGCCTCAACCCGGCCGAAACCGAGGCGCTCAGCCGGATCATCCGCAAGCTGCGCGACGAGCACGACCAGACCGTACTGCTGATCGAACACGACATGGGCATGGTGATGAGTATTTCCGACCACATCGTGGTGCTGGACCACGGCGAAGTGATAGCCGAAGGCAACCCCCACGCGATCCGCCACGATCCCAAGGTGATCGCCGCGTACCTCGGCGCCGAAGAGGAGGAAGTGGCATGAGCGCACCCCTCCTGGAGTTCAAGGATGTCGACGTCTTCTACGGCCCCATCCAGGCGTTGAAGAAGGTCAGCCTGCACATCGACGAAGGCGAGACGGTGAGCCTGATCGGCGCCAACGGCGCCGGCAAGTCCACCCTGCTGATGTCCATCTTCGGCCAGCCGCGTGCGGCGACCGGGGCCATCGTCTACCGCGGTACCGATATCACCCACAAGTCGGCGCACTACGTCGCTTCCAACGGCGTCGCCCAGTCGCCGGAGGGGCGTCGGGTGTTCCCCGACATGAGCGTGGAGGAGAACCTGCTGATGGGCACCATCCCCATCGGCGTGGACCACGCCGAAGAGGACATGCAGCGCATGTTCGACCTCTTCCCGCGGCTGAAGGAGCGGCGCAACCAGCGGGCCATGACCATGTCCGGCGGCGAGCAGCAGATGCTCGCCATCGCCCGTGCGCTGATGAGCCGGCCCAAGCTGCTGCTGCTCGACGAACCTTCCCTGGGCCTGGCGCCCATCGTGGTCAAGCAGATCTTCCAGACCCTGCGGGAACTGGCCCAGACCGGCATGACCATCTTCCTCGTCGAGCAGAACGCCAACCATGCGCTGAAGCTCTCGGACCGCGCCTATGTGATGGTCACCGGGGAAATCCGCATGAGCGGCACGGGAGAGGAACTGCTGGGCAACCAGGACGTCCGCAACGCCTACCTGGGCGGGCACTAGGAGAAAGCCGGAAGCCGGAAGTGGGCGGGTTCCGCTTCCAGCTTCCAGCTTCCAGCTTCCAGCTCAGTTACGGAGGTACCCATGGACCACCTGCGTTTCTTCACCAACGCCGATGTCGCCTCGGCGCTGGACTACCCGGCCCTGATCGATGCCCTGCGCCACGGCCTGGCCAATCCGGCCGAGGCGCCGGTGCGCGCCAGCCACGCCTTGCCGGACGACGCCTCGCTCCTGTGCATGCCGGTGTGGCAGAAGGGACAGGGCGTCGGCGTCAAGCTGGTCACCGTGTTCCCCCATAACAGCGAGCAGGGCCTGCCCTCGGTCGCCGCGCTCTTCACCCTGTTCGACGACGCCACCGGCCGCCCCCTGGCGGTGCTGGAAGCCTCCGAACTGACCGCCCGGCGCACCGCCTGCACCTCGGCGCTGGCCGCCAGCGCCCTGGTGCGTCACGACGCCAACCGCTTGCTGGTGGTGGGCACCGGCACCCTGGCCGCGCATATGGTCCGCGCCCACAGCGTGGTGCGGAAATACGAACGTGTGGATATCTGGGGACGCCATCCGGAGAAGGCTGCCGAACTGGCGCACCAGCTCGAAGTCGAGGGTTACCCGGTGCATGTCGCGCCGGACCTGCAGACCTGCGCCCAGCAGGCCGACTGCATCAGCTGCGTCACCACGTCCACCTCGCCGCTGATCCTGGGTGACTGGCTGCACCCGGGGACCCACCTGGACCTGGTGGGCGCCTTCCTGCCGAGCATGCGCGAAACCGACAGCGCCGCGGTGGCCCGTTCGCGCATCGTGGTCGATACCCGCGCCGGGGCGCTGGAAGAGGCCGGCGACCTGCTCTTCGCCATCGCCGATGGCGCCATCACGGAACAGAGCATCCACTTCGAACTCGCCGACCTGCTGCATGGCCGGGGCCATCGCCAGACCAACAGCGAAATCACCCTGTTCAAATCGGTGGGCCATGCCCAGGAAGACCTGATCGCCGCGCAGTTGCTGTTGTCCACCACGAGCGTGTAGGTCGATCTTGCCTTGTAGGGGCGAATTCATTCGCCCCTACAGCAAACCGCTCTAGAACTCCTCCTCCTCCTCGACAAACGGCAGCTTGGCCGCCAGCACCTCGACCCGCTCGATCTGCGGCAGCGTGCTGAACAGCTCGCCTGCGCGTTCCATCAGCGTGGCGGCCAACTGACCGGCCAGATGCGCCTGCAGCCCCAGTTCGCCTTCGAAGGCATCGAATATGCCGAAGCTGTGCGGCCCCATGCGCAGGGCGAACCAGGCCGTGGTATCGGGCTCCTCCTGCACCAGCGGCAGCCCGGCGCGAAGGAAGTCCTCCACCTCGGCGACTTTGCCCGGCTTGGCTTCCAGGCGTACCAGCAAGGCGACTTTGACCATGGCCCGATCTCCTCTGTGGTTAGCCAGGGAAGTCTAGGCCCATGGGGAAAAGGCTCAGGCCCGCTGGTCCGATGGGGTTATTCACAGGATGGGGCGCTTATGCTGTGGGGGCGAATTCATTCGCCATGCAGGCCGCAGGCCTGCCGGTGGGGCCTTTTGGGCAGCGGCGCGGCCTTCGGCGAATGAATTCGCCCC